>JABEUX010000003.1 GCA_013044185.1 Vulcanimicrobiota bacterium | reverse complement strand
TTTTTCGATCTCGATCCCGGAGAGGGATCTTCCCTTGCGACGCTCGCACGTGTAGCGCTCGTCCTTCGAGCGGAGATCGAACGCGTCGGCCTCACGGCACTCGTAAAAACATCCGGGGCAAACGGCCTGCACGTCCTCGCGCCGCTCAAAGGGGCACGCAGCTACGCCGCCGTTAAATCGGTAACGTACGAGATCGCGCGTCGCGTCGCCGCCGAACGTCCGAGGGACGTAACGCTCGAACGTTCGCTACGCGAGCGCGATCGACGTGCCGTCTATATCGACTATCGCCAAGTCGGCCGAGGGAAAACGATCGCCCTCCCCTACTCCGTTCGACTGCGGGATGGCGCCCCGGTATCGACCCCACTCCATTGGGGCGAGGTTGAAGAATTTGCCGGGATGAGGCTTCGCGGTCGCCCCGCGGCAACGCTCGCTCGCTTCAATATCACTGCGGTGCGTGCACGCCTCGCACGCCACGGCGACCTCTGGGCGCACTTCGAACGTGACGCGAGGGAGATCGCTCCGACGCTTGCTTCACTTACCTCGGCGCACGAAATGGTTCACGCGACAGGAATAGCACGCCACGAATAGGTAGCCATGCGACGATGACTACGCGCTCGTTCTCTCGCCGCTTCCTCGCTCCATTTGCGGCGCTGGCCTTCGCGCTTCTCGTCGGGCGAATCACCGACCAGACGACGGGGCAACCGCTCGAAGGACTCCGGGTCTCCGCAGTCGGCCCGACGCACAGCTCCGTACGCACCGATGCCGATGGTCGCTACGTGCTGCGGAATTTGCATCCGGGTCGCTACACGATCGTCGTCCGCGGGAAAGGCGTGCCGACGGTGCGCGCCGGCATCACTGTAAGCGATCGAACGCTGAAAAAGAACTTCGTCGTCTGCAACGTCGCGCTCGATTATAGTTGCGCGAACCCTCCGCAACGTCGATAACCACGCGAGCGAGCGTCGTGACGCCGAGTAGGCGCGGTACGCGCCGTGTCGAGGCGCGCAAAAAATTGGAGCCGTTCGTTCGGAACGGCTCCAGCGGTCTCCCTTGCAAGGTCCAACCGAGGTTAGAGACTGAATAATCCGCTCTGTGTTTGCGATTGTACGGCATACGATGCCGCAATAGTGCTGAGCGCGGAGAGCCCTGTTGTCGTTGACGAAGCAACAGCACTAGGAACCTGTACACCCCACGCGTCCGTGGACGTACCGGCAGGTGAGGAAGCCGTTGCGCTCCCATCACCGTCGCCGTCGGAGCGACCGTGATGTTTTCCGCGTAGCGATTGTAGATCGCTACGCAATCTCTGTTGCTGCGTGCTGGAAAGCACGTTCGCGATTTCGTTCTTTACTTGAGAGAACGACAGCCCCTGCGATTGCGCGTTCGAGATAATCGCGGATATCTGCGATTTCTGTTGCGCGCTGAGGTTGACATTGGAGAACGGATTATTCGTCGCAGCTCCCGCAGTCGTACCGCTCGATGGAGCGAGCAACGATTGCCAGAGTGAAGACGTGCCGTTTTGAACCGATGAAATCATGTATTTTTCACCTCCTTTCACCCTCAGGTATCGGAAAAGCACGATCGCTCCCTACTTTTCTGGGAAAATTTTGGGTAAAATGAGAAGAACCTGAGATATTTTCGCCGAGCGAGAGGCACGGCGCATAGCGGCACGAACGAGCCACGGGATGAGCATCCGTTCGGCGGCCGTCGCAGCGATCCGCATCCTCCTCGGAATACTCCTGATCGTCGCAGGAGTACTGAAGGTTGGGCATTCCGTCGAACTTGCGGCATCGATCGCCGCTTTTCGGTTACTTCCGGCAGAGGCAATCGCTCCCATTGCTCTCGCACTACCGTTTGTTGAGATCTTTGTGGGACTCTATCTCGTCATCGGCCTGTTGACTCGTTGGGCGGCACTCTTTGCGGCCCTGCAATTTGGGCTCTACGGAATCGCGGTTGCATCGGCGGTCCTACGCGGTATCTCCGCCGATTGCGGATGCTTCGGTCCGAACGATCGAGCGACCGCCGATTGGCCGCATGTAGCCTTTGATTTCGGTCTCGCACTTTGCGCCGCCCTCGTCGCACGATTCGCACCTGGTTCGCTCGCTCTCGATCGGAGGATCTCTTCATAATGCAGCGCCGCACGCTTCTCACCTTGAGCATTCTCGCTCTCGTCCTGATCGTCATCGTTGCCATTCTCGTGGTGAAGCTCCAACCGACCCAGCAGTTGCAAAATGCGTCGACTGCGCCGATCGTCGCGCCCGCGAGCGTCGGTGCGCTTGCGCCGACATTTTCGACCCCCAGCACGCAAGGCGAGTTCGATCTTGCGACGGTGAAGCGACCGGTGCTCCTGGAAGTCTTCGCTACGTGGTGTCCGCACTGCCAGTTTGAGACCGGCGTGTTGGATCGCCTCTACGCGCGCTTCGGCAGGCGGGTTGCGTTCATCGCCATTCCCGGAAGCACCACCGATATGACCGGCACGGGAGCATCGTCGCAGGAAGACGTTCAGGCGTTTATCGATCGATTTCAGGTGCGTTATCCGGTGGCGATGTACGATCCGAGCCTCTCGGTCTCCAAGCTCTATTTACAGGGTGGATACCCAACGATCGCCATAATCGACCGGTCGAAGCATATCGTCTTCCTCAAAAGTGGCCAGAGAACTTTTGGGCCTCTCGCTCGCGCCCTCGAGAAAGTGCTTCGGTAGCGACCGCAAAGAGCGCCATTTCATGTGATTTTCACGAGCTTCACAACGGATTACCAGGCGATGCCCTCAGAATGAGCTTGGAGGATCATCGACAATGTCATCTAGCTCGCTACCGCACCCCTGGGGATACGATGCGCTCGCCCGTTGGGCTCCGAGAGTTCCGAGATGGCAGTGGCTCGTCGGCGCCGCGGCATCGCTTGTCGTCCTCGCGCTCGCACTGATCTTCGCCATCGAGCGGGCCCACCCGGGGATCTCCTACACGACCGCTCCCGTCGTCGTTCAGACGCTCACCCAGAGCGTTACGGCCTCGGGTACGGTGAATCCGCAAAACAGCATCTCTGTCGGTACCCAAGTCTCGGGAACGATCGCATCGATCGACGTCGATTTCAACAGCAAAGTGACGAAGGGCGAGGTACTCGCTCGAATCGATCCCAGCACGTTTCAAGCGCAACTCGATCAGGCGCAGGCGAGCCTCGCGCAAGCGCAGGCCCAAGCCGCGGCAGCGGGCTCTACCGCGTTAGGCGGCCTCAGCAGCGTGACGATTGCCACCGCGAATAACGCAGCACAAAACGCCGCGACCACGGCAGCGCAAGCAAATATTGCGAAGGCCCAGTCCGCGCTCGTCCTCGCGCAACTCCAAGAGAAGCGCGACGCCTCGCTCTCAGCGCAGGGATATCTCGCACAGAGCCAACTCGATGCCGATCGCTCGACGACGGCACAGGACCAGGCGGCGCTCGCAGCGGCGCAGGCGGCGTTCGCACAAGCACGCGCGCAAGCACAGGCGAGTACCGCAACAATCGCCCTGAGTTCTTCGACCGCACGAGGGCAAAACGCGAGCGCGCAGGCGGCCGCGGCGGCGGTCCAATTAGCGCAGGCCTCCGTACAACAGGATCAGCTCAACCTTTCCCACACGATCATCACCTCACCGGTCAACGGCACCGTCGTCGCCCGCGCCGTTTCGGTCGGGCAAACGGTGGCGGCCTCATTCAGCACGCCGACGCTCTTTACCATCGCACAAAATTTGCAAAAAATGGAGGTCGATATTAACGTCGGCGAGCCCGATATCGGCAACGTCCGCGCCCGCGACTCCGTCGCCTTCTCGGTGCTGGCCTACCCTTCGCGCACCTTCCAAGGCACCGTCGCCCAGGTTCGCATCAATCCTCAGACGCTCAATAACGTCGTCACCTACGACGTCGTTGTCGACGTCCCGAACCCCGACGGCGCGCTGCTTCCCGGCATGACGGCGAACGCGACGATCGATATTGCGAGCGCAAAGAACGCGCTCGTCGTACCCCTCGCCGCCCTATCGTGGAAACCGAGTTCCGCAGGTGCGGCGGCGAATGGAACCTCGCCATGGGGCACGCTCGCGAGCGGCAGCGGCACCGTCGCATCGGCGCCGGGAACCGCGGGGATGCTCTTCGTCCTCCACAATGGACGGCCACAGCACGTCGCCGTGCGCGTTCTATTAGCAACCAGCACGCAGGCAGCCGTCGCTCCGGTTACGGCCGGCGCCTTGAGCTCCGGCGACGAGGTCATTACTGCAGCGACTGGCTCTACAGCGAGCGCCCGCAAGGGCTCCCCGCGATCGCCGGTGAGCGGTGGGATGCGAGTCATCCACTAATGAGCGGCGTCGTCGAGGTGCGAAATCTTCGCAAGATCTATCCGATGGGTGAGGACGAAGTCGTCGCCCTCGGCGGCGTCGACCTCTCCATCGAGAAAGGGGAGTTCATCGCAGTCATGGGGCCTTCGGGATCGGGAAAATCGACGTTCATGCAGATCGTCGGCATGCTCGATCGTGCGACATCGGGCAGCTACTTTTTCGAAGGGCGCGATGTTGCCACGCTCAGCGACGACGAACGCGCCGACGTTCGCAGCCGCCGTCTCGGCTTCGTATTTCAATCGTACAACCTCCTACCGCGCACGAGCGCGCTCGAGAACGTCGAGCTGCCGATGGTCTATGCCGGGGTTCCAGCCGCGCGACGTTTGGATATCGCGATGGAGAAAATGGATATCGTCGGCATTAAGCCGCTCGCCGACCATATGCCCAACCAGATGTCCGGCGGACAGCAACAACGTATCGCCATCGCACGCTCGCTGGTGAACGATCCCGCGCTCATTCTCGCCGACGAACCGACGGGGGCGCTCGATACAAAGACCTCGCGAGACGTCATGCGCATTTTTTCGGAGCTCAATTCAACGAGAAACATTACGATTATGCTCGTAACCCACGAACCGGATATTGCGGCATTCGCAAAACGAATCGTCACTTTCCGCGACGGTCATATTCTCTCGGATATACCGAACTTGGAACGAGCGGCATGAACCTCCGCGCGACGCTCCGCCTTGCCGTCCAAGCGCTGATTCGGAACAAGGTCCGTTCTTTGTTAACGATGCTCGGCATCGTCATTGGGGTTGCCGCGGTGATCATCACGGTTGCGATCGGTGCGGGTGCGCGCGTCTCCGTCCAGCAAAGCATCGCGAGCCTCGGCTCGAACCTCATCGTCGTTCAGCCGGGGAGCGTCACGCAGGGCGGGGTGCGAACGGGGTTTGGG
>JABEUX010000052.1 GCA_013044185.1 Vulcanimicrobiota bacterium | reverse complement strand
CGCCTGTACTCCGCGACGCGACGAGGCCGGTTCGCCGCCGCCCGCCGAGAGGATCATCTCGAAGCGTTCGATCCCCAGCGCGAAGCCGACCGCGGGCACTTCGGGGCCGCCAAGCGATGCGACGAGGTTGTCGTAGCGCCCGCCGCCGCAGACCGTGCTCTGAGCGCCGAGCGAATTCGACACGATCTCGAAGACCGTCCGCGTGTAGTAATCGAGTCCGCGAACGATATGCGGATTCACGTCGTAGGGTATCGAGAGTGCGTCGAGGAGCGCCCGCACCGCGGAAAAATGTTGCGCGCAGGGATCGCAAAGGTGTTCGAGCATGCGCGGAGCGTTTTGCACCGCCACTCCGTCGCGCGGATCTTTGCTATCGAGGACGCGTAAAGGATTGCGCTCCAACCGGCGTTGTGAGTCTTCGGAGAGCGTCGGGGCGAGTGGACGCAAAAATGCAAGCAGTGCGTCGCGATAGCGTTCGCGGCAGGCTGCGTCACCGATGCTGTTGAGTTGCAAGCGCGCGTCGGAGATTCCATGCGAACGCACGAGTTGCCATGCCAGCGAGATGACTTCGACGTCGGCCTCCGGCTCCGAATAGCCGTAGCACTCAACTCCGAATTGATGCGGCTGCCGATAGCGCCCTTTCTGCGGACGCTCGTAGCGAAAGATCGGACCGATGTAAAAAAAGCGTTGCGGCCCAACGGCGAAGAGTTTATGTTCGAGCGCGGCGCGGACGACGGGTGCGGTAAACTCGGGGCGCAACGTCATTCGGCGTTCGCCTTTATCGACGAACGTGTACATCTCTTTTTCGACGATATCGGTGCCTTCGCCGACACCGCGTTCGAAGAGTTCGGTCGCTTCGAAGATCGGGGTGCGAATCTCACCGTACCCATAGCCCTGCGCCAAAACCCGCATCCGCGCTTCGAGCGCGGCGCGGAGCGTCGAGGTAGGCGGCAACAGATCGTAGGTGCCGCGGGGAGCGAGGATCGGGTTGGGCATCGGGAGGGCGGTTTCGCAGCGATCCGCCCCGATTCATGCCTGAGCGTGCATCCGCGCGTTAGCCAAGCGTCGTGGCGCGCCGCGGCTCCAGGAGTTCGATGGGAATACCGTTGGGGTCTTCGACGAATGCGATCGCGCGCGTCCCCCCGGGCGATTTGTAGACGTCCTTGAGCACCGTCACGCCCCGTTCTCGGAGCTTCGCGACGTAGGGGGCGAGTTCGCCTTCGACTTCGAGCGCGAGATGCTCGTAACGATTGCCTAGCTGATATGGCGGGTGCGCTTCGAGATCGAAAACCAACTCGATATACGCGTTCCAATCGTTTCCGATAAACGCCATGTCGGCGTTGCCCGGATAATGGAACGGCCCATCGAGCAGTTTCAGTCCCAGCTTCTCCGTATAAAAGGCAATCGATTCCGCCATATCGTTGACGAAGATCGAGGTATGGAGAAATCTTGGCATCGGAGCCTCCTCACGGCGCATCGGCATGACTTTCGTTCGCGGGCACGTACGTTACCGGTGTGGTGAATCCCCGGGAGCAACGCGACCTCTACATCGGCATAACCGATCGCGATTGGTTTGAGTTGCTTTCGATGCGCTCCGGACTCGAAGAAGTGAATGCCCTTGATAGGAATTTGTAACAACGAGTATAATAATCGCTGTAATGGTGCGCCGGTTATTGACATCGCCCAATGAGGCACCGACGGTGCTGGTGGTTGCTTTAGCGACGCCCAAACGGCGAGCTCAAGAGAAGCATGGCAGTTTTTATACCTATGCGATAAGAAACAAGCGCCGGCATTATTCGTGGCTTGGCTCGATCGAACCAACGGATGAATCCACGCTATGAAATCTAGATTGAACGTATTAGATAGACGCCGCCCGCCCTATCAATTGCCCCAGGTTAAGGCACTGTCTTTTTTTAGCGGAGCAATGGGCCTCGATTTAGGGCTGGAAGCTACCGGAATTATACCGATTTTGGCCTGCGAATCCGACAAGATGTGTCGCGGAACAATAACGGAGAACCGCCCCGACATTGCCTTAATTGGCGATATATCAAAATACGATGCTAGCGAGATTCGAGACTTTGCCGGCCTCAGTTTAACTGATGATATTGACCTCATGGTTGGCGGCCCTCCATGTCAGTCGTTTTCCACTGCAGGAGCACGTAAAAGTTTTAACGACCGGCACGGCAACGTATTTCTTCGATATATCGACCTGATTCTTGAGCTTCGCCCACGGTACGCTGTAATAGAAAACGTCCGCGGTCTTCTCTCTGCGCCAATTCTTCATCGGCCCCACGCCGCGCGTGACCAGAAATGGATCCCAACTTCGGAAGAACTACCCGGCAGTGCTCTCATGTACATTTTGAATCGACTCCGTAAGGGTGGATATGGAGTGTCGTTTAATTTGTACAATACTGCCAATTTTGGGGTTCCGGAGGTTCGCGAACGCATTGTAATTCTTTGTTCGCGCGATGGAAGTAAATTGCCTCACCTCGTGCCGACACATTCCGAAAATGGCGCCTACGGCTTACCCCCTTGGCGAACTCTACGGGAGGCTATTTCCGGCTTGAGTGAATGCAACCATGCGCACTTCCCGGAAGAGCGTCTCCGTTACTACCGTCTATTAGGTCCCGGGCAATACTGGAAACATCTTCCGCATGATCTCCACAAAAGTGCGTTGGGAAACGCTTATTATTCAGGCGGCGGAAAAACGGGATTTTTACGGCGGCTGGATTGGGATAAGCCGTCGTGCACGCTTCTAACCTCGCCGAACATGCCGGCAACGGATCTCTGTCACCCTACGGAAGATCGCCCTCTTTCTATCGAAGAATACAAGCGCATTCAGCAGTTTCCATCTGAATGGAAGATTTGCGGTACTCTCTCCGATCAATATCGTCAGGTCGGCAATGCGGTTCCAGTTGGCCTCGGCGAGGCTATTGGGCGAGCGATTCTCGCCCACAGGAGCGGCGAACTAGTGGCGCCGCCGAAAGGGTTTCCGCATTCGCGATACAAGGGAACCGATGAAGTTTCCTGGGAGCTCGCTACGGAAAACGCACTCAGGGGTGAAGTTCATTCTAAACACCGTAGTGGCGCAGTTCATGGATCCAACATGCAACTATCCCTCCTATGAACCGCGCTGAGTATTTTGGTTACGCTCCGCGTTTTATACGGCTGAGATAATCCGCCACAAAGATTTCGAATTTTTCCTCGGTTAATTCGTCTCGCGCATCGCCTTCCGGGAAGGCCAGCCAGTTTGTTGCCCCGGTGGCGGAAAACGTCCTATGCCACTTTTTAATCTCCGTCCCAAGGCGCACTTTACTACTTGATGAGTTTTCTGAATTATCGCGATTTTTTACCTGGAGCATCTGCCATGGCAATGAGGCGTGCGCAGGAGGCTTTATAAAATCAACAGCGGTTACCGAGGAACCTGAACACCAAACCCATCCGAGCGGCTCAAGAACGGAGGAAAGGAAACGCTCAAGTAGATATCCGACATAGTTTTCAGCCGCCATCGACGACTGATGGGCGCTAATTATTTCTTCAAGTTTCTCTATTTCGACGTTGTAGTGATGTTTAAGGATAAACGCAATCATCTTATCGGGAACCGTCCGCGGAACAGCGGGGGCCCTATCAGCGCGCGCGGTCAAAAACGACCTCGCAAGCGAATCGAGATACTCGTCGCTACCAATTTCAAGGTCTCGCCCATTTTTCTTCCGGGTTGGTGCAAATTGCTTTTTCAAAATGAGAAATCGCGCCAATAATGCGAATTTTTCCTCAAGTGAGGAGTCGGCGTTTTGTTTCCGAACCGCGCTTCTTGCGTTCTCTTCAACTTCCTCGATGATCATTTCAACATGCCCTTCTTTTGCGACGACCGTCTCTTCTTAGTGCAAGAAGTACCGGTAGCTGGAGAAGACGAGCGCGATGCCGGCGCGATCGGCGGCGGCGATGACCTCCGCATCGCGGACGCTGCCGCCCGGCGCGATCACCGCGGTGACGCCGGCCGCAATCGCCGCTTCGAGCCCATCGGCGAACGGGAAAAATCCATCGCTCGCACAGGAGCCGCCGATTGCGAGTTCGCCCGCTCGGTGCGCGGCGATCTGCACCGCACTCACGCGATTGGTCTGCCCGGCGCAGATTCCACGCGTCGTACCGCCCTTGACGATGACGATGCCGTTGCTCTTCACGTGGCGCACGATATCCCAGGCGAAAGCGAGATCGTGCCACTCCCGGTCGTCGGGAACGCGCGTACTCACCACGCTCCAGCGTTCGGGTTCCGCGTTAGGATCGTTCTCCTCGGCGAGCACGCCGCCGAGCGCCGAGCGCACGCGCAACTCCGCGGCGAGTTCGTCGGGAAGCTCGGGCGTGAAGCGCATGATGCGCAGATTCTTTTTCTTGCGTAAGATCTCGAGCGCGTCGTCATCGTACTCCGGCGCGGCGACGATTTCGAGAAAGACTTCGGCGAGCGCTCGCGCCGCAACGGCATCGAGGCGCGTATCGGTTGCAACGATTCCGCCAAACGCCGAGACGGGATCGGCCGCAATGGCATCGCGAACCGCCTTCCCCACCGTCGAACGCTGCGCGACGCCGCAGGGAACGGTATGCTTCACCACCGCCGCGCGCACGAAACGTTCGCGTTCGCTGCCGTATTCGGCGCCGAGCGCGGCGCGCGAGAGCAATCGTAACGTCGCATCGAGATCGAGCAAGTTATTGTAGGAGAGGGCTTTCCCGTGCAGCTGTTCGGGAACGCGGTCTTCGCGTCCGAGATAGAATGCCGCGCGCTCTTGCGGGTTCGTTCCGTAGCGCAAACGTTGAGCGAGCGGTAGCGCGAGCGTGAGCGCACCCGGAAGTTCGGATGGCAGCAATTCGCCCTTCGTCGCAAGATAGTGCGAGATGGCGATGTCGTACGAAGCCGTCCGTTCGAATGCCGCTACCGCGAGGCGTCGCCGCAAGCCGTTGGGAACCTCGTCGCTTTCGAGCGCTGCAAGGTAACTTGGGTACTGCGAAGGATCGGTCAGCACGGCAACGTGGGCAGCATTCTTTGCTGCGGCCCGCAAGAGCGCGACCCCGCCGATATCGATCTGCTCGATCGCTTCTTCCAGCGTCGTGCCTTCGCGCGCTACCGTCGCCTCGAATGGATAGAGATTGACGACGACCGCGACGATGCTCGGCATCGCGTATTGTTCGATCTGCGCGCGGTGCTCTTCCGTACCGCGATCGTACAGGATCGCGCCAAAAACCTTCGGGTGCAGCGTTTTCACGCGACCGCCGAAAAGTGCGGGGAACCCCGTGAGCGATTCGACATCTTGCGCGGGCACGCCGCGATCGACGAGATAGCTCCGCGTACCTCCGGTTGCGTAGATCGCGACGCCCCGTGCGCGCAGTGCGCGTGCGACTTCCTCGACGCCACGTTTATCGGAGACGGAAAAGAGCGCGGCTTCGCGCGCTCGCTCAGGCAAGAGCGAGCTCCGGATCGGGAGTGAGCTCCGCCGAGATAATCGAGCTAACGCCCGGCTCCGACATCGAGACGCCGTAGAGACGGTCGGCGATCTCCATCGTCTTGCGATTGTGCGTGACGACGATCATCTGCGAATCGCCCTGAAGATCGCGCACCATATGCGAGAGCCGCTCCACGTTGGCATCGTCGAGCGCGGCATCGATTTCGTCGAGCAGATAGAATGGCGATGGCTTTACCTTGATCAACGCGAAGATCAACGCCGCCGCGACCATCGCCCGTTCGCCGCCGGAGAGCGCCGCGAGCGGCATCGCTTTCTTGCCGGGGGGCTGGGCCGAAATTTCGATCCCGGTCTCCGAGATATTCTCGGGATTGGTCTGCCACATCTTCGCCTGCCCGCCGGGGAAGAGGCGGTCGAAACTCTCGGTGAATGCCTCCGCAACTTTTTCGAAGGTTTCGTTGAAACGCACCTGCGTCTGTTTTTCGATCTCGTGAATCGATTCGAGGAGCGTCTCGCGCGCTTTCATGACGTCTTCGAGTTGCTTGCGCAGTTCTTGGTCGCGCGCGGCGAGCTCCTCGCTCTCCGCCTCGGCATTGAGGTTGACGTTCGCGCTCAATCGCGCGAGTTCGTCGCGAAGGCGCGGCAGATCTTCGACGACCTCATCGCCTTCATCGGCGTAGCGCGAAGCGACGTCGGCGCATTCGTCGTCGCCGGCGGGGTTCTGCGCGAACTGCGCGACGAGCATCCCAAGCTCCGCGTCGATCTCCGCAAGACGGGTGCGCACGCGTTCGCCTTCGTGCGATGCTTCGCGCTCTTCGAACTCCGCTTGTTTGAGCTCGCCCTCGAGTTGCGACTGTCGTGCCGCGAGCTGCTCGCGTTCGCGGCGCGCGCTCTCGAGACGCGCGTCGATCTCGGCGACGCCGCCGCGCAACCCTTCGGCATGCGCGTGCAGACGCCGCGTTTCGTCGGCGAGCGCCCCGATCTCGGCGAGCATGCGCTCCCGCGCGTCGCGCGCGCGCTCCTGATTCTGGTCGAGCATCCCCAGCCGCGCCGCCGCCGCATCGCGTTCGGCGTGCAACGCTGCGTTGCGTTCGCGCAGCGCCGCCGCGACCTGCGTCGCTTCGCGTTGTTGCCCCTCCGAGCGCGCGATGCCGGCGCGCGCCTGAGCGAGCTCTCCCTCGAGCCGCTCGCGTTCTTCGTCGCCGCTCGCATTCGATGCCGTCTCGTCGCCGAGTGCGAGTGCCCGTTCGCGCGCGACGACCAACGCACCGCGCCGCTCGTCGATATGTGCGCGCACCGCACCGACCTCGGCGTTCGTCCGTTCGAGCGTTGCGCCGAGCGCGGTGAGTTCGCCGCGCAGCTCCGTTACGTGCACGTCGCAGGCATTCGATGCCTCGCGCGCTTGGTCGAGCGCGCGTGCCGCGCTGGTGATCCGTTCGGCACACGCACTCGCTTCGGCTTCGAGCCGGCGCAGCGTCGCGTGCATGGCATCGAGCTGTCCGCGCAGCGTCTGCGCCGCGACGCGCCGCGAGAGCAGCGAGCGTTCGCGCTGAAAACGTCCGCCGGTGATCGCGCCGCCGCCGGTAATCTGCTCGCCGCTCAGCGTCACGATCGTCTCGCGCAGCTTGCGCTCGCGCACGAGATGAATACCGGTCTGCAGCGTGTCGACCACTAAGACGTTGCCGACGAGGAAGCGGACGACGCCTTCGTAACGTGCGTCGGTACGAACGAGGCGATGCGCGTAATCGATCACGCCGGGAATCGAACTCAATTCCGGAGTCATCGCGCGTGCGTCGCGCGCCGAGAGCGTATCGAGCGGCAGAAACGTCGCGCGCCCCGCTTCGCGCGCGTTGAGAAATTCGATCCCGCGCTCGGCATCTTCGGAGCTGGTCGTCACGATGTTCGAGAGACGCGCGCCGAACGCGATATCCATCGCACGCGCATATTTCTCATCGGTGGTGATGAGATTGCTGACGATGCCTTCGATACCACCGAGCTCGCCGCGCTGTTTGGCCTCCACCACCGCGCGCGTTCCGGGTACGTGCCCTTCGAGTGAGTTCTCGAGCTCCTCGATCGTGTGTAGGCGCGACTCGGCGGCCTTTACTTCGCCGGCGTGTTCGCGCAGCGCCGCCGTCGCCGCTGCAGCCGCGCTCTGCGCCTGCGCGTGCGTTGCTTGCGCGCTTTCGACCGCGCCGCGCGCATCGCGCTGCTGCCCCTCGGTCTGTGCGAGCACGCTCTCGTGCTGCGCGCAGCGGTGCGTGCTCTCGTCAACCGAGCGTTCGAGCTCGCCGAGCCGCCCGGCGTCCTCGGCGATCTCGCCTTCCAGGCGCGCGATCTCGCCGCGCAGGCTCTCGCCCTGCGCGCGGCGTTCGGCACGCGCGGTCGCCTCGCGCGCGACGTCGGCTTCCACTTCACGCAGGCGCGTAAAAATGGCGTCGAGTTGCGCGCGCGCTTGCGCGAGCGTCGCCTGAGCGGCGAGCTCGCGTTCGCGCGCTGCTTCGAGCTCGACGACCAGCGGTTCGATCTCCCGCTCCAATCGTTCGATCGTCGCTCCAAGTTCTTCCCGCTCGCGTACGACGCGCTCGACATCGGCGGAGGTCTGCGTGTTTTGCGCCTCCAGCGCTTCGCGTCGGGCGAGCGCGGCGGCATAATCGGCTTCAACGCGTGCGAGTTCGGCTCTGCGATCTTGTGCGTTTACGCGCAAGTCCTCCAGCGCGAGATCGGCCTGATAGAGGCGATTGCGCACCTCCGAAAAGAGGCCGCCGAGGCTCGCCGCGCTCGCCGCGGCATTACCGCGACGTTCTTCGATCCGCGCGCTCTCCTCGGCGAGGCGCGCGCGCTCTTCGCGCCGCGAAGCGCTCGCACGCAGGTACGAAAGAATTTCGAGGTCGCGAACCCGCGCTTGCACCTTGCGATAGCGCTTCGCACGACGAACTTGGGTTTCGAGTTCGGGAATGCGTTTTTCGATCTCGGCAACTAAATCGTTGATGCGGATCGCATTTTGTTCGGTTTTCTCGAGTTGACGTAACGATTCGTTTTTGCGCGCGAGAAATTTGTTGATACCGGCCGTCTCTTCGAAGAGTGCGCGCCGCTCGGCGGGCTTGCTCGTGAGGATCGCATCGATCTGTCCCTGCGAGACGATCGAATAGGAGCCCGGCCCAAGCCCCGTTCCCATCAGGAGATCGTGAATATCGCGCAGACGCACCTGCGAGCGATTGATAAAATACTCGCTCTCGCCGGCACGATAGGTGCGGCGCGTGATCTCGACTTCGCGGAAGTCCGTCGCGAGGCGACCGTCGGTGTTATCGAAGGTCAGCGAGACTTCGGCGAGCCCGAGTGGCTTGCGTTTGTCGGTGCCCGCAAAAATAACGCCCTCGAGCTTATCCGAGCGAAGGCTCCGCGTGCTGGTCTCGCCCAACACCCAACGGAAGGCGTCAACGATATTCGATTTCCCCGAGCCGTTGGGCCCGACGATACCGGTAATACCGCCCGCAAAATCGAGCGTTACTGCATCGGCAAACGTCTTGAAACCAAACGCCTTGATCTTCCTGAGTTTCACGAGATTCCTTGCGCGCCCGAAGCGCTTTCAAGCGTGCGAAGCGCGGCTATCGCAGCCGCTTGCTGGGCTGCTCGTTTCGACGCCCCGCTCCCACTTCCCAGGGGGTGCCCGTCGATGCAGACCGTCGATGTAAAGGCCGGGCGCTGCGGCGTCCCTTCGCCGCGGTCGTCGTACGAGGGCAAGCCGAGTGCGTGCGCCTGCGTATATTGCTGCAGGCGCGTCTTCGGATCGACGAGCGCGAGCGGATCGAGATCGACGCGAGCGACGTGCTGCTCGAGCACGAATTTGCGCGCGGCTTCGATGCCGAGCTGGAGGTAGAGCGCGGCGACGAACGCCTCGAAGGTATTGGCGAGGATCGAGGCGTTCTCCGTACCGCCGGCGTTGCGCATGCCGACACCTAACTCGATTGCATCGTCGAAACCCAGCCGTGCGGCGCTGACCGCGAGCGCCTCGTCCTTCACGATGCGCGCTTTACGCAACGTCAGTTCCCCTTCGGTCAGCGTGGGGAACGTTTCGTAGAGCCAGGTCGCGACGATGAATCCGAGCACGGAGTCGCCGAGAAATTCCAGGCGTTCGTTGCTCTCGCCGCCGCGTTCGCGCGCAAAGGATCCATGCCGCAACGCGAGCTCGATATGCTCGAGTCGCCCAACGGTGCGTACCCCCGCCAAGCGTAACCACGCGCGCACGCGGCGACGCCGCGCCTCACCGGCCATCCTTTACTACCGTAATTTACCGAAGACCAACACGCTGTTGTGGCCGCCGAATCCGAACGAGTTGGAGAACGCGACGTTGACGGTCATTTTTCGTGCGACGTTAGGGACGTAGTCGAGCCTGCACTCGGGATCGGGATGTTCGTAATTGATCGTCGGCGGCACGAGATCGTTTGCGACGGCGAGCACCGTAGCGACGCCCTCGATGCCGCCGGCGGCGCCGAGCGCGTGTCCGTGCATCGATTTCGTCGAACTCACGGCGATCTTGGCGGCGTGCTCGCCGAAGCTCTCTTCGATCGCCTTCGATTCTGCGGGGTCGCCGATCGGCGTCGCGGTTCCATGAGCGTTGATGTGATCGACCTGGTCGCGCGTGATTCCGGCCTGCGCGATCGCTCGCTCGAAGGCGAGTTTCACGCCCCGACCATCGGGATCGACCGCAACGAGGTTGTAGGCATCGGCCGATTCACCGTAGCCGAGCACCTCGCAGTAGATGCGGGCGTCGCGCGCCCGCGCGTGTTCGTATTCCTCGAAAATTAAAACGCCGGCGCCTTCACCTAAAACGAAGCCGTCGCGATCTTTATCGAAAGGGCGTGAGGCCTTCGTCGGCTCCTCGTTACGCGTCGACATCGCCTTCATCGAACAGAAGCCGCCGATGGCTAGCGGCGAGACGCACGCCTCGCTGCCGCCGGTCACGACCGCGATCGCTTCGCCATTGGCGACGCTGCGATATGCAATCGCCATCGCATCGTTCGCACTCGCGCACGCACTTGCGACCGAGAAAATTTGGCCGCGAAAACCGTGGCGCATCGAGATCTGCGCCGGGCCGGCGTTCGCCATCAGCATCGGAATAAAGAAGGGCGAGCAACGCGACCAGGTGCCGGCAATCGCCGCCTTCTCCGATTCCAACCAAAAGGTGATGATGCCGCCGATGCCGCTTCCCATCACCGCGCCGATACGCTCCTTCGTCGCTTCGTCGTTCGGCAGGGCTGCGTCGGCGATCGCTTCGTTCGCCGCAACCATCGCAAACTGCGTGAAGCGGTCCATCCGGCGCGCCTCTTTTTTCCCGAGCAATGCCTCGCTATCGAAGTCGCGGACTTCGGCGGCGATGCGCGTCGTAAAAGCGCTTGCGTCGAAGGCGGTGATCGGGCCGACGCCCGAATCGCCGGCGATCAGTCGACGCCAGAACTCGTCACGGGTATTTCCTATCGGCGTCACGGCCCCGAGGCCCGTGACGACCACTCGTTTTTTCTCCAAAGCGGTTGGTAGGTACGGTCGCCCTATCGATGACCCCTCTCCGCTTCCCCACTTCTTCCCAGCCCGTTCCCCGATGGCTCATCGCGTCTTCGTAAGCGACGCGTAGCATTCATCTCACAGGAGGAACTCATGAAACGCACGCTTACCACCTTTATCGCAACCCTCGCTCTCGTCGCCCTCGGCGTCGGAGCCCAACCCGCCGGCGCAGCCGGCGTCACCAACGCAGTCGCGGCCGCCGGGGCCACGAGCATCGTCGCCAGCTCGGATGGCAACTTCACCCCCAGCACGATCGTGATGCATGTCGGCAAAACGACCACCCTGCACCTGACCTCGTCAGGAGGAGTGCACGGCCTCGTTTCTAACCGGCTCCACATCCCGCTCACCCGCATTCAACCGGGCAAGACCGTGACCGTCGCCGTCACCCCCACCAAGGCCGGCACCTATGTCCTGCCCTGTGCGATCTTCTGCGGTCTCAATCACGCTAACATGAAGCTAACGGTAATTGTGAAACAATGAACGCCAAAATCGGTCGCACCGGACTGATCGTCGCACTGGGGATGGCATTCGCCATCCTCGGTTCGGCGCGTCCGGCGAGCGCTATCCCACTCTTCGCCAACGCACAGGGCGGCGTCAGCTGCCAAATGTGCCACACCTCCGTCCCCAATCTCAACGCCACCGGCCGCTACGTGCTGGCGACGAACTTCGCACGCGTCCTCGACGCGCACGCGCAGATGGAGAACAATAAGCATCTTCCCGTAGCGCTGGAGTTCACGCTCAATAGATCGAGCGTTCCCGACCCGACCTTCGGTAATAAAATTATGGTTGGCGTCATCGATCTCCTCAGCGCCGGGTATCTCGGAAAAGATTTCACCTACTACGCTTCGGTACCGATCGTCGAAGGCGGCATGCCCGCCGCATCGATCGACCAAGGCTGGGTCGCCTATAATGGCCTCAGCCACGGCAACGGCAGCTTGCAGGTCGGCATGTTCCCGACTCCGTTCTTCGCCCCGTGGGTCGCGATGAATCTCTCGCTCTCGGGCTACTCCTTCGCCGCGCTCGGCGTCGGGAATAACGGCGTCGGAGTTGGCGATAATCGCTGGGGCGCTTCGTACACGCAGATCGGTTCGAAAGGGCTGATCGGCAACGTCGCCTACATGACCAACGAAGGCCCGTTGGAGACGGCATACGACAACGATACCGATAGTTCGGTCGCCGGTGCGGTCGGGCAAGCGGTCGTCGGATCGCTGATGTACATGTGGCCGGAGACCCGCTTCTCGGGCGGCGTCGCCTTCGAAGGCGGCACGACGCCGTTACCTTCGGGAGCGAAAGACACCTACTCGCGCTACGGCGCGCTCGTCTCCTACACCGGGCCGAAGTACATGCTGCTCGGCGTCGATCTGCAAGGCAACGATAATAACCCGCAAGATATCTCGCCGGCGATTTCGTCACAGAGCCACGCCTACTCGCTCGAAGCGATCTATAACGTGCTTCCCAAAGCGAACATCGATCTTCGCTATGACACCACCAACGACGGCATGGGTGGCGTCAACAACTACTACATCGGCGACCTCGCGGTGAATATCGAACCGAACGTCGTGTTCACCATCGAAGATGCCGCAACGGTCGGCGGCACGCCGGTCTGGAGCTATCAGCTCCTCTGGGGCGGGCCATGGTGGAAGAACCACTAAACTCTCCACGGTAAGCGTCGCGAGAAAAGAGCGGGCTCCCGAATCTCGGGGGCCCGCTCTTTATCATTTGCGTCGCCGATTTCTCGGTTCGACGTATCGAGGTTATTTGATGACCTTTACCGTCAGCACCATGTTGCCATGGCCGATGCCGCAGAAGACCGAGCAATGGACTTTGAAGGTCCCGAGTTTTTTCGGCGTGAAGGTGACGGTGCTCGTCTTGCCTTTGTAGATGACGGTATTGGGGATACCGAGATCGTCATCGGCGATTCCGTGGGTGACATCTTTGCTGGTGAGCACCAACTTCACCGGTTCGCCTTCGTGGACGGTGATCGTTTCCGGTTCGAATTCATAACGATGGGCCGTCACGGCGATCGTGCGGAGCTCGCCGCTATTCGCGACGGCGAGATGATCGGCATAGGCGCCCTTTTGCCCGGCATTTGTCGCCGGGGCCGCCCCTGCGTGGGGCGTGAAGGCAAACGCGCCGGCGATCAACGCCGCTGCGGCCAGCATATATTTGGGCTTGAATGACATAAGGGTGGATGGACTCCTTTCAACGAGATCGTCCCTTCGGCGCCCCAATGGCGCCTCCCCGATAGAACGCTACCGAGCCGGGGGCCGTTCGCTTCCAGGGCGCCCCTTCTCCTGGAATGTTCCCCGTCATCGACGTTGACCCCACAGCCCGTTTGCGATATACTCTTGCGGCTATGTTCGTATTCGACCTACAGCTTTTCGCGTCCAAGAAGGGCGCCGGCTCTACCCGCAACGGCCGGGACTCTAATTCGCAGCGCCTCGGCGTCAAGCGCTTCGGTGGGCAGCACGTGCTCGCGGGGAACATCATCGTTCGCCAGCGCGGCACGAAGTTCTACCCCGGAGAGAACGTCGGCATCGGCCGCGATCACACGCTCTTCGCGCTGACCGAAGGCACCGTGCAATTTGCGACCCGCCGGAACAAGCAGCACGTCGATATCAAACCGCTCTCCGCATAATCGCGGGGGGAAACGCTCGTTTCTTCGACGGGGTGCCGCATGCGGCGCCCCGTCGCTCTTTCAAGGCTCCCTCATTCGCCTGCGGAATAGACCCACCTAAGTGCAATTCATCGACGAAGCCACGATCGAAATCTCCGCCGGCAACGGCGGCGACGGCATCGTTGCATGGCGGCGCGAGAAATACGTTCCCAAGGGCGGCCCCGCCGGCGGCGACGGCGGCCACGGGGGCGGCCTCTATCTCCTCGCCGATCCCGAACTCAACACGCTCGTTGAATTCCGCTTCAAGCGGAAATTCGCCGCGGAATCCGGCAAAGCGGGCGGGACCTCGAACAAATCGGGGCGCGCCGGTGACGACCTCATCATTCCCGTGCCGGTCGGGACGCTCGTCTATAAGAGCACCGAGACGCAGAGCGAGGCGTTGCTCGCCGATCTCGCGCAGCCCGGCCAGCGCGTCCTCGTCGCCCGCGGCGGCAAGGGCGGCCTCGGCAACCAACATTTTGCAACCGCGGCACGGCAGGCACCCGACTATGCGATTCGCGGCGAAGCGGGCGAAGAGTGCGTCGTCCGTCTCGAACTAAAACTGCTCGCCGACGTCGGCATCGTCGGCGTACCGAACGCCGGAAAATCGACGCTGCTCTCGGTGATTACTGCGGCGCGTCCGAAGATCGCCGACTATCCGTTCACGACGATCGAGCCGCAGCTCGGCGTCGTACGCCTCGACGACGAGCGCTCGTTCGTCGCCGTCGACGTTCCCGGCCTCATCGAAGGCGCGCATGAAGGCGCCGGGCTCGGCGACCGTTTCTTGCGCCACGTCGAGCGCACGCGCATCCTCGTTCATCTCCTCGACGGCGCGAAATCGCTCGAGGAGATGGCGGGCGATCGCGCGACGATCGAAGCGGAGCTCCGCGCTTGGAATCCCTTGCTCTTAGAGAAGCCGACGATCGTCGCGGTCACAAAACTCGATCTTCCCGAAGCGCGCGAACGCTTCGCCGAATTGCGCGAACGCGACCCGGAAACGATGGGCATCAGCGCGGCGACGCACCAGGGCGTTCCCGAATTACTCGCTGCGATGTGGCGCGCGCTCTCGCTCGCCCCAGCACCCGCAGCGATCGACGTTGCTCCCGCGCAGATCTCGCTGCCGACGCGCGAAACCTTTACCATCAGCCGCGAAGATGACGGCACCTTCGTCGTGACGGGCGAACGCGTCGAGCAGCTCGCCGAGCGCACGAATTTCGATTCCGACGAAGCGCTCGCGCGTTTCGAACGCGCGTTGGTGAAGATGGGCGTTGAAAAAGAATTACAGGCGCGCGGCGTTCGCGAAGGCGATAGCGTGCGGATCGGGACGTACGAATTCACGTATTCATGAAACTCGGTATTTTTGGCGGAACGTTCGACCCCATCCATAACGCGCATCTCTTCGTCGCGGAGTCGGCACGCTTGAGCGAAGGGCTTGACCGGGTGCTCTTTCTGCCCACCAGGCAGCAGCACTACCGCTCCGGCGCGATCGCCGACGCCCAGCACCGCTCCGCGATGATCCTGGGATCGATCGCTACCAATCGTGGTTTCGCACTCGACGATAGCGATCTTCAGCCCGAAGCGACCGGATACACTGCAGACCTGTTGCCGCGATTGCGCGCGCGTTATCCCGATGCCTCATTTACTTTCGTCATCGGCGCCGATTCGCTCGTCAACGCGAACTGGGTACGGCTCGACGAAGTCCTCGCCGGCCTCGAGCGCTTCGTTATCGCACCGCGTGCGGGCGTGCCCGACGACGCTCTCGCTCGCGTGATCGCCGCACTGCCGACGAACCTGCGCCAACGCGTCGGAACGCTCAATCTTCCCGCGCTTCCCGAGTCGGCGACGCTGATTCGCACCCTGCTCGCACAGGGACGGAGCGTTCGCTATCTCGTTCCGGAGGCGGTCTGGCAATACATTCGCACGCATCGCCTCTACGGGCAGCCGGAATGCGAAACATGAACGGGATCTACCTCGCGAGTGCCTCACCTCGTCGCCTCGAATTGCTACGATCGCTCGGATTGAACGTCGAGGTCGTGCCCAGCGACTACGGCGAGCCCGATAACCCCGCGCTGACGCCGCGCGAACTCGCACGGCGTCACGCGCGCGAAAAACTTCGCGATGTCGTCGCCAAGCTCGGCCCCACATTCGACCGTCCGACGCTCGCAGCCGATACGGTGGTGGATCGCGACGGCACGGCGCTCAATAAACCCCGCGACGAGAACGAAGCGCGCGCGATGCTCGCCTCGCTCTCCGGGCGCGAACACGTCGTTCACACCGCAGTCGCAATCGCGCTCCCCGGTGGGGGTGCCGCGATCGAATTTTGCGAATCGACGCGCGTGCGTTTCCACGAACTCGGGCGCGATGAGATCGACGAGTACATCGCGAGCGGAGAGCCCTTCGATAAGGCCGGCGGATACGGCATTCAAGGGCGCGCCGCCGCACTGGTTGCCGGAATCGAGGGCGACTTCTACACGGTGATGGGGCTTCCGCTCGGTCGCGTCGTTCGTACGCTCCGCGCGCACGGCTATCGCCCCGAAACGGCGGACGCGGCACATGCGCACTGACGAGCGAAAGCTGCTCGTCCTTCTCGCGATCGTTATCGCCGCGGCGGCACTCGCCATCGTTCAGATTCGCGCGCAGCGCGCCGGCGCACCGAGCCCCATCGCCGTCACCGCCTCCTACCTCATCGCAGGCTCGGAGAACCTCGTCGCCGGCATCGGCAATACCATTGGCGGCGGCGCGAGCGCAGTGCTCTCGTTCCCTTCGCTGCGCGCGCGCAATGCGGCGCTCGTCGCTTCGAACGAAGCGCTGATCGAGCGCAACGCACGGCTCCACCAGGAACTCGCCGACGCCCTCGCGATCGCCGGTATCGGCAGGCTCCGCGAACAAAATCCCCGCGCTATCGAGGCCCGCGTCATCGGGTTTCCACCCGAGGGGGCGACGCGTAGTATCACCATCGACCGCGGCTCGCTCGCCGGCGTTCGCCGCGATGACGGCGTGCTTGCGCCCGGAGGCGTCGTCGGCCACGTCACGCAAGTCACGCCGCTGGAAGCGACGGTGCTCCTCGCCACCGATTTTTCGAGCCGCATTCCCGCCGTCGTTCGCAACGGGCGCTGGTGGGGCATCGCACGCGGAAATCTGCAGAGCATTCGCCTCGATTACGTCACGCTCGACGCGCCGCTTCGCATAGGGGAGATCGTCGTCACCGGAAATGGCCGCACCTTTCGCGCCGGTATTCCCATCGGGCGCATCGTAAAGATCGACCGCAACGATTCCAGCCTCTACCAAACCGCCATTTTGCAACCATCGGTACGCTTGAATGCCTTGGATCGACTCCTCGTCGTTGCACGGTAGGGAGCCCGCGACTCCCTATCGATATCCGGCGTGGTGGCACGTCACGCTGGCATTGCTGCTCGCACTGGTTTTCCAAGCCAGCCTCCTTTCGCGCATTCGGTGGGGCGCCGTGCCGCCGAGTGCGGTGCTTCTCGTCGTCGTGTGGTATTCGGTACGCCTCGGCCCGCAGCGCGCGGCATTTCTCGGCCTCATCGCGGGGCTCTGCGAAGACCTGCTTTCGGGAACGACCGGTGGATCGTGGATGCTCGCAACGCTCGCCGCGGCGGTGCTAACGGCGATACTGTCGCAGCGTTTTTTCAGCGACTCTCCTTTGCTCTATGCGGCACTCGCTTTCGTCGCGACGTTCGTTCGCAATGCCGTTTTTTGGGCGGTCATGCGGGCGACGGGCTCGCCGTTTGCTTGGAGTACGCTGCACTTTCACGATGCGATCAGGCAGGCGATTCTCGATTCAATATGCTTGGGACTCTTTGCCTGGTGGTATCGCGCCCGGCATCGCGATAGCGCATGAAAGATACCGGCATTTGGCTTCGCCAACGCTTCGAGCGCCCCGCCCGGCGATTGGTCGGCTTTGCGCTCTTCGCGATACTGATTTTCGTAGTTTTATTGGTGAGACTCGTCGACGTTCAGATCGTCCATGGAGCGGAATACCGCGCGCAGGCCGAAGCAAACCAAATTCGCCTCATTCGCGTCGCCGCACCGCGCGGCCTCATCGTCGACCGCCATGGAAAAGTCATGGTGCGTAGTCGCCCATCGTTCGTGGTCGCACTCGTTCCCTCGCTTGTCAAAAATCTTCATACGGAATTGCAGAGCGTCGCGACGACGATCCACCTTCCAATTGCAAAACTCGAAGACCGCCTCTATCACCATCGCGGAGTCAACTATCGCGATTTTGCCGAGGTTCAGACCTACGAGCCCTACGGGCCGGTGGTTCTCGCCCGCAATCTCTCGGTCGCCGACGTCGCGCGCCTCTCGGAATTACTCGCCGATCTACCGGGCGTCGACATCGAAGTACAAGCGGTGCGCGACTATCCATATAACAACGTCGGTTCGCTGATGTTGGGCTACGTCGGCCTCATCACCGCCTCGGAATATAAACGCCTACGCCCGTACGGATATTCACCAAATGCCGTCGTCGGAAAGGACGGATTGGAATACGAATACGATCGCTATCTCCGTGGCCGACCCGGCGGGCAACGCGTGGTGGTGGACGCCGCCGGAAACGTCGTTCCCGGCGATCGATTGCCCGACAAGGCTCCGGTGCCGGGCGACACCTTGAAGCTCGCGGTGAGCCTGCGGTTAGAGCGTATCGTCGAGAGCGCACTCGCGCACGGCGTGCAGCGCGTGCAGCGCGGGGAATCCGTTTCGGGAGCCGTCGTCGTCGAGGATCCTTGGACCGGCCGCATTCTCGCGATGTCGAGCTACCCCGATTATAACCCCAACGACTTCGCGCCCGATCGTTCGCGAAAAATTTCTTTCTATCTCACCGATCCCGCACAACCACTCTTCAATCGAGCTATTGCAGCTGCGACGCCGACCGGATCGACCTTCAAAATGGTCACCGGCTCCGCGGCAATCACCGTCGGTGTTATTCGCCGTAACCAAGTCGTCTACGACAACGGCGAGTGGAACTGCGATGGATACATCGCACGGGATATCGTCTCCGGCGGCCTCGGCTACACGACCTTCGTGCCGGCGCTCGCAGCTTCGTCGGATGGCTATTTCTATCGGCTTTCGATGGGACTCGGCCTCAAACGCCTGCGAAAATTTGCACTGCTTTACGGTATCGACGCGCGCAGCGGCATCGATCTCCCCGGCGAAAGTAAAGGAAATTGGCCGACCAATGCGTGGATGATGAAAAACTACGGCCTGCCGCA
This sequence comes from Vulcanimicrobiota bacterium, assembly GCA_013044185.1. Classification (GTDB taxonomy): domain Bacteria; phylum Vulcanimicrobiota; class Vulcanimicrobiia; order Vulcanimicrobiales; family Vulcanimicrobiaceae; genus JABEUX01. Next base: position 6,934 of record JABEUX010000052.1, on the reverse strand, counting down.
AGAGCCGAGCGACGCCTGTTTCCTCGGTATCGGGCAAGGCGCGATGCAAGCGACACCCTTGCAGATCGCGAACATCGCCTCGGCGGTCGTCAATGGCGGCACGCTCTATCGCCCGCACATCGTCACCCGCATCCTCACTCCCGACGGCCATACGATAAAAGTTTTCCCTCCGGCGATCATCCGGCACGTTCCGGTTACTCCGAAATCCCTTGCGGCGGTTCGCGCCGGAATGGCGCAGGTAACCTCCGCGGTCGGCACGGCGTACGGCCTTGCAATTCCCGGCTTCCCGTTTGCCGGCAAAACGGGTACGGTCGAGACCGATGGTGGAAACGGCCCGAATACGACCTGGTTTGTTTGCTGGGCTCCCTTGAAACACCCGAAACTCGTCATCGCCGTTTACGTCGATCGCAGCGGCGGCTATGGTGCGAACGTTGCCGCGCCGATAGCGCGGAAAATTATGATCCGTTACTTCCGCTTGAAGGTATAGCGTCAATCTTCGCCAGTTCGGCGAGCGCGTCATCGAGCAGCGCATCGAGCACGCGGTCGCTATGCGTCGCAATAACGCGGTGGAATTCAGCGACGGGAAGCTCGCACAGCAGGGAGAGGCTCTCGGCTGCGCGCGTGCGATAACGCGAGAGAATATCGTACTCGTCGCCGTGGGCGAGGAGCGAGGTCGGCAGTAACAATGCGTTGATGACCCAGGGAAGCGCCGCGCCGATCGGCTCGTTTTCAAGGCGCGCACGCGCCGACGCGAGTTCGTCGATGTCGACGCTCCCGGCGAGGAGGCAGACGCTTCCCGTCGCCGTCGGCAACTCTACCCCCGCGGGCGTCGTGAGTAAGGCATCGAGCAACGAACGCAACGCGATCCGCCCGGCGCCGTCTTCGATATCTTTGCTCGAAACGACCGGGCGCGGCCGATGTAACGTCATCACCAGGCGCGCGATCGGCGCGTTCATCGCCTCGCGCGCTTCGCGTAGCGCGGCATCGAGCGCCGGAGGCGCCCCTATCGCTCTCTCCGGCAGCAGCCGCTTCAGAGCGATGAGATGGCGCAACATGCCGCCGCTATCCGCCCGTTCGATCGTACGCAGCTCCTCGCGTAGACGAAGATGTGCAAGATCAAGGATCAAGACCGTTCGTGCTCCGGGCGGCCGCGCCTCACCAGTCGCGTTATGCACCCTCTCGGTCGTAACCTCGATCCGCCGCCCCAGCGGTTCGGCAACCGCGAATCCGGGAAAGAGCGCGCGCAACGTTCGTGCCATTGCAGATCGCCGTTGGTCGTCGCGCTCGCCAAGGTACCGTTCGACCAATTCGCTCTCGCCACGCGCGATCAAGGCGTGGGCGGCGGCGGTCGCGACCACCTCGCTTGGATCGGTTAACGCGTACGCCAACAATGCTGCACTACGCTCGTCGTTCCGCTCTTCAATCGAAAAGAGGATATCGCAGCGCGCGGCTTCGGGCAGCATCGCAAACTCCGCCGCCTCTCGTTCCCCCCACGCCGGTTCGCCGACCGTCGTTAAGGGCTGCAACGCTTCGGGCGGCATCACCGTCGCTGCGGGTACGCGCTCTGCGGTTCGTTCGGCGCGCGGCAGGAAACGTGCGGCGAGCATGATGGCGGCACCGAGGATAAAGAGCGCAAGGATGGCAACCCCGAAGCTCATCGGACGAGCAAACTCGCGAGGCTTTCGCGTACGCCGGCGAGCGCGGCATCGAGCCCCTCGTCGGTGCTGCGGGTTAGACGATCGAGAAATTCCGAGGGGTCGCACGCAAGGAGCGAGCCGAGCGCGGCGCAGAGTGCCGAGCGATAGCGTGCGACGGGCACGCGTTCGTCGGGCAGGAGATGCGCGAGAGCGAACCACGGGAGTGCGCTCGCAAGCGGCGCTTCGGGCAGCCGATCCAGCAACGCACGCAATTCGTCGCCGTCGAAATGCCCGATCAGTAACGCAACCTGCCCCGTCGGTAGCATCGGCTCTCCGCGTGCCAAAACGGCGTCGCCGAGCGCGCCTTCGATCGACGACCGCAGCGTCGGCGTCTCGAGTTCGCGCTCGACCATCGCGTAATGTGCGATGCGCAGTTTAATAAAGAGTCGATCGAGCGACTCGTGCAAACCAGCGCGCAGCAGGTCGAGCGATGGCAGGTGCGCGGAACCGATGGCATCCGGGAGCAACGCGCGCAATGCGAAGAGGTGCCCCACCATTTTTCCGGGACGACTCTCACCGAGTTGTCGTTCAATCTGCGCGAGGCGCTCGGCGCTCAACACGACGAGCGTGCCGACCTGCGAACGGGAACCCGCCGTGCCGTTGAGTGCGGGAAGCACGATCCCCGGCGTCTCCTCAACGGCTTCGACGGTCTCGTTGGTACGCACGATCGGGAGCAACGGAGGCAACTCCACATGCCGCGCTCCCTCCACCGTGGGGCGTTCTCCGAGCCCGCTACCGACGATGCCGTCGAGGCCGAAGGGGAGCCCCGCAATCGAGCCCGCGAGCAGCGGCGTCGCGCGCACTTGTAGCTCGCCGGAGAGGATCTCGTCACTGCGCTCGCCGTCGTAGGAGACGCGGGCCTTCCGTACGATACGCTCGCCGAGTTGCAACTGATTGTGCGCGACGTCGCGCCAGCGAATGAGGGCCTCGACGCCCGGTTCTACTGCAGTAAACACGATACCACGCCCTGCGGCAAAGGGCGGCAGCGTGCCGACATCGCGAACCGAGACGCCATTCACGGTCGTGGAGTTCGGTACGTAGATTACTATTTGCGGCTGCTCGATCGCGATTTCGACACGGCGCGCGGTGCCGTCGCCGCTATTGCGTAAGCGCAACGTCCAATCGATGCTCTCGCCGGCTCCGATACTTTCGCTGGGATCGCTGCGCAACGTTCCTTCCGTAAATTCGGGTTGCGCGGTCGTCGCAATGGTCAGCCGTTCGAGCTGCACCGGAACCATAGCGTCGGCGGTCACAACGGCATCGAGCGTCAGTGGAAATTCGCGAGCGAGGCTGCGAAGCAATCGTATGCCGACTCGTACCTCCGCGCTCGCTCCCGCGGCGATCTCACCGACGAGCACGGCGGAGTTTGCGCGGGTCGCCCCCTCGACGCTCTCGATCCGTGCCTCCGGCGCCAGAAAGAGGCGAACGCCGACATTCTGCGCCGTATCGCTGCCGACGTTTTCGAGGTGGAGCGTCACCTCGGCGACGCGATTCGGACGGAGAGCTTCACCATCAGGTCGCTCGAGGCGCGAGCGCTCGGGCGAGAAGAGTGGATGCGAATCGACCGTCCAGCGAAGTTCTCCGAGCGAACGCTCCTCGCTCTCTTGTGAAGTGAGGGTGACGCGCAACGAAGCCTCGGTCCGATCGCGAAGCGGGCTCTGTAGGCGTGCGCGCACGCGGAGCGTGCGCGCGGTAAAAGCTTCGAGAACGCCGAGTTCGAGTCGGCGGTCGACGAGCGCACGTGGCGTTTCGTTCTCGAAAACTTCGAGGCTCTCGAACTCGGGATCGTACGCGAAGAGCAGCGCGGCATCGTGTGCGGTCGCCGATCCGGTGTTCGCAATCGAAATCTCGCCTTCGACGCTCTCGCCGGGGCGCACCAGCCCCGTACCGATTCGCGCGAGCCGATTCCGACGCGGTACGAAATTCGGACGTGAAACGATGGTGAGCCGCCGTTCGAAATACCGCTCGCCGAGCGCAGCGGAGGGCTCCCATGAAACGCGCGCGCCGACGGAGAGCTCCTTACCGGGCGTTTGCGGTGAGGCAAGCACGAACTCCACCGCGAACTCCGCCGATTCGCCGGCATCGAGCGTACCGATCTCGAAGCGCAGGTTTTCGCGCTTGCGTTCGCGCAGCGGCGCGCCATCGAGATGAGCGCTCGCGCGAACGACCTTGAGCGCGGGATCGACCGTTATGGTGAGGTCGACGCGCTCGGCGCGCGCGTTCCCATCGTTTTGGAGCGAGATCGAAACCCGCAAGCGTTGGCCGGGGAGAAGCTCCCCCGTCGACGGTTCGACGCGCAGCGCGTTCCGTTCGCCGGAGAACTCCGGTGCGGCGGTAACGGTGAGCGAGCTCTCGGGAAGATCGAAAGCGAGGCTCTCTTGCGACGCAATACGCGCCTTGAGAAGAATCGTCGTCGCATCAGGGAGCGGCGCGTCGATCCGCACGCGATACTGCAGGGTCGCGGTCGCGCCCGAGCCGAGCGTTCGTGCAACGACGGGAGCGTAGAGACGGTCGAAGGCGATCCCGAGCTCCCCTTCGAGCTCGCGCCCATTGATGCGGACCGAACCCGGCACGTACTGCGTTTTCTCGGGAATCGGCGCGAGAACGACGACATCGTGCGCGCTCGATTCGCCCGCATTGTGGACGCGCACGGTCACGAGCGCCTCGCCGCCGGGGAGGGCGTCGCCGCGCGATTCGAGGATCGCGCCGCTACCCGGATTACGAAGATTGGGTTTACTACGCGCGATGAGGCGAACGACGTTCGAGCCGACGGGCTCGAGTTCGAAGCTGGCGACCGCCGCCTGAATCTCGACGGTGCTCCCGTTCTCGATCGCACCGGCAACGCTATAGCAGAGTTCGATGCGTCGGCGCTGCCCGGGCGCAACGTCGCCGATCGCCGCTCCGGCCGGAGCGAGCAACGGCGTGGTGCTCTGCTCGTCGTCGAGAAGCGCCCCGTCGAGCGTCCCGGAGCCCACGAGATAGACGAGCCCCTCGGGATGGTTCAGGCGCACGCGTACCCCGGTCGCCGGGGCGCCGCCATGGTTGGTAAAAGTGAAGGCCGCGCGCACCGTCATCCCAGGTTCCAACTCACGTTCGGGCGAAACGTCGAGCGTTCGAAGCCCCTCGGGTAACGTCGGCGATCCCGGAGCGAAGATTTCCGCAAGGGTGCGCATGACGCCGCGTAGCTTCGCCGTGCAGAAAGGATCTCCGTTTAACGATGATTGCCTCGAAAGAACAGCGCACCGCTAAAGCCCTCGGCCGTCTCGGTGCCGAAAATGCATTCCAGGTCCTCGCGCGAGCGCGCGAAATTGAAGCGACCGGAAAACGCGTCGTCCATATGGAGATCGGCGAACCCGACTTCGACACGCCCGAACATATCAAGCGCGCGGCGACCGAAGCGTTAAACGCCGGGCACACGCATTACTCGCCCTCGGCGGGCGTGATGGAATTACGCGAATGCATCGCCGACTTCGTTTCGCGTTTCCGCGGGCTCACGCCGGCATATACGCCGGCGAACGTCACCATCGGCCCCGGGCTCAAACCGATCGTGTGGAACCTGCTCTCGGCGTTGCTCGATCCCGGCGACGAATTTATGTATTTCGATCCCGCGTACCCCGCCTACGCATCGGCGGCGAGCTATCTCGAAGCGAAGGTCGTCGCGATTCCGCTGCAAGAAGCGCGCAATTGGCGCATGGATCTCGACGAACTCGAACGGCGTGCGAGCGACAACACGAAAGTACTGCTGATTAACTCACCGCACAATCCGACCGGCGGCGTCCTCACCCGCGGCGATTTGGAGCGCATCGCCGAGATCGCGATTCGACACGACATCCTCGTCATCGCCGACGAGATCTATTCGCGGAACTTCTACCTCGATTCGCCGTATCTCTCGATTGCAACGCTGCCGGGAATGCGCGAGCGCACCGTTATCCTCGACGGCTTCTCGAAAGCCTACGCGATGACGGGATGGCGCCTCGGCTACGCCGTCGGCCCCGAGAAAATTATCAACGCGACGACGCTCTTCAACAACAACACCTTTAGCTGCGTGACGACGTTCGTACAGATGGCGGGCATCGCCGCGCTCACCGGGCCCGAAGAGCCGGTCCACGAGATGAACGAGATGTTTCGCAGACGACGCGATAAAATCGTCGCCGGGCTCAACGAGATTCCCGGCTTCTCGTGCAAGATGCCCGAGGGCGCGTTCTACGCCTTTGCCAACGTGCAGCAGATCACGCACGACGACCGCAAACTCGCGACCTATCTGCTCGAAAACGCAGGCGTCGCGTTAACCGGCGGGGCCGCGTTCGGCAAAGCCGGCGAAGGCTACCTCCGCTTTAGCTACGCCGCTTCACTCGAAGATATCGATTACGCGCTCGCACAGATCAAAGCGGCGCTGCCGAGTTTCAAGGCGTAGCACGCAGTTGTTCGACGGCGTCAATCTCCTCGCTCTCGCCCTCGCCCTTATGCTCGCGAGCATGCTGATACGGACGACTTCGTCGCAGGCGATGCTCCGGCTCGCCTTGCTCTGGTGCATACTCTTCATTCTCGCGCGCGGTATTTTCGTCGTCGACCGCGCGCTACCGGACGGATGGACGTGGAAGATCGTCGAGATTCTCCCGGCACTCGTTTTTCTGGGGCTATCGCTGCTGCGTCACGAGCCGCAACGCTTCGGCGGATATCCCTGGGCGCGGCGCAATACTCGTGGCGAGACGCCGTGATCTTCCTTCAGGTGCTCCTCTCGTTCGGGTGGATCGCTATCTCGCTGCGCACCGAACGGAGCGCTCCGTTTTTACGCGAGACATGGATCTTCTTTGCATTCGCGACGGTGGCTCTCGCCCTTTCCAGGCTCTCGGCATTTCAGGTGCCCGGCACACTACGAACCGGTGATTTCGTCGCCGCGATTCTGTTTTTCGCGCTCGCCGTCATCGCGTACGTCTTCTCGATCGTTCGCAAAGAGCCGCAGAAGGCCCGCCGCTGGCTCTGGGATCGTTCGTATACCGAATAAGCGAGGCTAGAGCAGCTTCATCGCTCGTTTCACGTCGGCGAGAACCTCACCGGCGACGGCGCGCGTGCGAGCGGTCCCTTCGGCGATAATCCGTTCGACTTCGCCGGGGTCGCTCCGGAAGAGCCGGTATCGCTCTCGTACCGGCGCGAGATAGGCGTTGAGCGCCTCGGCGAACGCCGCTTTATCGGCGACGCAGCCGAGCGCGCCGCTGCGACACTCGGCGGCTATCCGT
>JABEUX010000051.1 GCA_013044185.1 Vulcanimicrobiota bacterium | reverse complement strand
GGCGTGGATGCGCGCGGCCTCCTCCGCGCGCCCCGCACGAAATGCATCCCGCATCGCACGAAACTCCCGCGAACAGAGATGCGTCGCAACGCCGACGATGCCGTCGGCGCCGAGTGCGAGCCCGGGGAGGTAGAGGTGATCGTCACCGACGAGAAATTGAAAACCCTCGGGGCGATCGCGCAGGATCGTCGCGAATTGCTTGAGGTCGCCGCTCGACTCTTTCACGCCGACGATATTGGCATATCGGCGAGCGAGTTCGACCAAGGTCGCCGGCAGCATGTTGGTCGCCGTACGTCCGGGAATATTATAGATTGCAATCGGAAGATCGGTCGCCTCGGCGATCGCCCCGAAATGCGCGAGCAAGCCGCTCTGCGTCGGCTTGTTGTAGTACGGAACGACCGCAAGCAACGCATCGGCACCCGCGGCCTGCATGCCGCGCGCCGCCTCGACCGAACCGCGCGTTTCGTTGGTACCGGCATTGGCGATGACGCATGCGTCGTCTCCAACGCTCTCCTTCACGGCGGCGACGAGTTCGAGACGCTCGCCTTCGTCGAGCGCCATCCCTTCGCCGGTCGATCCTGCAACGACCAATCCATCGTTTCCCCGATCGACGAGCCACCGCGCGAGACGCTTCGCTTCGTTCGTATCGAGCGCACCTCGGCTATCGAACGGAGTAATCATCGCCGTGAGAATGCTACCGAGTTTCACCGCTCATCACTTTCTGCTCCGCGAGCTCGAAGGCATCGAAGACCGCTCGTTCGGCACGGGCGGCATCCGGTTCGGGGACGAGTACCGAAATCGTCACGTTGCTATCGGTGAGGTGAATCACCTCGACGTTCTCGGCGCTCAGTGCTTCGACGACGCGGAGGACGACGCCGGGCAATTCGCGCATGCCGGCACCGACGATGGAGAGTTTTGCGCAGCCTTCGCGCACGCGGACGGCGAGATTGAGATCGCCGAGCAAGGCGCGCAATTCCGTACCACGATCGCCTTCGACGACGAATGAGACGCCGGACTGATTGATCGCCACCTGATCGATGGAGATCTCCGCGCGCGCGACGCGAGAGAACATTTCGAGTTCGACCTCCATGCGCCGCTTCGGGGATTCGATATCGCCGCGAATCACGCGCACCCACGTCAGCCGATCGCTAACGGCGACGCCGGTCACCGGCGCATCGTGTCGCATGCTCTCGACGACGAGAGTTCCTCGATCGCTGGTGAGGCCCTTAATAGCGTAGGTTCGTTCGCGTTCGCGCGCGTACTCCGCGGCGACGGCGTGCATCACTTTCGCTCCGTGGCTCGCGAGTTCGGCCATCTCTTCCAGCGAAGCTCGCGCGATCGTCCGTGCCCGTTCGATGCGACGCGGATCGGCGGTCATCGCACCGCTGACGTCGGTATAGATATCGATGCGTTCGGCGTCGAGTGCATCGCCGATTGCAACGGCGGTCAGGTCGCTTCCCCCGCGCCCTAACGTCGTCGTGGAACCCTCCGCACTCGCTCCTTGAAACCCCGTAACGATGGGAACGTACGCCGCCTCGATCGCTCCCAACAACACCGTCGGATCGACGGCAGCGATCCGTGCGTTGCCGTAGCGCGCGTCAGTGAGGATACCTGCCTCGCGCCCCGTAAATGCGCGCGCAACGATGCCGTTATCGCGAAGGTGCTTCGCGACCACCGCGGCGGCGATATTTTCACCGCAGGCGAGCAGCAGATCGCTCTCGGGGGTCGCACTCTCACCATCGAGGAGCGCGAGCAGTGCGTCGGTGGAGTAGGGTGCCGGCGCGCGCCCCATCGCCGAGACGACGAGAACCGGGGCGAAGCCCGCCGCCATCGCATCGCGAACGCGCGCGACGACGTGGACGCGCTGTTCGGGCGTCGCGACCGACGTGCCGCCGAATTTCATGACGGCGATGCGCGGCGGCGCGCTCATCCGAGAAATCCTCGTGCGAGCAAGAGTTCTAACAACTGCACCGCATTCGTCGCCGCACCCTTGCGTAACTGATCGCCCGTACACCAGAGCGCGAAACGCGTCCCCTCCGCTCCATCGGCGCGCAGCCGCGCAACATGCACCTCGTCGCGTCCCTCGACCTCTCTCGGCGTAACGATACCCTCGGCGTGGAAGCGTATGCCGGGCGCGCGTTCGAAGGCGCCCCGTAGCGTTGGAATATCGGTCGGGCGCTCCGTTCGGACGAGGATCGATTCGGCATGCGCGGTACGGACCGGCACGCGCACGCAGGTCGCACTCACGTGCAGGCCGGGTAGGCCGAGCATCTTTTGGGTCTCCGCTGCGACCTTGCGCTCTTCACCGCTCCAGCCCTCCGCATCGAAGCTCCCGATCTGCGGGACGACGTTGCGCGCGAGCGGCGCCGGAAAAACCCGCGCGGGATCTTCGGGCTCGCCCAAAGCGAGTGCGCGCTGCGCGTTATCGAGCTCATCGAGCCCGGCGCGCCCCGCTCCGCTCGCGGCCTGGTAGGTCGAAACGACGACCTCGCGCAGGCCGGCAACCTCGCGAATCGGCGCGAGCGCGAGTGCGAGTAAAATTGCGGTGCAGTTGCCGACCGGTAAAATGTGGTGCCGACGTTCGAGCGTTGCCGCGTTGATCTCCGGAACGATCAACGGAATATCGTCGTGTAACCGAAACGTTGCGTTGTTATCGATGCAATAGATGCCGCGCGCGGCGAGATCGGTGACGAACGATTCGCCGAGCGATTCGCCTCCGGCGAAAAACACCACGTCGCGATCGGCGAGCGCTTCACCGGTCGTCGCGTGCACGTCGAGAAGCTCGCCCCCGTAGCGAACCGCCGCACTCCGCCCCCGCGAGCCGAAAGCGGCGACGTGCGCGAGTGGAACGTTGCGCTCTTCGAGGACGCGCAACAATGTCTCGCCGACGGCGCCGGTCGCCCCGACGATGCCGACGCGAAGCGCGCTCACAGGACGAGTTCGAGGCCGACGTGCAGCCCCGGTGGGAGACGGCGAACGCCGCGCAACGCTGCAATGATACCGGCGGCGAAGGATTCTCGCGAGAGTGAATCGTGGCGCAAGGTGAGCATCTCTCCGCGACTTCCAAAGATGATCTCTTGGTGTGCGACGAGTCCGGGGAGGCGCACACTATGAATGACGACCGGTGCTGCCCCGGCCGCCTCCATTTTTTTTGCCGTCACCTTCGCCGTACCCGAGGGGGAGTCGCGCTTTGCATCGTGATGCATCTCGACGATTTCAGCGCGCGGAAACGTCCGCGCAATCTCGGCGGCGACACGCATCATCACCACCGCGCCGATAGCGAAGTTGGGAACGAAGAGCGCCGGAACGCGAAGTTTTTCGGCGACGCCCCCGATTTCATCGAGCGTCGCCTCGCTCCAACCGCTGCTTCCGCTGACGACGGGAATGCCGTGCGCGACGGCATCGCGCGTCCAGCGCTCGCTTCCGGGTTGCGTTGCTACATCGAGCAGCACGTCGATCCCCGCCCGTGCCAGCAAGTCGTCGAGCGAACGAACGTAGGATGCCTCATCGAGCGGCGTCCGTTCGCTGACCACGCCTCCCACGAGTTCGAGATCTTTCGCCTCGACGACCGCATCGGCGGCAACGCGGCCGAGCCGGCCGGCGATGCCGGCGATGCCGACGCGCAGCGCTGCGCTCGCTTCAGACACGTTCGAGCGGAGCGTACTTGAGCATCAGCATTTTCTCGCCGACATTCGGAAAATCGATGGTGACCAAGCCGT
>JABEUX010000050.1 GCA_013044185.1 Vulcanimicrobiota bacterium | reverse complement strand
CGCGTTGGATTGCGGTCGGCTCTTCATAGCCAAGGGCGGCGACGGTCTCCGTAAGCTCCGGAAGAAGGCCGAGGTCGCGAAAATCGATAGATTGCATGGAATTTTCCCGCGTTCCCAGGCGCGTCGGCGAAGGCCTGCTCGAAGCTACCGTCGGGTAGGGTCCGCGGCGATGCGCGCTGCGATCTTTGGCGTGATGCGGCGAGCCGGCTCGAGGCGGCGCCGCCCGGCGCCCGTGATATGAAGTGCGATACTCGCGTCGCGCGGAATCGAGCCGCTTTCTATGCGCTCGATCAAGCCGGCGAGGGCGACCGCCGCCGCTGGCTCGAGGTCGATACCCTCGAGCTCTTCGAAGAGTGTCGAGGCGGCACGTGCGGCGGCGTTCTCGACTGCGGTGACGTCGCCGGCGCTCTCGGTGAGTGCGTCAAGCAATCCCCCGTCGGGCTCGTACGGCGGCGCGAGCGATCCGAGAACGGCTGCCGAAATCTCCGCTCCCGCGAGATGCGCGGAGTCGGGGCGATGCGCCGCCTCGACCGCGTGACTGCGCGCGGCCCACGCGTGGAAGATCGGTGCGAAGGGTGCGTTTTGAACGAGAACGAGGTGCGGATAGCGGCTCCCAAACTCACCCGACGCAATCGCGCGCCGTGCGGCCTCGTGCGCGGCGATCGCGCCGCTCCCACTGCCGACGGCCTGCACGAAATACTCTGGTAGCGCACCGACCGTCTCCATAAAAGCCAACATCGTCGTCCCGATACCGTCGCGCCGTGCGACGTTACGCGCGCCGCCTTCGAACACATAGCCATCGCGAAGTCCGAGCTCTCGTGCGGCGGTGATAGCATCGTCGTAGATCGCGTCGCCGGAGACGACGATGAAGCGAACGTTCTCACGTAGTGGCCGAGCGAATGCAATCCGCGCGAGCGCGGATTCTGGAACGACGATCGTCGTGGGAACCCCATAGGTACTCGCCGCGCTCGCTAACGCAACCGCGGTGTTGCCGGCCGATGCTGCGACGAGCGTACGGCCGTCGCGGGGGAAACGCCCGAGGATGGCGATCGCTTCGATGTCTTTAAACGTACCACTCGGTAGGCGCGCGCCGCGCTCCGGCCAGAAGCCGTTGAAGGCGAGGCGAAGGTTGGGGGTCTGGAGGTGCGCGTTGAGCGCCGCACTCTGAAGGATGACGGTACCGACATTCGTCTCGACCGGCTCGCGAATCGGTAGCCAATCCCGGTAACGCAACATTCCTTCGGTCGAGCGATCGATGCGAAAGGTTCGCTCCTCGTACTCGGTGCGCAGAAGACTTGGGCGGTGCTCGACGGAGCAACGCGTCACGCTTCCGTCGTCGATCGTTTGAAGCCCGCACGTAGGGCAGAGCAAGCGATACTGCGATCCTCCAAACACCATTTCGAACTTTGCCCTACGCGTGAGAACGTTTCGAGAAGAATTTTACGCTCCGCGCATCGAGGAAGGGCGGGAGTGTCGATGGGTGCGAGCAAAGCATATCCGGGTGATGAAAGGTTTTCTTTTCGGAATCCTCTTTACTGTTGTGGGCGCTGCCTTGGCCGCATATATCGTGATTGCCAACGGCTTGATTCCGGCGAACGCCGATGGGCCATTGCTCCCGGGCGAGGCGTGGGCGGCGCGAACCTCGCTCCACGCGACCTTACGCCGGGAGGCTCCGACCGGTACGAGCCCCGTTCCCATGACCGATGCCAACCTGATCGCCGGTATAAAACTGTACGGCGCCGACTGTGCCGTCTGTCACGGTGCCGCCGACGGAAAGGCGAGCGCGATTGCGGAGGGGCTCTACCAGCGGGCGCCACAGTTGGGGCTGCACGGCGTTGAGGACGACCCGCTCGGCGTCACCTTCTGGAAACTCAAGCATGGCATCCGTTTCACTGGGATGCCGGCCTTCGGCGCACAATTGAGTGAGAGGCAACTCTGGCAAATGTCGCTCTTCCTCCGGCATATGAATCGCCTCCCGGCCGCCCCCGAGAAGGCGTGGCGCGCGTTGAAGAATACCGCCACGATCTCCCCGGTGCAGCCGAAACCCTGGCGCTACGTTCGCCGGTAGCGCGCTCGGGCTCGCTCAAACCGCATAGCGAAGCCCTTCACCTTCATCCTCTCGAATCTGCGAAGCGAGCCCTTCCCAGAAGATCGCGACGGCATCGAGCATTGCGAGCCCTCCGGCGATAAAGCGTTCGGGAATAAAACAGCTCCGCGAGTAGGCAACGCTGAGTTCGTCCTCGGTGTGCTGCGCGTGCAATTCCTCGAGTTGGTCGTGCCAGGTCCAGAACCCCAGTGGGAGATCGGGGCGGCGCTGCGCCCGAATCTTTCGCAACCCCGCGATGAGCGCTTTCCAGAAGCCGGCGTTCGCCCAGTGTTCGATCGCATACGACGCGCCGAGCGCGGTCGAGATATCCTCCGATCCATACCATTCGTTCAGTTCGTCGCAGAAACGCAGCGTGCTCGGCGTTCCCAAACGACGCTTGCCGAGTTCGTGCCACTGCAGCCCGAGATGCTCGGCAAAATCGACGAGCCACTCGTAATGCGCACCGTGGAAGCGAAAAGTCCCACCATCGACCGACCCGTCACGGCTAAAGCTGACGCCGAGTTCGTTCATGAGGATTTGCTTCCCCGAGCGATAGGCGCCGATGTCGGGGGCGTTGATGCATTTACGGAGCTGCGCCTCGACGAAGAGATGGCTGAAAACGGAGAACTGCACCGTGAAGGCACGCAGTTGTGCATCGCTCGCCTCGCCGAGTGCAAACCATTGCGTGTAGGGATTTTCGAGCAGAATGCCGTGAGCGTGAATCGTGCGTTCGACTTCATTGCGGAAGCACTCGATCGGGGGGAGCGTTCTCATCATCGTGTCCTCGTTACGTGGTGATGGGTGAAAAAAAGAAAGCCGCCTCACCGGTGGATCGGTGAGGCGGCTGTACTCGTCTGTGTGGCTGTTAGGGTTCGACGGGTATAGGCGGCTCGACCGATTCCGATGCGGAACGGTATTGATAGCTGCCGATAAGATACGCCGGTGCGAACATGGCGGCAACGTTATCAGGTTTGAAGGGAAAAAACAAGAGGGTGCGCCCGTTGCGGGAGCGCACTCCTGCGCCATGCCCGTTTCGTTAACGTCCTTCTCCGATGGTTGGCTGGCGTTACACCTGGGCCTCGTGCTCGGGCTCTCGCTTTTTTTCGGGCTCGCCTACGAAGAATTTTACGGCGATACGATCCCGCAGCGCCCCGGAGGCATTCGCACCTATCCGCTGCTCGCGCTCGCCGGTGCGGTGCTCTATCTGCTCGACCCGCAGCATCTCTCGCTGACGATCGCCGGGCTCTTCGTCGTCGGAGCGTGGGCCTTCGCCGGCATCCGCGAACGATTGCGAACTGCCGACGAGAGCCCCGGCTCGGACGGACTCTACGTCATTCCAGCGGCGGCACTGCTCGCCTATCTGCTCGGCCCGGCGGCATTTGCTTTGCCGCCCTGGCTACCCATTGCCACGATCGTCATCGCGGCACTCCTGCTCTCGGCGAGAACGACGCTGCGCGAACTGGCGGGAAGATTCGGACATACCGAGATGGTGACGGCCGCAAAATTCCTCGTGCTTTCCGGCGTGATTCTGCCGTTGTTGCACGGCCTTCCCGCGATCCCCGGAACGGGCATTCTCCCATTCAATATTTGGCTCGCCGTCGTCGCGGTATCGACGCTCTCCTATGCGAGTTATCTCGTCCAACGGTACGTGAAGTTTCGCGACGGCACGCTCATTCCAGCGTTGCTCGGCGGAATGTATTCGTCGACCGCGGCGACCGTCGCACTCGCACGCGTCGCCGCAGAGACTGGTTTTACCGGCGACCTTTCGGGCGGTATCGTCGCGGCGAGCGCGATTATGTACTTGCGCATACTCGCCGTCGTCGCCGTATTTAATATCGCGCTCGCGGAGCGGCTCGCTCCATCGTTCATCGCACTCGCGATCGTCGGTGCAATTTTTGCCGCCCTCATCGTTCGCTTCGGCGACGGATTGAAAGGCAAGAAAAAACAAAACGTCGCAAGCTATCCCGGTAATCCGCTGCAACTCACGACGGCATTGATCTTTGCCGCGCTCTTCGTGGTGATATCGTTGCTGACGACGTGGGTGCAGGCTGCAGCGGGGCAGGTCGGGCTCTTTGCGCTCGCCGCAGTCGTCGGCGTCACCGATGTCGATCCGTTCGTATTGAGCGTCGCGCAGCACCATACCGCTACCATCGCGCTCGCACCCGCCGCCGCTGCAATCTTGATCGCGGCGTCATCAAACAACGTACTCAAGGCGGTATATACGTATGCGTTTTCGCGGCGGCGGGCGAGTTGGCTCGCAGCCGCAACGTTACTCCTCCTCGCCTGCGCCGGAGTTGCGGTCGCACTGATCGCCATCCGATGAGCTTTCTGTTACGGTGGCTCGGCCTCGACGCGCCGTTGCGCGATGCTCGCCTCCGGCCCTATCGTCGCCTCGATTGCGATGGTGAGGTTGCGAAGCATCTCGATCGCACGCGCCGGGCGATGAGCGAGATCTTGGGCGCGCGAATTACGCGCGATGAGAGCGATCTGTTGGAGGGTTCGATTGGCCTCGTCGACGGAGAGCGTATCGTCGTGCGTTTCGAAACGATCGACGGCCCGCGCACTCGAATCAGCATCGAAAGCGTTCGTCCGCTCGGAGCGTCGCCTCGAACGACGTCTCCGTATGTCGAGCGGCTCGCCGCGGAATTAGCGAAAACGTAACGGCGCCGTAGCCGCTAACGGCGCGGCGCGTCGATCGAGTGTGTCACGCCGAGTAGGCGCCCCTCGACGGGCTCGGGGTAAACTCCGCAACCGTATCGAGGCGGCGCCGCGTTCGCGCCTCGCCCTCGATACGCCGCCGAGCTTGTCCTGAGCGAGCGGAGCGAGTCGAAGGGGCGGCTACTCGGGCTGACAGAGTGGCGGCTACTCGGCGGCGGTAATGCGATCGGCGCCGACGTAGCGGCGCAACGCCTCCGGTACGATGACGCTGCCGTCTTCTTGCTGATAGTTCTCGAGCACTGCGAGGAGCGTGCGCCCTATCGCAAGCCCCGATCCGTTGAGCGTGTGGACGAGTTCGGGTCTCGCTTTTGCGTCGCGACGCCAACGAATCTGCGAGCGACGTGCTTGAAAATCGGTGCAGTCCGAACAGGAACTAATCTCGCGATACTCATTGCTGCTGGGAAGCCAGACTTCGAGATCGTAGGTTTTCGCGGCATTGAAACCCAGATCGCCCGCGCAGAGCGAGAGCACGCGATAGGGGAGCCCGAGTTCCTCGAGGAGTGCTGCAGCATCGGCGGTCATCGCTTCGAGCGCGGCGAAGGAATCCTCGGGGCGTTCGAGACGGACGAGTTCGACTTTTTCGAACTGATGTTGGCGAATCAGTCCGCGCGTGTCTTTCCCCGCCGCGCCGGCCTCCTTGCGAAAGCACGACGAATACGCTGCATAGCGAATCGGCAGCGAAGTGCCGTCGAGGATTTCATCGCCGTGGAGCGCGGTGAGCGGGACTTCGGCGGTTGGAATCAGATAGAGCCCGGCGTCGAGATCGGCGAACATCGCGTCGGAGAATTTCGTGAGTTGACCGGTGCGCCACATCGTTTGTTGCGTTACGAGATAGGGTGGCGCAATTTCAACGTATCCACGCTCGGCTGCGCGGTCGAGAAAGAATTGCGCGAGCGCTCGCGAGAGCCGCGCTCCGAGCCCGCGCAACACCGCAAAGCGGCTCCCCGAGAGTTTTGCCGCACGTTCGAAATCGAGCACGCCGAGCTTTTCACCAATCTCCCAATGAGGACGCGGCGCGAACGTGAAATTGCGCGGCGTCCCCCACGTGCGTAGCACCACGTTCGCCGATGCATCCGCTCCATCCGGGGTGCTCTCGTCGACGAGGTTCGGGGACTGCACTAACAATTCGCGTAGTGGAGATTCGGGCGTATCGGGAGCGAGCGATTTCGCCAAAGCGTCGAGCGACGCAATCTCAGCGTCGAGTGCGGCGATCTGCGGGCGGAGGCTCGATGCCGTCGCCGCTCGGTCGCTCGCCTTTGCAATCTCGGCGCTGAGGCGATTTTTCTCAGCCTTTCTCGTTTCGAGATCGGTCAGGGCGAAGCGGTACCGTTCGTCGAGACGAAGAATCTCGTCGACGAACGACGGATCGCTACCGCGCCGAATTGCGGAACGACGGATGCGGTCGGGATCGCGACGACAGAGAGTAATATCGAGCATGGAACTCCGCGCGGTTGGCTTCGATGAATCGCGACTCCTCGCGCCGGGACGCGCACTGGAGGTTTTTTTCGAGCGCGCATCGCTGCGGCAACCGCTTTGTGAGAGCGTCGAACTCGACGCGGCGCTGGGGCGCGTCCTGGCGGTCGAGGTACGGAGCGAGGCGGCGATCCCGCCGGTCGCGCGTTCCTCAATGGATGGCTTTGCGCTAGCGGCGGCGAGCGCGCCCGGTCGGCTACGCATCGTCGGTGCGGTGGAGATGGGGCGCCCGTTCTCCGACCGCGTCCGGGCCGGCGAGGCGGTCCGCATCCCCACGGGGGGCGTGCTTCCCGCCGGCTGCGACGCCGTGCTGCCGATTGAGGAGGCCCTCGTGCGGGGCGACGAACTGGAGTGCGGGGCTCTTGAATGCGGCGATGCGGTGACCCCGCCCGGCAGCGATCTCCTCGCCGGAGAGATCCTGCTCCACCCCGGTCGACGGATCGCCGCACCCGAACTCTCGGTGCTGGCAACGCTCGGGTACGCGCGAGTGGAGGTCTTTCGTCGGCCTCGCATCGCCGTGCTCTCCAGCGGGGACGAACTCGTTGCCGTCGATCGCCGCCCCGAAGCATGGCAGATCCGCGACTCTAACCGGTACGCGATCGCCGGAGCGCTCCGAGCGATGGGCGCCGAGGCGATTCACCTCCCGAGCATCGGGGATGCCCCCGGCGAATTGCTCGCCGCGCTGAGAGCTGCGGTTGTGGAGTTCGATGCGATTGTCGTGAGCGGAGGCTCCTCGGTCGGCGAACGCGATGAGACCCCCGCGGCGGTCGCGGCGCTCGGAGCGCCCGGCACGATCGTCCACGGCCTCAAGGTAAAGCCAGGGAAGCCGACGCTCCTGGGGGCGGTCGGCGAGATCCCGATTCTGGGCCTCCCCGGCAACCCGAGCTCCTCGCTCCTGATCCTCGATGCGGTCGGCGGCCCGATTCTCGCGCGGCTCTGCGGTGTGGAGAGGAGCGCGGTACCCTTCTCGGCGCGTCTGGAGGCTCCGGTGCGCAAGCGCCGAGGGTGGACCTGGTACCTTCCGGTCGCGCTCCAGCAAGGGCCCGACGGCCTCGTAGCACAACCTCTCACCCTACGTTCGTCGATGACGAGCCTTGCCGCCCGTTCGGACGGCTACCTCGCCCTCGGTGAAGAGATCGAGACGCTCGCGGTTGGGGAGCGGGTCGACATCTATCGCTACGCTCATGGAGGACCTCCCACCGCGTGATTCGGCCGAACTCAACGATCAAGGCGATCTCGGCGGGCGAGCCCTTTATCGGGCCCGAGCGCATCATGCGCGAACGAGGGCTCGATTCGATGCTCCGACTCGGTGCGAACGAGAGCGCGTTCGGTCCGTCGCCGCGCGCGATCGCCGCGATGAGCGCGGAGTTGCCGCACCTCGCGTGGTACGGCGATCCGGATTCGCACGCCTTACGAGGGGCGCTCGCCGAGCGCTGGGCGACGCTACTCGACGATATTCTCATTACCAGCGGAATCGACGAATTACTCGGCCTCGTCGTGCGCTGCTATCTCGAGCCAGGCGAGACGGCGGTGACCGCGGCGGGAACCTACCCCACCTTTGCCTATCACGTGCTCGGATACGGCGGCCGGGTCGAAAGCGTCGCATACTGCGAGGACGGAACGATCGATCTCGATGCGCTCGCATCGGCGGCGCAGCGGTGCAACGCAGCGATCTGTTACCTTGCGAACCCCGATAACCCGAGCGGCTCGTTCGTCGACGCCGAGGCCATTGCGCGGTTTCGAGCCGCGTTACCGGCGCGAACGCTGCTACTGCTCGACGAAGCGTACGCAGAGTTCGCCGACCCGGCGAGCGTACCGGAGCGGCGCGCGATGCTCGGGATCGTGCGTGCGCGCACGTTCTCGAAACTCTACGGTATGGCGGGGGCGAGGATCGGTTACGCAGTAGCACCGCAAGCACTGCTCGCGCCGCTGTTGAAAGTACGGTTGCAATACGGCGTCAATCGGAACGCGCAGATCGGCGCGCTCGCCGCGCTCGGCGACGAGCCCTTTGCGAGCGACGTTCTCGAACGCACCGCGCGTGGCCGTGCCGCCTACGGGGCGCTCGGGCAAGAACTCGGCCTGCCGACGTTGCCGTCGGCGACGAACTTCGTCTGCTTCGATTGTTCGTCGCGCGAACGCGCCGACGTCGTTCTCGAGGCGCTGCTGCGACGTGGCGTTTGGACGCGTAAACCGGGGCGCGCCCCGCTCGATCGTTGCGTGCGCGTTACGGTCGGCGACGAAGCGGCGCAGGCGCATTTTGCCGCCGAACTTCGTGCCGTCTGCTCGCGGGTGACGGCGTGAGATACGCATTTATCTCCGACATTCATTCGAACATCGAAGCGCTCGATGCGGCGCTCTCGTATATTGCGCCTGAGGATACGGTCGTCTGTCTCGGCGATATCATTGGGTATGGCCCGAATCCGAACGAATGTATCGCACGAGTACGCGAGCGCGCGAAGTATGTCGTCATCGGCAACCACGATCTCGCGGTGCTCAACGGCTTTGGGGTAGAGCGATTTAATGACGCGGCACGCTCGGCGGTAGCATGGACGCGCGAGGTGCTCGACCCGGTTCACCTCGAGTGGATCGATACGCTCGCCTACGAATTACGGCTTCCCGAGATGTTGTTCGTGCACGGGGCCCCCGTCGATTACTTCGAATATATTCTCGACGTGCGCGAAGCGGCGACGGCGTTCGCCGCAACCGACGCGCCCGTCGTTTTCATCGGCCACACGCACATCCCGGAATTGTGGAGTCTCGATGCGGAGGGTGCCTACGGGCACGCGCACGTGCAGCACGGCGGAACCCATCGGCTCGACGTTGTCGGCGGTAATCGATACATCGTCGATGTCGGAAGTGTCGGGCAGCCGCGCGATCTCAATCCCGAGGGCTCGATTGCGATATACGACGACGTTCGTAGCGAAGTCGAGTGGGTGCGATTCGAATACGATATCGGAGCGACGCAGGCGAAAATTCGCGCCGCCGGTCTGCCGGGGTATCTTGCGATGCGTTTAGGTTCGGGGCGTTGAGCGGCATGCCGGTCGACGACGGGCGTTGCTTTGCGTGTGGGCCGGAGAGCGAGATCGGCCTGCGCATGCGGTTCGAGCGCAGCGGTGACGGCGTGGTCGCGCACCTTCGATTGCGTCCGGAGTTTCAAGGCTGGAAGGGTATCGCGCATGGCGGCATCGCAATCGCGTTGCTCGACGAGGCGATGGCCCACGCGGCGGGAGCTGCGGGGCATCGCGGCGTTACGGCATCGCTCGATGCGCGTTTCCGTAAGCCCGTGCCGTTAAACGAACCCCTCGTCGTTTTCGGTCGCGTTACCGCCCAGCGTCGCAACGTCCTCTCGCTCGAGGGGCGCGTGAGCGATGCAGCGGGGCAAACCCTCGTGGAGGGCAGCGCTCGCTTCGTCTCGCGCGGGGCGCTCGAAGCCGTCGAGGATCGCCGCAACCCCAATTCCGGCGCATCGGTCCGCTGAGATGGCGAAGATGAAGCAGCAGCGTCTCGCGGAGGCACAAGAGACGCGCAACGCACGCACGCCGAGTATCGATAACCGGCGAGCGCGGCACGACTATGCGATCCTCGAATCGTTGGAGGCCGGCATCGCCCTCACCGGTACCGAGGTAAAATCGATTCGCGCCGGCGGCGCGAGCATCGCCGAGAGTTACGCGCGCATTCGCGATGGTGAGCTCTGGCTGTTGAGCATGCACGTGCCCTCTTATCGCGAAGGGACGTTCTCGAACGTGGATCCGAAGCGTCCTCGCAAGTTGCTCGTTCATCGCGAACAGGTCGCGCGCCTAAAATCTGCGCTGGAGGAGAAAGGGCTCACGCTCATTCCGTTGCGCCTCTATTTTACGCGCGGGAAAGTCAAGATCGAATTGGGGCTCGCGCGTGGAAAGAAGCAGTGGGATAAACGCGCGGATCTCGTCAAGCGCGAGAGCGCGCGCGAGACGGAGCGCGAGCTCGCCCGCCAATGAGGGGCGCGCACCCGGAGAGAGATCTCGAAACTGCCGTGTTGCGCGAACGATCGTTGCTGTTCGGGCGAAAGCTCAGCATTGCGTGTAGTGGCGGTGCGGATTCCGTCGCGCTCGTCGGCGTATTATCCGCGCTCTCCGAGCGTCTGGACGTGCGTCTTCGGCTCGTCTACGTTCATCACGCGCTGCGACGTTCGGCCTGGCAGGATGAATGCGTGGCTCTACGCGTCGGTGCGACCTTTGGGCTCCCGGTCGATACGCTCTCGATCGATCCCGGGATCGCCGATGAAGCGACGCTGCGCGAGCGTCGGTACGGCGCGCTGAGCGAGCACGCACGTGCGTGGGGAAACGACGGCGTTGTAACGGCGCATCACGCGCAGGACCAGACGGAGAGCGTCTTGCTCGCCCTCTTCCGCGGTGCGGGCGAACGCGGTCTCGGAGGCATGCGCCTGCGACGATCCCTCGCGGAGGGAGTGGAGTTACTGAGGCCGCTACTGGCGATCGATGGAGAGGCGCTGCGCGCCTACTGCCACGCGCGCGCGCTGCCCTACGCCGTCGATCCGAGCAACGCCTCGCTCGACGTGCGGCGCAACGCCGTGCGCGATGCGCTCGACGCATTGCGACCGCGCTTCCCGGGGCTCGACCGCGCGGTCGCTCGCGCCGCGACGATCGCCGGAAATGCAGCCGAGGACGAAGATGCGGATCGCGGTGCGGCGCGGCGCTGGCTCTCGGGCGCCGTGGCTCGGCGCTTCGGCCGCGAAGCGAGCGAGTTCGACCGGGTCGAGGCCCTGCTCGCCGCGATCGAAGGCGGAGGAAGCGGTCGCTACGCTCTCGGGGGCGGCGCGAGCATGCTCCTACGCGACGGGATGCCGGTGAAGGAATGAACGAATACCGCGCGTCGATCGCCGAGGTGCTGTTCGACGAAAGTCGCATTTTGGCGGCGATCGACGCGATGGCGGCGGCGATCGCGAGCGACTTTTCCGGGGAACCAATACTGGTCGTCGGGGTGTTAAAAGGGGCGCTCTTCGTTTTTACCGATTTGGTCCGCGCGATCGCGCGGCAACCGAACGGACCGAGCGATCTGAGCGTTGAGACGATATGGGCTTCGAGCTATGGAAACGCGACGAGGTCGAGCGGGGAGGTTCAACTGCGCAAGGACGTCATCGGCTCGATCCGGGGCAGAAATGTGCTCCTGGTGGACGATATCGTCGATAACGGCCTAACGATGCAGTATCTGCGCGAGCTGCTCGTTCAACGGGCGCCGGCCCGGTTGCGCACCGCCGCGCTCTTAGAGAAGCCCGAACGCCGTCTCGCGAACGTTCGGCTCGACTACGTCGGGCTGCGTTGCCCCAACGCCTTTGTCGTAGGTTACGGCCTCGACTATCGGGAACTCTATCGGAATCTGCCCATTATCGCGCGCCTCAAACCGGAGTCGTTCGCTCCCGAGAATTAGTGAGATCGTACCGTCTTGAAAATCCTTCGCCAGCTGCTGTTCGTCATCGCCGCCGTCGTCATCGTCCTGCTCATCGTCGATCGATTTGTGAGCGCGCCGACAACGGTGCGCCCACTCGATTATGGCTCCTTTATCGCCCAGCTCGAATCCGGTAAAATCGAATCGTTCCATGCCGTCGGCAAACTAGGAACGGGGAAGACGACCGCAGGAAAAAGCTATACGGTTACGATTCCCAATACGGATAGTGCGTTCGTCGCGCAGTTGCAGGCGCATATCAAGAGCGGTAAGTGGGGCTTCGAAAGCCCGCCGAACACCTCGTTCCTCAGCGGCTTGGGTTCGTTCTTACCGATGTTGGCGCTGGTCGTGTTGATGATTTTCATCTTCCGACAGGCGCAGAGCGGCGGGAGCCAAGCGATGAATTTCGGTCGCTCGCGTGCGAAGATGCTCTCGGAGAATCGCGCCAAGGTCACCTTCGAGGATGTCGCCGGTGTAGAAGAAGCAAAGGTCGAGCTCGGCGAGATCGTCGATTTTTTGAAATACCCAAAAAAATATCAGTCGCTCGGTGCTCGTATTCCTAAGGGCGTGCTCCTCTTAGGGCCGCCGGGCTCGGGCAAGACCTTGCTCGCGCGTGCGGTCGCAGGTGAAGCTGGCGTACCATTTTTCTCGATCTCCGGCTCGGATTTCGTCGAAATGTTCGTCGGCGTCGGAGCGTCGCGCGTTCGCGATCTCTTCGAACAGGCGAAAAAATCTGCGCCGTGTATTATTTTCATCGACGAGATCGACGCGGTTGGCCGACAACGCGGTGCGGGACTCGGGGGCGGGCACGACGAGCGTGAACAGACGCTCAACCAGCTCCTGGTCGAGATGGACGGCTTCGACCAAAACACCGGCGTTATCCTTATCGCTGCAACCAATCGCCCCGACGTCCTCGACCCGGCGTTACTTCGCCCCGGGCGCTTCGACCGGCAGATCGTCGTCGATCGCGCCGATTTAAAAGGGCGTCAAAAAATTCTGGCGGTGCATGCGCGCAACAAACCGCTCGCACGCGAAGTGCAACTCGACACCCTTGCCAAGCGCACACCGGGGTTCTCCGGCGCCGATTTAGAGAATCTGCTGAATGAAGCGGCGCTCCTCGCAGCACGCCGAAATAAAAACGTTATCGAAATGAGCGACTGTGACGAAGCGATCGATCGCGTGATGGTTGGACCGGAGCGCAAATCGATGGTGATGTCGCAGAAGGAGAAGGAGAACACCGCGTATCACGAATCGGGACACGCGATTCTCGGCGCGATGCTCGATAAATCCGATCCCATCCATAAGGTGACGATCATTCCGCGCGGAATGGCGCTCGGTATCACCTGGTCTCTCCCAGAGGACGACCGGCATAGCGTTACGCGCGAAGAATTGCTCTCCGATATCACGATGGCGCTCGGCGGGCGGCTCGCCGAAGAGATTCAGTTCGGCGATGTCACGACCGGAGCGAGTAACGATTTCGAGAAGGCGACCCAGCTCGCTCGACGTATGGTAACGCAATACGGCATGAGCGATCTCGGCCCGATACAGTACGGGCGCGGCGCGCATCAGGTCTTTCTCGGCCGCGATTTCGGCGAGGAGCGGAACTACTCCGAAGAAGTCGCTAGCAAAATCGACTCGGAGGTTCGCCGCATCGTGGAAACCTGTTACGAACGCGGGCGTCAACTGCTCACCACGAACTGGGATAAGGTCGAGCGAATGGTCGCTTCGTTGCTGGAACACGAAACGGTCGAAGCCGACGAAGTCATGGCGATCGTTGAAGGCCGCCCGTACGATCGCGGTTCGACGGAGGACGTCCCGGAGGTTCAACCACCTCCAGATCGCTCCGTCGGTCTTCCCACCGATCGCGGCGACGCGCATCGGCTGCCGCCGACCATTTCGCCGGAGCCGGCGTGAAGCGCCTCGCCCCCGCGGCGTTGCTCGCGTGTGCCCTTTTGCTGCCGAGCTTTGCGTGCGTTCGAGCGAATGCAGCGCCCACCGAAAGGCTCGGCCATTTGACGAGCGGCGCGAGCTACTCGCTCGCCGCCGATCCGGATTCGCCGACCGCGGCTATCGGGCTCTGGCTCCACGTGCCGGCGAGCGGCTACTCGTTCGATAGCCCCGGCATCGCCGATCTCGCCGCGCATGCCCTCGCCGACGCACCGGTCGTCGGGGGGCAGTCGCTCCGTGAGATCGTCGAGGGCGTCGGTGGAACGATCGAAATCGAGCCCTCACCGAACCTCTTAGGCATCAGTATCGTCGTTCCGAAAGCGGAGGCGTCGGCGACGGTGCGCGCGCTCGCAGAAGCGTATTTTACCGGAACGATCGATGCAAAATCACTGGACGAAGCGCGCCGTGAAACGAGCGTACGTGCGGTCGAAGAGCGCTTTAACATCGAGAGCGAACTGCAGAGCCGGCTCTTTGCCGCGCTCTTCTCCAACGGCCCGATGCACGCGCCGATCTATCCGAACTCGGCCTCCTCGCTCGATGCCATGCACCTGCAACAGGTACAGCACTATGCCGAGCGTGCTTTCCGACCCGGGAATGCGAGCCTCTCCTTTGCGGGGGCGGTCGGCGCTTCGCTACTCCAGCAGATCGCTGCGATGGGACGCCCGGGTAACGACGCTCCGATCGAATCATCGCGAGTCGAGCGTGCGGCAACCCAATCGGTCCGAGGGTCGAGCCCGGCGATCGCCATCGGATTTGTAGGCCCGCCGATATCCTCGCGCGACGACGCAACCGCGCTCGATTTCATCGCCTCCGCGCTGCTCGATCGACAACTCGGCCGCGCGCTACCGCTCCCCGATGGAGGCATCGCCGTCGCGCGATTCGTGACCTTGCAGGGTGCCGGCGTTTTCACGATTTTCGGCGTGGGGAAGGATCCACGGAAGATGAAGGGCGTGCTTCTCGAGGATCTTGCGCGCCTACGTACCCCGCTCTCTCGCTCGCGCTTCGATCGTTTGTTGCGTGCGTTTCGGTTCCATCTCGCATCGGCGATCGACGTGCCTCAAGGGCTCGCCGATAATCTTGGATGGTATGCCGCCTCGGGCGATGCAGCATACGCCCCCGGCCTGCCGGGTGGGCAATATGCGCGCAGTATCTCGCGATTGACTCCGGAGAGCGTCGCTGCCGCCGTGCGACGCTATCTCGAAAATCCAGCGACGATTCTCATGACCGCCGTCTCAGAAAAGAGCGTATGATGAAACGCCTCGTTTCGTTTGCATTCGCCCTCGCGCTCGCCACGCCGTTCGTCGCCGCACCGCTTCGAGCCCGTGCGGAGAGTGGCACGCCCGCCGAGGCCCTGCCGGTTCGTCCGGTCACGTTTTTACAGATCGATCTTCGCGCCGGGCTCGATCGTCAGCGCGAGAGCGAAAATGGCATCGCGGCACTCGATGCACGCTTGCTCGCTCGGACGCCGGTTCGGGTGGGCGGGCTCTCGCTGCCCCTGGAGGATGCAATTCGCTCCGAGGGCGGCGCGCTCAGTATCCACGTGCATGACGACCGCGTTGCGATCGATCTCGCCGGACTTCCCGAGGCGATGCCGACGTTGGTTGACGTGCTGGCCACGGCGATGAACGCGCCGGATTTTTCGCTTGCGGCGTTGACCGCGGCACGGAAAGCATTGCTCGATCGTATCGCGGAGCGGCAGCAAAATAACTGGGATCTCGCGACCGAGATGCTGCGACGCTCGCTCGCTCGCTCCGGCAATATTGCGATGCCACGCAACGGGACGCCGTTCTCGGTGCAACACCTCTCGATCGCGCAAGCGCGCGCGTTCTATCTTTGGAATTATCGTCGAGGCGATCTCGCAAGAACGATCGTCGGCGAACGGGCACCGGGGCTCGACGCCGCGCTCGCACGGGTAGCGGAGGCGCTGCCCGGTGGAAGATCGCCGAGCGTGAGCTCGCCGCCCCTCCTCCTCAACGCCGCGACCTTGGTTTTGCGTACGACTCGCCCGAAGCTCTCGACGATGATCGTCGCGTCGTTTCTCGCTCCGAAACCCACCTCTGCGGATTTTCCCGCGATGCTCGTGGAAGCAACGCTGATGAAACGCGTTCTCGCCCAGACGGCGGGGCTCCCGAAAGGGCTCGACGCCTCGTATCTGAGCCGCTCCTACGGCGCTCGCTATCGCTCGCTTGGCGGTCGCCCGCAATTGCTGCTCTATGCCTCGGGCGCCGTAGGCCGCCCCGACCAACTCATTGGCGGAGCGCTCGCGCTCTCGCAGATGATCGGTTCCGGGAAACTTCACGGGAACATCGATCGCTTAAAATCGCAGGCGATCGGCGATTTCGCGAGGCAGGAGAGCGACCCGCGCGCGCGCTTGCGTTTACTGCGCATCTATCGTGAAGCTGGAGGCACCGGAGATCCAGTCGTAAAAACGATTGCAGCGATCGCGACCGTGACGCCCGCCGATCTCGCTCGCGTGGCCAAGCGGTACCTCGTGCATCCTACTATCGCCGTCGTGCAGGGAAGCGACGGAAGCGGCTCCTGAAGCTCGCACTCGTTCACGACTATCTCAATCAACGCGGCGGAGCGGAGCGCGTTTTCGCGACGCTCGCCGCGGCGTTTCCCGATGCGCCGATCTATACCGCGTTCTACGACGAGCATCGAACCGGCGATTGGTTTGCCGGGCGCACGATTCACAGCTCGTGGCTCGCCGCCATGCCCTGGATTCGCTCGCGCTTTCGCTGGTACGCGCCGTTCTACCCCAACGCATTCGAGCGTTTTGATTTTTCGGGCTACGATGCGATCCTGAGTTCTTCGTCGGCCTGGGCGAAAGGCGTGCGCGTACCGCCGGGGTGCGTGCATCTTTGTTACCTCCATTCGGTCAGTCGTTTTCTCTTCGATTACGATGCATACGTCGGGGGGCTCGGCGTTGGCCTCCTCGCGCGTCCGCTCGTCGCCGGATTGGTGCGTTGGGATCTTCGAGCGGCGCAACGTCCCACGGAGATGATTGCAAACTCCGTAACGACGGCGCGGCGCGCATCGGAGTATTACGGGCGGCATCTCGACGTGCTACATCCGCCGGTCGATATGGCACGTTTTTCGCAACTTCGTGCGCCGGGCGAGGCCTTTCTCATCGTCGCGCGTCTGTTACCGTACAAACGCGTCGACTTGGCGATCGACGCCGCCCGCATCGCAGGGTTGCCGCTGCGAATCGTCGGGGACGGCCCCATGCGCGCGGCGCTCGAACGGCGGGCGCATGGAGCGCCGGTGCTCTTTCTCGGCGAACGCGGCGACGACGAGATCGCCGACGAACTCGCGCGGGCTCGTGCGGTTCTCGTGCCGGGAGTTGAAGATTTCGG
>JABEUX010000049.1 GCA_013044185.1 Vulcanimicrobiota bacterium | reverse complement strand
GGCACAACGTATAACCGCGTCAAAGCGACCGAACTCGCCTCGGGCACCGTCAAGCAGTTAAACGATGGTACGAATGTACGCACGGCGGCACAAGTCGGCGGGGTCATCACTTCGGGTGGATTGCTCAACGTCGCGCCTGCTGCGGGTGTTACCGGCAACCTCCCGCAGGTGAATCACAATCCCCAAATCGTCACCTCGGCGGTTACAGGGATGTCGCGCAATCTCGTGCCGGATTCCGACCTCATGTTCTCCGGGAATAACGCCAATGCGGCAGCGGTGTTTTGGCCGCAAATCGGTGGCACGGGGATCGGAACGTCTGCAAACTACAACTACAACGGGCTCGCATTCTATTACACTGGAAACGGAAGCGCATCAGGGTATAACTATCGCGTATCGAAGCCGATTCCCGTACAAGTTGGGCAAATAATGACGTTTAGCGGCGCGTGCGATGCCTCTCTGGTGTCGGCGGGTCAGCCTGTCTGGGCGCTTTACGAGTGGACGGGAAGCCTTGGGGTGGAGATTACCGCAGCGCGCTTGTCTTTCGGCCCCACAACAGCCGCCGTTCGCAAGAGCGCGACCTTTACGGTTCCTTCTGGGGTTTCGCAAGTCGTGGCGCTTCTTGATACCTACAACTGCACGATTAATAACGGCGCCGGGCTGCTCTGGTATTCGCCGCAACTCGAAATCGGCTCGACGATGACCTCCTACAAGCCCAACTTAGCCGATTGGGTAGGAACGTGGGACTATACCGTTCACGCCCCCGCAATCACTTCCCGCATCGGTTCCGATAAAACCCTTCATGTAGATGGAACCACAGGGCCGGTAGCCGGGCTCATGCCGTACGCAAATCACGCAACAACCGTGCAAAATCGTGGTGCAGGGATGCACGTTTCCTGCGCCGGACAGATGCCCTATATCGACAGTAGCAACGTCCTGCATTTCCCGTCGAACGTCATTTGGTTTCGGCCAAACGGGGATTTCTGCCGAATTAACGCAGGCTCTACCGTTGCGGTGAGTGTCTGGGAGTGCATATACTTTGCTTGGGTGAGCCAGGGAGTTGCAACGCCTACGGCCATATCGTATAACAGTACCTCGTACCACAATGTTTTCGACCAAAGCAATGCTGGAAATTATGAAATTGCTGGGTATACAAATGGCGATGGCTCGCAGTTGTTATTCCATTCGCCCTGGGTCAACGCAAGCCACTTCTCCGGGATGCAAAATACCCTCGATGTCAACGGGTACCTGAAGAGTTCGACGGCGACCAATAACCAGGCGTCAATCGCGCCCACGGGAATACCTGGCGTGTCGACTACTGCGACGAACTCCTCGGGTGTTTGCTCTATCACGATCTCGTGGAGTGCCGGAACAGCGTATCGGCCAGACGGCTCAACCGTTTCAATATCCGCTGGAAATAGTGGCGCGATGGGCGGCTTGTCCGCATCGACGACCTACCACTACAGCGTCTACGCCGATACCTCGGGCGGCATCCATATTCTCGGGAACTACGGCGGCAACGTGGTTCCGTCGTTGCAAGAGCAGTACCAAATCAATCTCGATAGCCGCATTGCCATTACTCCCGATATTTACATCACAACACCAGCGACTTCGGGAGGTGCGCCTTCGGGCGGTGGCGGAGGGGGCGGTGCAAGCTGCCCCGGAGTGGATCTTCCCCTCGAAACGAAAGAACTCGGAACGGTGCGCGCTGGCGACGTTCGACCGGGAATGCATCTCCGAGGCCCGGATGGAGATTGGAAAATCGTGTTGCTCGCCGAAGAGCGCGACGGCATGATGTTCTCCACGACGGTCGGAGGAGAGATGTACCCAACTGACTCGAATCATTATTGGGAGAAAGCCGATGGCGAGTTCGTTCGCGTTACCGATCTCACGCTCGATACGCTCTTGCGCGGGAGCGATGGAGGCGTGCATCTCGTCACGGGAATCAATCTCATCGGCGAAGGTCGCTTTATGAAGATTGGGGTCGCGGGCCACATCTTTCAGGTCGGCGCACTCATCGCCCACAATACCGTGACGGCGTAGGAGAAGCAGATATGAACACGATGGGGAAGATTTGGTTCCACTCTTCCAAGAAAGAAGAGACGATCCAATGGTTCCACGACAATATGCAGACGACGATTCACGAGTACGTCTGGCGACAGATCGACGAAACGTGCAAGGAGCCAGCAATTCACGGATGGTTCCGACCGTCGAGCATTCACGCGCTTGCGGAGATACGCAAGCACCTACCGCACGTTACGATCCTCCCGTCGTTGCTCGATCCGGCTCCGAATGACCCGAACATCGTCACGCTGTTGTCCTACGCGGGCGTCACGGCAACCGATAGCGGCTACGTCATCGCCAAGAAGCTCCACCGCCACCATGTAGAAAAGTACGGCGGTGACTACCCCGAATTGCATCCGTCGTTCTACTAAAAGAGCCCCTCGTTAGAGAGGCTCTTCCTGCGAATCGAAACGAAACTAGAAGCCGTCTACGGAACTCCCGCTCACTTCGATGGCTCCTTCGTAGTCCTTCTCTCCGGTGCTTCCTCCGGC
Source organism: Vulcanimicrobiota bacterium (assembly GCA_013044185.1). Lineage (GTDB taxonomy): Bacteria > Vulcanimicrobiota > Vulcanimicrobiia > Vulcanimicrobiales > Vulcanimicrobiaceae > JABEUX01. Next base: position 6,391 of record JABEUX010000049.1, on the reverse strand, counting down.
GACGTTCGGAAACACCTTGAAGATCGCGCCGCTGCGCGTCTTTGCGATCAGTTCGGCATTCACCGACCCGTCCGGGTTCGGGATCTGGAGCGCCGAAATCGGCATCGACGTTTCGCTATTCGCCCATTGCGATGCCAGCACGGAAGCGAAAGGCGTATCGCTCGAAACGAATGTGCCGCCTCCGGGGAAGTGCAGCGTTCCCGAATCACCCGGTATTCCGAACGACCCATCGCACGAACTCCCGGTGACGTAAATATCGGCCAGAGTTGGATCGCTCACTTGCACCCAAACGCTGCCGTTCCACGCCCAACCGGGGCCGCTATTCGTTTGACTGTATCGCTGCTCGCAATCGGCGGCGATGCCCATGTATTCATACACCTGCGTCGTCGGCGACTGATTCACCGGAGCGCCAACGCTTGCCGTCGCGGTGCCGGACGATTGCACCATCGTCGCAGTCGATACCCCGATGCCGATTTCGGCGGTTACACCGGGCGGCAGCGGCACGGGCGTGGCCGAAGGGCCCGGGGATGGCGTAGCAACAATAGCGGCGTTCGGAGCGGTCTGCGAAAACACGACCACCGGGGCGCTTGAGGGTTGCGGCGAGACGATTGCTTGCACGAAGCCTTGCGCGTTGGTTCCGGCGCATCCGGCGGCTCCGCATCCATCGGCGGCGTCGATATTCGATACTACCATAATCGGCACGGGTGTTGCCCCCGGCGCGGCCAGAATTCCACGCTGGTTCATCGATTGAATCGAGCGGCCAACCGAGAGCGTCGAGATACTCGACGCGGCTCCAGCAAGCGGCCCCTTAAAGACGAGTTGCGCCTGATACGCAACGGGTGCCGGGGTGGGCGGCGCGATCGGATTGCCGCCGGTAGAGTTGCCACCACAAGCGGCAAGCGTGAAAAGCGCCAGGGCACTAAGCCCGGCGAGAAGATGCTTGGTCATCTGTTCCTCCTTTGACATTTCGACGATTGTAGCATATCGCCGGGCTTGCCGCATAAACCTTTGTTATCGCCGATCACCGCCGACGAAAGGAGAGCCGACGATGTTCGGACTTCATCACCCTCTCGACATCCTCTTACTCTGCGCTGGCGTCTCCTTTGGGACGATGCTTTTCGTGATGCTCTTCAATTCGTCGTTCGACGGATGGGATCGGCGCGTACTGCAATGGTTCTCAAACATCGCGCAAAGCCCGAAGTGGTTCTTTGGCTGGGTGCTGATCTTTCTTGCCTGGATTCCCGTTCGCGAACTGCTCGTCGAGCACGCGCACTGGTTTGCCGGTGACGGCGATCTCATCGTGCTCACGGTGCTATGGTCGGTCGCCCCCTTCATGGTGGAAAACGCCATGAAGTATTCAACGGCGGCGCAGATGACCGCCATTCAGGAGCAAACGTCACATATCGTCGCGCAAAACGACGCCATCGTAACGCTGACGACCGCGGTGCGCGCACAGCTCGACCGCGCGGCGGAGCACGACGATCTTCTGCATGAAATGGTCGTCCGACTGCTCGACGCCATCGAGCAAAACCGGGCAGTGATCGATCTTGCCAATATGATTCGATCCTATCTTACCAAGCCTAACGCCGACGCAGACGCATATCTGCGCCTCATCGTTGCTCAACTTCTCGACGAAATCGACAAAGGAGCCCAATCGTGACCTCATTCGCAGACCTCATCGCACGCATCCGCACCATGCAGATTCGTCCCATCGTCGTTCTTGGAGCCGTGAAGAAATGAGCTGGCTCGCGGAGGTCCAGGATCGCATCGCAATATCGGAGGGATGTAAGGCCACTCGGTATTTTGACACGCTTGGCGTGTCCACAATAGGAATCGGATTTTCACTTCAGCGCGGCGATGCGTATAGCGCGCTCCTCAAGGCCGGAGTTGCACCGACGCGAGTCCAGGGCGTCATCGACGGCGACGTGGCGCTCACGCAAGAGCAAATCACCGCGCTCTTTGCGTACTCGTTCGCTCCGGTGATCTCCGAAGCGCGCAGCTCGCTCGCGCCGGGCATCTTCGATGCGCTCACCGATGCGCGGCGGTTCGTCATCTGCGATCTCGTCTATAACCTCGGCTTCACGGGGTGGATGGGCTTCCCGCGCACGCGCGCGATGATCGCCGATGCCCAACGTGCCAAGCAAACCAACGCTCCCAACGCGCACGGCTACTTCGTCGATGCGGCTAACGATCTGCGCCAGAGCGATTGGTTTACGCAAGTCGGCTGGAGAGCGAAGCGCGATTGCGCGATGCTCGAAGTCGGCGTCTACTGCTCGCCCACCGGCGACGGTTCGGACATCCTATGAAGATCGCACTCGGCTTCGTCGCGGGCATCGTTGTACTCATCGTCGCGGGGGCGGCATACGCCGAATACGCGCTTTATAAAGCGTTTCCGCGCGGCCCAAACAATCAACAGGGGGACATCATGGATCGATTCAAAGCCACGCTCGCCAAGGTGCGAGCGTTTCTCGTTACGCTCGACGCGCGCGTTGAGGGATGGTGGCGCTCGACGGCGTCATCGGTCATCGGCGCGATCTCCGTTGCAACCGGGCTCTTCACGAACGGGGCGAGCGCACTTCACGATCTCGGGGTGGCCGAGGCGTGGATCAAGCACATCGCTGCGGCGTTGATCGTCGCGGGGCTTGTGTTGGTCACGCCGCGCGAGAAGCGGCCGTGACGGAGTTCGCACTCCGTGAGCTGCACGCGACGATCCGCTTCTTCATGGGGTGGGGCGGCGCCGTGCTCATCGTGGGCATTCTGGCGTTTGTCTATCTGCATCATGCAACCGCCCCCGCCGGCGGTACGCTTGCGGCGACGAAGCCTTCCACCGCCGCGGCAATCGCACGAGAGATTCAAGGCGCGATCCTCGCCGATCGGCTCGTGGCTGCTGCACGCGGAACCACCCCGATGCTCGCGGCTCCGGCAGTCAACGTCGTGCGCGAGATTCCCGGAATGCGCGGTTTCTCCGGTGCGGAGATCGCCGCGATTCTCGGAGCGCTCAAGCCGAAAACCGTCGAGGTCATCGGCGCGCATCTCGACGTGCCGACGCCCGCACCGTCGCCAACCGCTCCCCCGGGGTGGACATCGCAGCAGCAGTCGTCACTCTTTGCAACCGACGTTGCCGCGACCGAAAGCGTGTTGAGCAACCCGAAAACAAAGATCGCGGTGAGCGTAACACGCGCGCCCGTTCCTCCGACAAGAATCGGCTCGATCTTTACCACAAACGGTGCGGGGTTGGGATACGCCGCGGTGCGCAAAGGGCAGTTCGAACTCGATCTCGGCGCAGCGTTACACGGCGCGCACCTCTCGCCGATCATCGCGCCGTCGTGGCTCGTTCCGCATACGCAGCTCGGTCTTGGGGTTGGCCTAACGTACGATCACGGGCTCAAGGTCGGTGTCGCGGCAACGGTGCACTTCTGATGGCGGCGAAGAAACCGCCGGCGGCGACGCCAGGGCAGGCGCTCGTGCGGATGCCGCTCGATCAGCTCAAGCCCGCGCCCTACAATCCGCGCAAGATTTCGCAGGTCGCGCTCAAAGGGCTCAAGGCATCACTCCGGCGGTTCGGCCTCGTGCAGCCGATCATCTGGAACCAGCGCACGGGCTTCGTCGTCGGCGGCCATCAGCGCGTCGTAGCGCTCCGAGAATCCGGCGTCACCGAGGCCGATGTGATCGTCGTGGATTTACCCGACACCGAAGAACGTGCGCTCAATGTCACGCTCAATAATCCGAAGATCGCCGGCGATTTTACCGACGATCTCGACGCGCTGCTACTCGATCTCCAGGAGCAGGACGCAGCGATGCTCCACGATTTACGGCTCGACGCGCTGCTGCCGTCACTCGACGACGAAGCGCCCGAGCCCGCGTATGCCACGAAGTTCGAGGTGATCGTGACGGTCGCCAACGAGGACGAGCAGCGCGATCTCTACGAACGACTCAAAGCCGAAGGGCGGAAGGTGCGAGTGACGCAACTATGAGGATCGATCTCAATCTCGAAAGCGACATCTCTGATACGTTTCGGGTGCAGTCGCTCGCATCGCGCATGGACTATGAGCCAGGAGAGCGCACGCGCTTTCAGCTCCGCGCGGATATCCCGGATGAGTCCGAGGACTGGTCGGTGGGCTTAATTGTCGGCCCCTCGGGCTCAGGCAAATCTCAACTTTTGCGGGCGGCGTTTCACGAATGGACGGATGCATCGAAATATGAGTGGCGCGGCATCTCGTTTCTCGATGACTTCTCGGAATCCGCATCGGTCGAAGAGGTGTCGCGATCGCTTGCCGCAGCGGGGCTTTCGTCTGTTCCCGCATGGATGCTTCCGTATTTCCGCCTCTCCAACGGACAACAGCAGCGCGCGGCGATGGCGCGGGCGATTATCGAGACGGATCGCATCGTCTTTGACGAGTTCACTTCGCTGCTCGACCGAGTGGTCGCGCGCACGACGTGTATCGCTACCGCCAAAGCCGTGCGGCGGCTCGGCAAAAGGCTCGTCGTCGCGACCTGTCATTACGACGTGGCCGAATGGCTCGAGAGCGACTGGGTATTTGATACGGCAACCGCCACGCTGGCAAGGGGGCGTCTTCGGCGACCACAGTTCAACGTTAGCGTCCATCCTGCGCCGCGTAGCCTCTGGCCCTTGTTTGCAGCGCATCACTATATGAGCGATCGCCTTTCGCCCGCCGCACGTTGCTTCGTCGGCATCATAAGCATCGGCAGCGAAAAGGCGATCTGCGCGTGGATGTCTTTTATTCCGGTCGCCGGATACGCGCATCGCTGGCGTGGCCATCGCGCCGTGGTTCTCCCGGAGTTTCAAGGCGCGGGCTTAGGCTCACGCTTCGTCGATGCGTGCTTCGAGATCATGGCTGAGGAGGACGCTCGACGAAAACTCAGCGTCGTCTCGTCGTCACTTCCGCTCAACATCGCCCGCCGGCGCTCACCGCATTGGCGTCTTACTCGCGCGGCATCGCATACGGCTCTCGATACCGGAGTGCTGAAGGGGAGCAAACGCGCGTCTTCGCGCCTCACCACGTCGTGGGAGTGGGTGCGCTAGAGCGAGGCAAGCACGCGCCGCACAATGGCGTGGGTCGGCGTCCAAAGTCCGAGGCGCCCTTTTGCCGGCACGGGGGCGCGCAATAGGCGCACGTTACGGAGTCGCCATGCGGTCGGCCCGCACGTCCATTTTCCCGGAGCGAGCCGAGCATCCACGCAATCGACGAGGTCGGCGATCGCGACGATGAGGCCCGAGGCGCAGGCGCTGGGCTCGATGCGGTAGCCGATGATCTCGGCGAGCTCGTCGAATTCCGATCGGACGAAGGTCGATGAGGCGTGAATCAGAAGCGGCCCGCGGTAGCGGGTCGCCCACGTCCGGTTTTCGATGCGCTTCCCGAGCTGGGCGATGGCGTGCGCCCACGGCGGGCGAATCGAGAGCGCCTTCATTTCGTCGCGGCCCGCTTAGCGGCGAGGTAGCGTTTTCGCGCCGCCCGCGTGCGGCAGTCCCCCGAGCAGTATTTGGGCTCAGCCCCCCGGGAGCGCGCAACGATCGTGCGCTCGACGGAGATGGGCTGGCCGCAGGCTTGGCAGACTGGGGCGGGGGCGCTCATCGCGCCTCCGCCAAGAAATCCCGCTCGATCCGCTCCAGCGTCGTCTCTACCTCGGCGCGCACCGCATCATCGTCGATTGGCGGCTGGTCGTCGCCGTAATAATCGGCGAGCGGCCCGTGCCCGTTCAGGGCTTCGGACCATGTGGCATACACGAGTGCACGTGCTTCCTCGGGATAGGCGCCGTACTGCGCCGCCTGTTCCGCAACGGCGCGCAGGTCGTACATGAGCGAGCGATTCGCTTCGGCGATTTCGTCGCGGTGCCTCGCGCACTCGTCGCAAATCGCATCGCCGTTTTCGGCGGCGACGATTTTGCCCTCGCCGGGCTGGTCTCCGCGCGGCGCGAGCTCGCCACAGTCGAGACAGGCGAGCAGGTGCTGAGTTTCGACGGGGCCGCCGTGAGTACCATCGGTGTAGCTGCCCGAGGTGGTCATTTCGCCACCCGCAGATAGCCATTCACGCGCAGCATCTCACGCTTCGTGAGGCGCGTTACGCCGAGCAGGCGTCCATCGTGATGGTTGATAACCCGAACCGCAGCGGCTGCCGACTTCGGCGCATAGCCGAGTTCCTCGGCCCAAGCGATGATGGCGCGTTCGGTGGCAAATCCCTTACGGTCGGCCTTGGCTGCGCGGTCATCGCGGTAACGGTAGCACTTGTAGTCGGTCGTAGTATCCTGATTGTGCATGATCTCTCCCATCTAGAGGTTGTGCTCGACGGGCTCGGGTGACTCCGGGCTCGTCTCTATGTGTAGAGCATAGCATACCGTAGGGGTGCGCGCAAGCGAACAGGTGTTCGATTTT
>JABEUX010000048.1 GCA_013044185.1 Vulcanimicrobiota bacterium | reverse complement strand
GACTCCCCGCCTCCTGAGGCGATTGCAGAGGAGCCCTCTTTTGTGCTATGGTGGCGGCCGGGGATACTCCCCGATAGGTTTCGAAGTCCGCGGGTCCGGTTTTACATGGCGTACCAGGCGAGTCGAAGAAACGTGTTCTTACTAGGAAATGGAAAGGTCTCGTCTAGTGTACGTTGATGAAATGCTGAACTGCGTTGATTGCGGCAGCAAATTCGCGTTTACCGCTGGAGAACAGCGGTTTTACGAACAAAAAGGGTTCCAGAATAAACCCAACCGGTGTCTGGATTGTCGCCAAGCGCGTAAAGCGCAGCGCGGCACTTCAGGTGGCGGCGGTGGTGCAGGCATGGGCGGCGGCGGTGGTGCCGGTCGCCAACGCGAGATGTTCACTGCGACCTGTAACGGTTGCGGCGGCGTCGCCGAAGTGCCCTTCAATCCGCGCGGCGATAAGCCCGTGTACTGCCGCGACTGCTTCCAGTCGCAGCGGAGCGCTCCCAGCTACCGTTAATCGGTCGTAGGAGCTTCGAGAGACGAGTTCGCCATCGGCGGGCTCGTCTTCGTTTTTGGGGCGAGCCACTCGACGAGTGCGACCACGAGCAGGTTGACGAGCAGCCCGCCGAAGCCGGGGTTAAAGCCGAGATGCGCGAGCACGTAGGTCAGCAACGCCGCGGTCAGGACGCCCGCCGCCAGCCCGAGCGTCACCGCAATGCCGCGCAACCGCAGGCCGAATGCCGCTCCGACGACCCCGGGCAGAAACTGTGTGATCCCGCTGTAATAGACCAACAAGAGCGATCCGAGCGTCTCCGGTGCGAGCCACCAGGCGAGCAGCGCCGCTGCGGAGATCGCGATCACCGCCAGGCGCATCGCCAGCGTTTCGTGGCGTTCGTCGATGCGTCCGGGAAAGGCGGGGCGCACGATATTGCGCACCACGATCGCTGCGGAGGCCAAGATGAGCGCCGAGGAAGGCACCAGTGCCGCGAGCGCTCCGGCGCCGGCGACGAAGCCCATCACCCACGGCGGATAATAGCGCGCGATCACCAGCAGAAACGAACGGTCGGCGGCGGGCCCGTGCAACCCCGGAACCAGCAATAATGCGGCGTACCCGGCGAAGAAAATGACGATCAACACGATCGAGTAGAGCGGCAAGAGCATCGCGTTCCGGCGCAGCGTATTGTCGCTGCGCGCAGAAAACGTCGCCGCGATCGAATGTGGGCCCATATAAAAACCGATGCCCGTAAACAAAACGGTCGTAATGAACCAGACCTGCCCTAACGGTGCATCGCCTGCAGGAAGCGTTAAGAGCGCGGCATTCGTCCGCTGCAGTTGCGCGAACATTCCTCCGAGCGAGCCGAAGAAATGAATGGGTATCGCTACCCCGGCAAAGAGCACGACCGCAAGGACCAACCCATCTTTCACTAAGCTCGCCCAGGCCGTGCCGCGCAACCCGGCGGTGAATGTAAACATGGCGATCGCCGTAAAGGCGACCGCGGCGCCGAGCGCTCCGTTAAGCCAGCCGTATCCCGCGCTGGAAAGAACGATTTGTAGTCCGCTGAGCTGGAGCGTCACGTACGGAAGAGCGAGAACGACATACAGAATCGCGGCCAGAACGCCGAGCCGCGGACTCTGATAATAATTCGCGAGGAGGTCGGGCGCGGTTACCAGGCCGCGCTCGGCGCCGAGGCGCCGTATGCGCGGCAGCAACGCATACCCGACGAGATAGCCGATCGCTCCGTACGCCGGAATGTAATAGGCCGCCGCACCGTGCAGATAGATCCACCCTGCCGCTCCGAGGAACGTGAAGGCGGTATAGATTTCGCCGGCAAGCAAAACCCATAAAAAGATCGTACCGAAGCTGCGCCCGCCGATAGCGTATTCGGCGGGATCGACGCGCCCCCGTTTGAGATTGAGCAGCGCGAACGCGATCGTTCCGGCGATGATGACCACCACGATCGAAAGCGCAATGCGGCCGGCAACGACGGATTCGGGCATCAGTGCTCCGATCTCCGCAGCCGTTCGATCGCAAACAGGCAGAGCGGCGTGAGCAGAATCCAGAGAATCACCCAGGCGAGGTTGAACGGCAGCCCCAGGATCCGCGGCTCGACGCGGTTGAGCAGGGGCGTGCCGACGGCGAAGGCGAGCACCGGTAGCAGAGCGATGGCGATGCGAAGTGCGCGAAGCCGCCAAGAGTTCATCGCCTCTGGCTTGTATAGAACGGGGATGGAAACCTACGACGCCCTGGTGATCGGGAGCGGGCATAACGGCTTGGCCGCCGCCGCGCTCCTGAGCGATGCCGGCCTTCGGGTCGCGATCCTCGAGCGCTCCGACCGTATCGGCGGCGCGACGGTGAGCGAGCGCGACCGCTGGCCCGGCTATACCATCTCGGCGGCGAGCTACGTCTGCAGCCTGCTCGACCCGTGGTTGATCGAACGGCTCGATCTGCGCGCGCACGGCTACGATGCGTACCGCAAGGATCCAGCATCGTTTACGCCGCTCCTCGACGGCCGCTCGCTCTTGCTCGGCGCCGATGAGGGGAAGAACGCCGAAGAGATCGCGCGCTTCGATCCCGCCGATATCGCGGGCTTCGCGGCCTTCGATCGCGAGGCGACGGCGCTCGGTTCGGCGCTCTTCGAACGTTTCGCCGATATGGAACCGCGCTTCGATCGCTTCGACGCGCAGGTGCGCGCAGCGTTGGAGGGGAGCGTTGCCGCGCTCGTCGAGCGGCACGTTCGCACGCCGGTGCTCCAGGCGACGTTGGCGACCGATGGGCTCATCGGCACATATCGCGGACCGTTCGATGCCGGAACGGGCTACGTGCTCGCCCATCACTACGCTGGGCGCGCCTTCGGCGTGCAGGGCGCATGGGGCTTCGTGCGCGGCGGCATGGGCGCGATCTCGCAGGCGCTGCTCTCCGCGGCGCAGGCGCGTGGCGCGCGTGCATTTACCGATGCGAACGTCACCCGATTTCTGCTCGACGGCGATCGCGTCGTCGGTGCGGTGACCGCCGATGGGCGCGAATTTCGCGCGCACGCGGTGCTCTCGAACGCGCACCCGGTAACGACCTTTCGCGATCTCCTCGGCGAGGAGCATCTCGATGATGCGACCAAAGGCGCGCTCGCGCGCTGGCAGAGCGTCGGCCCGGCGCTCAAACTCAATCTCGCCCTCGGCGAGCTTCCGAACTTCAGCGCCCGCCCCGGCACGACGCTGCAGCCCCACCATCGCGCGACGATTCACGTCGCTCCCGATCTCGCGTTCCTGCAGCGCGCGCACGACGACGCGCGTCGCACCGGCGAGAGCGAGGAACCGATGCTCGAATGTTTCATGCAGACGCCGACCGATCCGAGCCTCGCTCCGCCGGGAAAGCATATTCTCTCAATCTTCGCGCAGTATTTTCCCGCCGATCGCCCCGGCGGTTGGGATACGGCGCGGCGCGATGCAGCTGCCGCGAAAATCGTCGCGCAACTCGCCCGGTACGCGCCGAATATTCCCAACGTGATCGAGGCGCGGCAATTGATGGTCGCATCCGATCTCGAGGAACGTTTCGGTTTGATCGGCGGGCATATCTTTCACGGCGAATTACTCCCGGGGCAGATCTTCGAACGTCGCTTCGGCGTTCGTAGCCCCATCGCCGGGCTCTATCTCTGTGGATCGGGGACGCACCCGGGTGGTTGCGTGAGCGGTTTCCCGGGGCGCCGCGCCGCGCAGGCCGTTCTCGCCGATCGAGTCCTCGCTTGAAAGCCGCGCGTGCTTCGCACGTTCGCGTTCTCGGTGGCGGCCCGGGCGGATTGTATGCGGCACTTTTAACAAAAGCACGCTTTCCGAAGTGGCGGGTCGAACTCGTCGAACGGAATCCCTTCGGCGATACCTTCGGATGGGGCGTCGTCTTTTCCGACGCAACGCTCGACGGCCTCGCGGTTGCCGATCCCGAGAGTTTCGCGCATATCGAGCGCAGTTTCGTGCATTGGGACGATATCGAGATTCACGTTCGCGGCGCGCGCGTTCGTTCGAGCGGGCACGGCTTCGCCGGAATCTCGCGCAAGCATCTGCTCGCGATCCTTCACGAACGCGCTCTCGCGCTCGGCGTCGAGCTGCGCTATCGCGAACGCGTCGAGGATCTCGATGCCTTTCGAGCGGACTGCGACATCGTCATCGCCGCCGACGGCGTCCATTCGCCGACTCGCAATCGCTACGCCTCGCTCTTTCGGCCACAGGTGACCGGCGGGCTCTGCAAGTTCGTCTGGTTGGGCAGCGATATTCCACTCGATGCGTTTACGTTTTTTTTCAAGCGGAGCGAGCATGGATGGTTTACGGTGCATGCCTATCGCTTCGACGAAACGACGAGTACCTTCATCGTCGAATGTCGCGAAGAGACGTGGCGAGCGCATGGCTTGGATCGTGCCGATGCCGCCGCGACGGTCGCGTTCTGCGAAGCGCTCTTCGCCGAGGAATTGCGCGGCCATCGATTGCAGGTAAACCCCGGCCATCGTCGCGGCAGCGCGTGGATCGATTTTACCTTCGTCGAAAACGAGCGCTGGCACGACGGGAACCTCGTGCTCGTCGGGGATGCCGCGCATACCGCACACTTTTCCGTCGGCTCGGGCACGAAAATGGCGATGGAAGATTCGATCGCGCTCATCGATGCCTTGGAGCGCTGCGATCGTGCTGAAGATGCCTTCGCGCTCTACGAGGGCGAGCGAAAGCTTGAAGTTCTCAAGCTGCAAAACGCCGCGAGAAATTCGACGCGCTGGTTCGAAAACGTCGAACGCTACGCGCGTCTCGATCCCGAGACCTTCGCCTATAGCCTCCTGACGCGCAGCCAACGGATCGGGCACGAAAATCTTCGCACGCGCGATGCCGATTACGTCGAGCGCGTCGAGGCGCGTTTCGGCGAGCGACCGATTCCACCGATGTTCTCGCCCTTTGCTCTGCGTGGACTCGAGCTGCGCAACCGGGTCGTCGTTTCGCCGATGGATACCTACAGTGCGGTCGACGGCGTGCCGAACGAATTTCACCTCGTCCACTATGGGAGCCGCGCGCTCGGCGGCGCGGGGCTCGTCGTTACCGAGATGACCTGCGTGAGCGCACGGGGGCGGATCACGCCGGGATGCACCGGCATGTACGCGCCCGAGCACGTCACCGCGTGGAAGCGGATCGTCGATTTCGTGCACGAGCGCTCGCATGCGAAGATCGCGCTCCAACTCGGACATTCGGGGCCGAAGGGTTCGACGAAATTGATGTGGGAGGGCATGGACGAGCCACTCGACGCCGAGAATTGGCCGGTCGTCGGCCCGTCGGCGATTCCCTATGCCCCCGGAAGCCAGGTTCCGCACGTGCTCGACGAGCGCGGAATGCGCGCGATTCTCGAAGAGTTCGTCGCGGCGACCGCGATGGCGATCGATGTGGGATTCGATATGCTGGAACTCCACTGCGCGCACGGCTACTTGCTCTCGTCCTTCCTGACGCCGCTGCGCAACCAGCGTACCGATCGTTACGGCGGCTCGCTCGAAAATCGCTTGCGCTTTCCCCTCGAGGTCTTTGCCGCAGTACGCGCGCGTTGGCCGATGGAGCGCCCAATCTCGGTGCGTATCTCGGCGACCGATTGGTGCGAGGGCGGAAACGACGAACGCGACGCGGTCGAGATCGCGCGCGCGTTCCGAGGGGCGGGCGCCGATCTTATCGATGTCTCAACCGGGCAGACCGATCCACGGAGCCGGCCGCGCTTCGGGCGGATGTTCCAGGCACCCTTCGCCGATGCGATTCGCAACGAAGTCGAGATCGCGACGATCGCGGTCGGGAATATCACCGAGCACGAGCAGGTCAATGCGTTGATCGCGGGCGGGCGCGCGGATCTCGTCGCGCTCGGGCGACCGCACCTCGCCGATCCCTATTGGACGCTGCACGCGGCGGCCGAACTCGGCTATCGCGAGCAAGCATGGCCGATACCCTATCTCCCCGGAAAAGAGCAACTCGAACGCGCGATTGCGCGCAGACTGGAGCAACCTACGTGACCGATTTCGATCTCCACGGGCAGCACGTCGCGATTACCGGAGCCTCGCGCGGCATCGGGCTCGCCATCGCTCGCGCCTGCGCCGCGGCCGGCGCCACAGTGAGCGGCCTGAGCCGCGCCGGAACGAGCGAACCCGGTATCGATGCGCTCTCCTGCGATGTGAGCGATGCTGCGAGTATCGCGCGAGCCTTTGCAACGGCGCGCGAACGGCACGGGCCGATAACGATGCTCGTCAATAACGCTGGTATCGCCGCCTCGGCTCCACTCGGGCGCACCAGCGACGAACTCTGGCAGCAGATTATCGCGACGAACCTCACCGGCACATTTCTCTGTTCGCGCGCCGTCATTGGGGAGATGCGTGCGAAGGGCTTCGGGCGTATCGTCAATATGGCATCGATCGCCGGGCTCTATGGCGCACCCTATATCGCTGCCTACTGCGCGAGTAAGCACGGTGTCATCGGGCTCACGCGCGCGCTCGCGGCCGAGTTCGCGGGTTCGGGGCTCTCCATCAACGCCATCTGCCCGGGCTATACCGAGACCGATATGATGCAGCAGGCAGTCGATCAGATCGTCGGCCATACCGGTGCGAGCGCGGAGGAGGCACGCGCGCAACTCGCGGCGATGAATCCGAGCGGGCGCATCATCGAGGTTGCAACGGTGGTGCGCGGCGCGATGGAGTTCCTCACCGGCGATCGTAACGGCGAAGAGTTGGTTCTCGCGTAGAGCGCAGCGCTCGTTTAGGCCCCGTACCAACGGAGCGAGCGCCAGAGCGCGGCGCGCGGCAAGCGCGGATGCGAGCAGAGGAAGATCGGCGTCGGGCCTTCGACGACGGCACGATAGCGATCGAAGGTCGTTCCCACCGGCGTACATTGCGCATAGGCGGCGAAGAGTTCGCGCTCGCGGCTCGCGCCGACGGCGAGAACGCGGCGCATATCGTATCCGTGCATCCCCCAGAGCCAATACGCATTCTGGCTGCCGATCGCCGGCGGTAGATCGAACGCAGGGCCGTAGCGGTCGATCGCGCCCGCATCGGCATAGGTATCGGCGTAGATTGCGGTGCGCGCTCGGCGCTCTGCCGGGATGCGATTGTAAATGCGCGCGACGTCGGAGGCGAGACGTCGCCACCCGAACTCCTCGGCGAAGAGCGGCTGGATCAGTTGTGCCGAGCTGCCATGCTGCCCGGTGAGGTGCAGAACGCGTGAGTAGGCGATTAATTCGTCGACGGGGAGCACCGGCGCTGCGAGCGGGAGAATGAGCGCCGTGCTCGCGAGCAGGGCGACGATTGCGGCGCCGCGCGCCGCACGCAGCGGCTCCGCCGCGCGCTCGAATGCTACCGCTCCGAGTGCGAGGAGAATTCCATTTGCGCCGATGACGTAGTAGCCTTTCGCTTCCAGCGCGATCGCGACGACGAACGTTCCCAAGGCAGCAATCCCGAAGAAACGGAGCGCCGAAGTGCGAAGAGCCGAAACGATCCCCACGATCCAGAGTGGAGCGAGCAGCGGGTTGGTGAAGGCGATCTGTTCGAGCGTAAACGAGAGCGTGTTCGCAATGAAGCCATGATATTCGAGCTGCCAGCCGTTATTGAAGGGATGCCGCCCGATGAAATCGGCGTGGATAACCTCGAGGAAGGGCCAACCGTGTACGGCCTGCCAGAGGAGGTTGGGAGCGAGAGCGATCGTAGCGACCGCGTAGGCTGCGAGCGCGCAACGCGAGCGCAGGATCGCTCGTTGCGAGGAACACGCGATGCCGAGGACGAGCGCGAATGCCCAGAGCAGCATCGAATACTTTCCGTAGGTGCCGAACGCCACCGCCGCGCCGAGGAGTGCTCCGGCCGCCGGCGTCGGCGCGCGCAGCGCTCGTAGCGCCAACAGCGCGACGAGCGACCACGTCAGGGGTTCGAACGAGGTGGTGGTGAGCACGCTCCCGAGCGTGATGTAGGCGGGAAGCATCGCAACGGCGAGCGCCGCGAGGGTGCGCGCGAAACGCCCACCGCCAAGGTCGCGAACGAGCGCCGCGACGACGAGAACATCCAATGCAGCGGCGATCGCGCTCGGTGCGCGCAGAACGAGAAGGCTCCAGTGGAATGGTGCGGAGAGAAGAGCGACGAGTGCGACCAAGGGCGGTTGGTCGGGATATCCCCATGCGAGGTGATGGGCGCAGGCGATAAAATAGAGCTCGTCGCGAAAATATCCGTAGTTCTGCGCGAATGCCAGATGAACGATAGCGCTCAGGAGCGCGATCAGTTCGGGAATCACACGCGGCGCGCACGCGTGGTGAGCAATGAGAGCCCCATGCCGACTGCCGCGCTCCAAAGCAGAACTCCGAGCCGGAAGTGAACGTCCCACCAAAGCCCGGAGCGCAGATCGGTGACGAGCAAATAGCATGCGAAGTAGGAGAGGGGAACGATGACGGCGAGCGTTCGGTAGGCCCCGGGGCGCGCCGGGTGCGGGTCGCTCCGCGCGATCCATGCGTCGCCGAGCAGCCCGGCGACGAGCGAGCAGAGGATCGTCGTTGCGAGCAACGGCGTCGCGTTCGTAAAGGGAATCGCGTTGAGCGTATTTCCTAGTAGCAGAATGACCGTCAACATTCCGAACGCGCTCCGAAATTGCGCGCTCAAAAAAAGAGCGAACCCGGCGTAGAGCGCCGATTGAAAGATCACGACTAATACGCCGAGCGAGCTTTTGTAGTAACTCAGAGCGATCGCCGTAAAATACGTCGCATGCAGCGGCGATATCGGCGGCGGTGCATTCCCGCGGTCTGCGGCGGGGATAAAGGCGTAGGCGGTGCCGAAGTGGATCAATCCCAGCCACGCTGCGAGTGCGATAGCGATGGGCAACTGCTCGCGAAATCCTTTCGGCGGAGTGCCGCTATCGCGTGCCGCGAGCGCGCTCCGTATCGGTGCCGAGGCGAGGAAGAGAATTGCCAGCCCCATCATTTGGTGCGTCGGGCTCAAGAGCGCGTCGACGCCCTCTTCGAGCCCGAAGATCGCGTGCCACGCTGCGTCGCTAGGAGCGGCGATGAGGAAGATCGGAATTCCAACCAGCGCGAGGTGATAGGGTTTCGGGAAAGCGTGAATGCCGCGAAAGCCGAGCCGGCGCCCGCGAACATACTGCGCGGCGAGCGTTCCAAGGATCGCGAGCATGCCGAGATAGATAAATCCGTGATAGGGCGTGAGGAAGGTTTCGATCGGCACGTGTCCGTGCGCCCATGCATCGATAAAGAAACCCGTGACGATGGTCAAGCACGAAATGGCCATTGCATAGTCGAGCGAGAGGCTACGAGGAGCGTTGCCTTCCATAGCGCGACCTTATGCAACCGAGCCGTGCGCCCCTCCGCCGTGCAGGAATCGGCGGTCGCGCGCGCCGATGAGAGGGCATGCTCGCCGTTGCATCGCGTCGCTTGCTCGCATCGATAGCGCTTCTCGCGCTCGTCGGTTGCGTCTCGCACCTGCCGCCGCTTCCCCGCGATGCCTCCGTCGGAGCGGCGCCCGTCGCGATGCCGAGCCCCGAGATCCTCGGCAACGACGCGCCCCCGAGAATGCTCGCCATGCACTTCTCGAGCCTCGATCTCCGCCGCGGAACGACGTGGAGCGGAAGCTTCGTGACCTCGACGAATACGGCGTCGGTGGAGGTACGCACGAATCTGTTTTCCATCGACGTTCCGCGAACGGCCTTTGGAGTATTCGCGTTCAAATTGGCGCTCTTCGACTGGCCGCCGATCTTCACGCGTGCATACGCATTGCGCGTGATCGCGCGCAACAGCGCGGGCGTACGAAGCGAGCAAGACCTTCCGCTGGTGATGCAATGATCGAAGCGAACGGATTGCAAGCGGAGCTGAACGACGGGGTCCTGACGCTCACGTTAGCGCGCCCCGAGCGAAAGAACCCGCTGACCTTCGAGATCTATGCGGCGTTGCGCGACGGCTTTACCGCGCTGCGAAACGAGCGCAGCGTTCGCGTCGTGCTTCTGCGCGGCGCAGGCGAAAATTTTTGCTCGGGCGGCGACGTGCGCGAGATCATCGGCCCTTTAGTTGCGATGACCCCCCAAGAGCGGTTGAAGTTTACGGAGATGACCGGTGCCGTCGTCGCGGCGATGCGCGCCTGCCCGCAGCCGATCCTCGCAGCGATCGACGGCGTCTGCGCCGGTGCGGGCGCGATTCTCGCGATGGCCTCAGATCTTCGTTTGGGCACCGCGCGAGCCCGCGTCGCCTTTCTTTTCGTTCGCGTTGGGCTCTCCGGGGCGGATATGGGCGCCTGTGCGTTACTTCCGCGCATCGTCGGGCTCGGGCGGGCGAGCGATTTGCTCTATACCGGCCGCGATCTCTCCGGAGAGGAGGCGCTCGCGTGGGGATTCTTCAATCGCCTCTGCGCGCCCGAATCGCTCGATGAGGAGGCCCGAGGATTGGCACGGGAGCTTGCGAGCGGCCCGACGCGAGCGCACGCAGTGACGAAGGCGATGCTCGACGTGGCGCCGACGATGGCACTCGCGGATGAGATCGCGAAGGAAGCGCGGGGTCAAGCCGAACTGATGGCGAGCGGCGATTTTCGTCGCGCGTACGAGGCGTTCATCGCCAAGCAAACGCCGCATTTCGAGGGCGATTAATGCGGCTCGATGCGACGCTCGCGTGGCCTTTCTTCGATGCCGCGCATCGATCTCACGCAGAGCGCTTCGAAACGTGGCTGGAAGCGGAGCCTTCGGCGCGCTTCGATGCCGATGCGCTCGACGATGCTTCCGTCGGCGCTCGGACGCGATGCTGGGCGCGCGATCTCGGAGCTGCCGGATGGCTCGCGCCCTGTTCGCGTCTCGATGTCCGCGCGATCGCGCTCTCGCGCGAGCAACTCGCCTATCGCAGCGCGCTCGGTGATTTTGCGTTTGCCATGCAGGGGTTGGGGAGCGGAGCGATCTCGCTCTTTGGAACGGCGCAGCAGCGCGAGCGCGTGTTACCTGGGATCTTCGCCGGAGCATCGGTTGCGGCGTTTGCGCTCTCGGAGGAGCGCGCCGGGTCAGATGTAGCGGCGCTCGCGGCGCGCGCGCAGCGCAGCGGTGATGGCTACGCGATCGACGGCGAAAAATGTTGGATCAGCAACGCGGGTATCGCCGACACCTACGTGCTCTTCGCGCGGACGAGCGATCACCCGACGAAGGGCTTGAGCGCCTTTATCGTCGATGCGGCGCAATCGGGCATCGCGCTGACGCGTTCGATCCAAACGATCTCGCCGCACCCGTTGGGCGCCTTGAGCTTCTCCGGCGTTCGGATTCCCGCCGATGCGCGACTCGGTGAGGAGGGCGATGGTTTTCGAATTGCGATGGCGACGCTCGATGTTTTTCGTGCCACCGTCGGCGCGGCCGCGCTCGGTTTTGCGCGACGTGCCTTCGACGAGGCGCGAGCGCACGTGATGCAGCGCGAAATCTATGGAGCGAAACTCGCCGATCTGCAGATCGTCTCCGGGATGCTCGCAGAGATGGCGACGGAGATCGATGCCGCGGCGCTGCTGGTCTATCGCGCTGCGTATGCCAAGGATACCGGCGCGGCGCGCGTGACGAAAGAGGCGGCGATGGCGAAATGGTACGCGACCGAGGCCGCCGGCCGCGTCTGCGATCGAGCCGTTCAGCTCTTCGGTGGGCGCGGCGTTACGCGGGGAGAGATCGTCGAACGGCTCTACCGCGACGTTCGTGCGCTCCGCATTTACGAAGGTGCGAGCGAGGTGCAACAAGTCGTCATCGCGCGCAGTGTTTTGAAGGAGCATTCGCTTGGTTGAGAGCGCCCATCGCGATACGTTCGCTCGAGATCGCCTCCCGGCCGAGGACGCGCTTCCGCGCTTTGAGTTTACGCTGCCGAGCATGCACTATCCCGAGCGCATCAATGCCGCCTGGTATTTTCTCGATCGTCATGTCGAAGAAGGGCGCGGCGAGCGTCTCTGTGCGATCGCCGAGGACGGAACGACCTATACCTATCGGCAGATGATGGAGTGGGCGAATCGTATCGCGCGCGTCCTCGTTGAAGATCTCGCTCTCGTTACCGGCAATCGCGTCTTGCTGCGTTCGGCGAATACGCCGACGTTAATCGCCTGTTGGTTCGCCGTGCTGAAAGCCGGCGGCATCGTGGTGACGACGATGCCACTCTATCGCGTGCAAGAGCTACAGACGGTGAGCGAACGCGCGCGGGTGACGATCGCGCTCTGCGACGCGCGTCTCGCCGAGGATCTCGAACGCGCGCATCTCTCGCGGCCGGAGATGAGGCTTTGCTACTGGGGCGAGGAGCGCGCGGACTCGCTCGAAGCGCGTGCTGCAAGCAAAGGGGCGAGTTTCGAAAATACGGCGACCGCCGCAGAAGATGTGGCGATGATCGCCTTCACCTCGGGCACGACCGGCCTCCCGAAAGCCGCGATGCACGTTCACAGGGACCTTCTCGCGACCTGCGATACCTTCGGAGCCGAGGTGCTGCGAGCGGATCCCGACGATCGCTTTAGCGGTTCGCCGCCGCTGGCATTCACCTACGGGCTCGGCGGAATACTGCTGTTCCCGTTCGCCATCGGTGCTTCGACCGTATTGCTCGAACGCGCGAGCGCCGAGGAGCTTGCTTCGGCGATCGAACGGCATCGTATCAGCGTGCTCTTCACCGCGCCGATTGCCTATCGCGCGCTGACCTCGCATGCAAGCAAGCGTGATTGGTCGAGCCTGCGCATCTGCGTCTCGGCGGGCGAGACGCTTCCGGGCGTTGTGTGGGAAGCGTGGCGCGCCGCAACCGGGATCTCGATTATCGACGGCATCGGTAGCACCGAGATGCTGCACATTTTTATCGGCTCGCCGGCGGCGGAGGCGCGCGCGGGCTCGACCGGACGGGCCGTGCCGGGCTACGTGGCGCAGATTCACGACGAACGCGGGAACGAACTCCCTTGTGGAACGGTCGGGCGGTTAGCGGTCCGCGGAGCGACGGGGTGTCGTTATCTCGATGACGAGAGGCAGCACACCTACGTGCAGAATGGCTGGAATTATCCGGGCGACGCCTATTCGATGGATGGTGATGGCTACTTCACCTACGTCGCTCGTGCTGACGATATGATCGTTTCGGCGGGCTTCAACGTTTCGGGACCGGAGGTCGAGCAGGTGCTCTTGCTCCACCCCGACGTTCTCGAATGTGCCGTGGTCGGTAAACCCGATCCGGCGCATCATACGACGATGGTGAAGGCGTTCGTCGTTCTTCGCAGCGCCCGTGAGGAGAACGATACCGTCATCACCGAACTCATCGAGCATTGCAAAGCGACGATCGCTCCCTTTAAAGCGCCCCGTGAGATCGAAGTGCTCGCTACGCTCCCTCGAACCGCGACGGGAAAATTACAGCGCTATAAACTTCGCGAGCGCTCGTAGGAAGTGACGCGCCATTTCGCGGCGCTCCTCCTCGCACTCGCGAGCCTCACGGCGTTTGCGAACGCTGCGGTGAGCGCCGAGAAGCGTTTCGCCGCCGTCCGGGCGAACGTGCCGCCGCCGGAGGTCGCATCGGCGCGCGCGGCGGTGTGGCGCTCGGCCCTCGTCGCCAAGGACTTCTATAACTTCAGCGTTCGTCGCCCTGCCGGCTTGGCGACGACCGCGCGTTTTCTCTACGATGGCAAAAACCTGTACGTCGAGTTCCACTGCATTCAGGCCGGGGTACCTATTACCGCCGCACAACGGGTCGATCATGCCGGCGTCGGAAGCGACGATCACGTCTCGTTCGATATCGATACCTCGGGAAACGGCTCGCGAACCTATACCTTTCGCGTCAATCCGCTCGGCGTGCACGACGAATCGTCGAGTGAGAACGCGCGGTACGCACCCTCGTGGATCTCCATCGCGCACGTTTCCCGAGCGGGAAACTACGATGTGCTCATGGTCATTCCGTTAGCGACGATTCGTTCCCAAGCCGCACCCGAACAGCAATGGCGGCTCAACTTCGAACGCTTCGTCGCCGCCCGTAACGCCGCGTATACCTGGGCCTACGCACCGGCGATGCAGAGCACGACGGAGGTGCAATACTGGCCGTGGGTGACGCAGATCCACCTAAACGCAAACGCTACGCGCCCGAAGCCGCAGGTCGATGCCTACGTTCTCGGCAGTGCGGGCTCGCAACGGAATATCTTTCAGAACGGGGTCGGTCGATTCGAAACGACCTCGCCCCGCCAAGCCGGGATCGACCTCACCTACCCCTTTACGAATACGTTGGCGTTCGTCGGGACGCTCAATCCCGATTTCTCCAATGTCGAAGAAGATCAGACGACGATTCAACTCCAAGAGTTCCAAAAGGCCTACCAAGAGTATCGCCCGTTCTTCGCACAGGGCGCGCAATATATCGATACGGTTCCTCAGATCGGCGTCTTCGGCAGCAATAGCATATTTTACACGCCGTCGATCGGCATCTTCAATCGCGGCATGAAGATCGAAGGGACCGCCGGACGCAGCGATATCGGGCTGCTCAACGTTGTCGGCCCGGGCTTGAACGATAACGCCGCCGGTTACACCTATTCGACGCCGAGTGGTTCGCTCGCGCTTAGTGCCGAGAGCGTCATCGCCAATCACGTCGGCGTCCACGATATGACGACGGGGTTCGGATTCTCGCGCACCAATCGAGCCTCGGGCGAAGGGACCGAAGTAGAGATCGCCGACGAAACGAATACGCTCACCGGTAGCGGGCACGATTTTAATATCGAAGAGGGGATTCGCAACGAGCATTTTACCGCAGTCGGCCTCTACCGAGATACGAGCCCGGGGTACGCACCGCTCGACGGCTATACGGCGACGAACGATGCTCGGGGGCTCGGCGCTCTTCTGGGCTATAAAGGCACGGGCTCGCCCCATAGCCCGATTCAGTCCTATAGTGGGAGCTTCGGACTCGACCGATACCTCGCATACGACGGCAGCCTGCGCGAGGCCGATATCAACGGTTTCTTCAACATTCAATTCAAAGATTTGATCTCGCTCCAAGGATTCGCGGGCCCGAGCGAATTGCAGGTCGCACCGGGAACGATCGATTGGTTCAATCGGCGGAACATTCAGATCGGCTATCGCGAGGGAACCCCAAACCCCGCCGATGTGAGCTATTCGTGGGGACCATTCGGCGGGTTCTACGTGCAACAATGGCAGTCGTCGTACGTGCGCGTCTTCGGTGCGTACGGGTTCTCGTTTGAGTACGACGGTAACGAAGAACGCGCGGCCCGCGGGCTGCCGATCTTCAATAGCCAATGGTTACGGCGTGCGGTGCTCTCCCGTTCGTTCGGGAATAACGCCACCATCGGAATCGCACTCCGAGCGATCAACGGCACCGGTGGTTTTGCCGTTCCGGGCACGAATCTCTCGCTGCTCTACGAAACGCGCTTGAAGAATCAGGATCTCCTGTACGTGGAGTATGGAACCTCGGCGGCACCGCAGACGCTCCATCGCTTCATCGTCAAATACGTCTTCCACGCGGGCGGCAGCACCGGAACGTAGACCTAGAGCACGGGAAGAACCGCCGTAGCCTCGATCTCGACGCGCGCGCCTGCTTCGAGGAGGCCGGCAACGACAATCAACGTCATCGCCGGGTAGTGGCTGCCGAAGAGCTCGCGATAGGCCGCGCCGAGCGCTTTCGCATTCGCCCGGTACTCCGCTGCATCGAGCACGTACCAGGTCATCCGTACGAGGTGTTCGGGAGCTCCACCGGCGGTACGGAGCACCTCGGAGATATTCCGCATCGCCTGTTCGGCCTGCGCGAGGAAATCCTCGGAGACGAGCTGCTGCCGTGCATCCCAGCCGACTTGCCCTGCGATGGCGAGAAAACGCCCCGATGCAAGCATGCCGTTTGCATAGCCGCTCGGCGGCGCCCATCCCGCCGGTTCGATGCGTTTGCTCATGCGATCTCACGCTGCGGCGCGCGATCGCGCAGCAGCAGTGTCGCGAGCAACGCAACGGCGAGATTGATCGCAACGGCATAGATAGCGATGAAGCCGATAAGCGTAAACGAACCAAGATGCAGGGCGATGTTCGGCGCGAAACCATCGAAGAGTGCGAAGGACGTCGCCGCGAGCATACCGGCGAGCCAACCCGCGAGCAGTGCACGTGCGGGCAACGAACGCCCGCCGAGGCCGAAAAATATCGCCGGCGCGGTTTGGAGCACCCAGGCGCCGCCGAGTAACTGAAAATAGATGGCGAACTTTACGTTCACGGAGAGAACGAGGACGAGTGAGAGCGCACAGAACGCGAGCGTCAGCCACTTCGTCGTTCCTGCCTCGCGGCTCGGCGCTCTTCCCGATAGCGGCGCGACGACGTTGCGCAGAAAGAGGTTCGCCGCACCGAGCGCCATGATCGATGCGGGAACCAACGCGCCGATGACGATGGTGGCATCGGCGAGCCCCGCGAACCACGGCGGAAAGAAGCGAGCGAAGAGGATCGGCACGATTTCATTCGGAGGAGCGTGAATGCCGGCGGCGAGTGCGGCGAATCCCAGAAGCGCGATGACGCCGAGCAGGATCGAGTAGAGTGGAAGGAGCGCTGCGTTGCGGCGAACGACATCGGCGCTCCGTGCCGAGAGGAGCGACGTAATTGCATGCGGATAGAGAAAGAGCGAGAATGCCGAGCCGAGGGCGAGCGTCGCGTAGGCAAATTGCATCTGCGGTGCGACGAGCAGCGGCAGCGGGTGCGTCGGGCTTGCGAGGGCGTTCCCGGCAGCGGCGAAAATCGATTTCCATCCACCGAGCGCGTGGGGGATGATGACGATGGCGGCGGCGATCGTGATATAGATCAGAATATCCTTAAAGACCGCAATCGTTGCCGGTGCGCGCAATCCGCCGATATAGGTGTACGCCGCGAGTAATGCAAACGCGATCGCGAGCGGCATCGCGCCGCCGCCGATAGAGAAGATGCCGCCGAGCTGGGCGAGCACCGCTTTCATTCCGACGATCTGCAACGCGATATAGGGCAGGGCGGCGAGGACGCCGGTCGCGGCGATCGCGATCTCGAGCGAACGACTGCCGTAGCGGCCGCGGACAAAATCGCCCGCGGTCATATAGCCGCGTTCGTGGGCGACGCTCCAAAAGCGCGCGAGCAGCAGAAAGACGATGGGATAGGCGATCGTCGCGTAGGGAACCGCAAAAAAACCGAGCGCGCCGACGCCGTAAACGAGCGCGGGGAGCGCAACGAAGGTGTAGGCGGTATAGAGATCGCCCCCGAGAAGAAACCACGAAAGCAGCGTGCCGAATCGTCGCCCGCCGAGCGCCCACTCATCGAGCGCGCGAAGATCGCCGCCGTTGCGGCGTGCGGCGGTAAAACCCAACGCGCTCGCAACGAGCACGAGTGCGACGAAGACTGCGGCGGTGAGGCTCATCGGGCGCGCTCGCGCGTTGCCAGGTAGACGATGCCGAGCAGCGCGGCGGTGAGCACGACCCACGCGAGCTGGTACCAGTAAAAGAACGGAATCCCATCCCAACGCGGATCGATCCGGTTATAGATCGGAACGTCCAGCAGGGCGATGAAGGGTAATGCGAGGAGCCAATACCATGCACGGCGAGCCATCACGGCAGCGCCTTCGCGTTAGTGTTCGATATCTCCGGCTCGCTGCGCCCAGGCCTCCGTGACGGAGAGATGCCCGAGCAGGGTCGCGACGGCGAGCCCGATCAGCGAGATCGCCGCACCGAGCAGTTGATGCGCTTGGAAACGTGCGTGAAGCATCGGAATCGAGAGCGCGCCCGAAACGATGGGAACGAGAAAACTAAAGAGCGCGACGCGCGCCGCACCGATCCGCGCGATGCCGGTACTCCAGACCGGGTAGGTGAGCACGATGGGGAAGACGACCGCGAAGGCAAAGACCTCCCAGACTACCGGCGGCCAGAGCGTCGGCGGGTCGGCGAATAACGCGGGAATCCCCGCCGGCAGAATCATCGCGGTACCGATGAGCAATGTGGCGGCGAGAAGCGCGACGGGATGATAGCGCGGGGCCAGGCGTGCGCTAATAACGTTGAAGCCGGCGAAGGTCATCGCTGCAAGCATCGTCAGCGCATCGCCGATGCGGAAGGTGACGTGCCCGGCGAAGGCGCCTTCGAAGACCGCGATGCCGAGCAGCGCGATCCCCGCGCCGATCCACCGCGTACTGCGGACGCGCTCCCATCCGAGAGCGACGAGGTAGAGCATCGTAAAGATCGGCGTGCTGCTTCCGAGCAGCGCGGATGCAAATGCCGTCGTGTGGGCGAGCCCGATGACCCAAAAATACTGGTAGATGCCGAAACCGCATGCGCCGCTCGCGAGCAAGAGCAACCAATCGCGTCGCTCGAAGTTCAAGCGGGCGCCGGAGAGCCGCACCCAAAGCAATGCAAGCGGCGCCATCGTAGAAAAGCGAAGCGCCGTGAATGCAAGTGCGTTGACGTGCGAGACGGCAATCTTGACGAGCACCGTGTTCAAACCCCAAACGAACACGACGTACAGCAGGCCGAGATAGGTCGGCAGGCGCTTTTCCACGGTAGCGCGCATCATTCGTCACGATGCAGCAGGTATCCGGCGAAAGTATCGAACGCGATGGTGCTGGGCTTTGGCTCGAACGTCGGGGTGCGGGGGAGCGACATCTGCTCTTCGCGCACGGTTGGATCAGTTCGCGCCGCATGTGGGATGCCGCGATCGCCAAACTCGATCTCCGGCGCTACACCATCTATCGTTTCGATGCCCGCGGCTGCGGGCGTAGCGATCGCCCGACCGACGGACACTCACTCGAAGGATACGCCGCCGATTACGAAGCGATCCTCGCGCGTATCGGCGTGCCGGTGACGGTGATCGCGCACTCGATGGGGGGACGGATCGCGCAATATCTCGCCGCTCGCGCTCACCCGCTGATCGAGCGCATGCTGCTGGTCGCCCCAGGTTCGGCGCGAGGCTCGCGCGGCAACCAGCGCCATCGCGAACTCGCCCTCGACGCCTTCGGTTCTCGCAAGCGCATCGCACGCTTCGTTGCGGGGGCGATGCGGCGCTCCGTCGACGAAGCAACGCGCGAGGTGCTGATCGACGACGCCCTCATCGCTTCGCGCGAACACTGGTTTGGGTGGTACGACGCGGGGCGGGAGCTCGATTTTCGCGATGAACTCGGCGCCATCGCCGTTCCCACGCTCGTGCTCGCCGGTGCGAGCGATCCGCTCGCGAGCCTTCCACGCCTGCGAACCGATGTCGCGGATCGGATTGCCGGCAGTCTTTTCGTCGTCTTGCGCGATTGCGGACACAACGTTCCGATCGAAGCTCCCGCGGAACTCGCCGGTGCGATCGATCGCTTCGTGCCGTAGCGCTCG
>JABEUX010000215.1 GCA_013044185.1 Vulcanimicrobiota bacterium | reverse complement strand
GCGACGGGCGAGCGCGTCGTCGAGTTCCGTTGGGTCGCCGCCGATACAACGCAGCCCGCTCGCGTGCTGCGCAGCGAACTCGACCCGAGTGGTGGAACCGCTCCGGTGGTGACGCAGCGCTACGACGGAATCACCGCGCTCTCCGCGCGAAGCGTATCGCTCTCGGCCCTTGCCGCCGGGGGAAACGATGGCGACCCGCTCTTCGCGGGCGCAACCCTGCACGATGTCGCGCTCGATCTCGGCGACGGCGCGAGCGCGGGCAACGCATTGCTCGCCGTCACGATTGCAACCGCGCACGCGCTGCGCACGGTGCGGCTAGCGAACCTCGCCGCGCCGACGCACTTCACGTACGTGTTGCAATACACGCCCGCGCCGTAGGGCGTGGGATATCGATTGCACCCTCCCGGCGAGAGGCGCAACCGTCATTTGGTGGGTGCTCGGCCGCAGCTATGCGGGCGGAAGCGTGCGGACCACGCCGATGAAGAGTAACGTTCCAGTACGTTCGTCCCGAATTGCGAATACGAACGCTCGGTCGACAAAAAACGTTCGCACCCGGGAGCCAAGCATTATCACCCCCAATTTGGTGCGTACAACGACGGCTGTGGCCGCCGCAGCGACGGTTCCCCCTTCGTCGACCCGTACGAAAGCGTTATGCACGACGGATGCGATGCGCAGCCCCGGGGGAGGCGCGTGCATCGGCGAAAAATCGGCCCTGTCCGAGAACATCATGCCCATTCCAAGACCCTTTAGCACGTCGTTGAGGCGCGGTGCGTACGTTGCCGTAAAGCGAGGAAGCTCAACCGCAAGCCGCTCCGGCCGCTCGATGCGTGCAATGTGATCGATCGTCGAGGCGCTCAACGAGCGCACGAGAGCACCGACCGTGCCGCGAGTGGGAAGCAAGAAGTACGCGGCGTAGCCACCTCGGCCATACGGGATCCGAACCGCACGAAATGACGCCTCGTCGACAGTTTGAAACGAACCGGAGCGAGACATCATCGGCACGAAATGCCTGGCACCGCTCGCGTCGGTGAATGGCTCGAACCCCGTTGCGTCGTGTCGGAACGGTACGCTCCAGTTCCCTTCAAACGCGAGTGCGTTCGTAAGGATTGCAAAGTCGGTCGGCTTGGTGCGGTAAAGGAGGTGATCGATCAAGCCGAGGGTGTGCTTGCGTGTCCAATTATTGATGGCCGCGACCGCGGATGGATCGCCAAAGTGCACGGCGCGTGCCCGTGCGTCATAGCTATGGCGTAGCAACGAGACGTACTGCGGTCGAGGCGGCAGGTCGCTTCGCAACCAGACCGCGTCCGCGAGGCCGACACTCGCGTCGTGGTTCGATTTCAGTGAAGCAACGAGCGATGCATTTGCACGAGCCAAATTCGGCCCGGTAAAACGTAGCCCTCGGAGCAACGATGCGCGAGTGCTTCCGGCGGCGCCGTCGGCCACCATTGCTAATCCAACACCGAGACTCACCGGAGAGACAAAAACATTGCTGTTCCGTGAATTCGCGGCAAGTCGCTGCACCACCGCAACGCCGAAGGCGTTATAGTTCGCAGGCGCCGCCGCGCCGATGAGGCAAGCGGAGGTCACGAGTACGAAGAGCTTTTTCATCCGAGGTCCTCCAAGCAGCCCTTCGCTTCGCGCCGTCGACGCGCAGTCCTCGCAACTTTTTTTTTCCGGCAACGAGCCAAGTTTCTCAGTTTTTTCGGCCAGCGAATCCTTATTCGCAATCGATCGTCCGACGCTCGCGCGCATCGCCCGCAATACGATCGACATTAGGTAGATGCTCGCAACGGCAGGAGGGTTTCGATTTGTAACCGCAAAGCGCTCGGGATGAAGCGGATTCGTTCAGGCCTCATCCTCGCAATGCTGCTCGCAGCAACATCCATCCCTTCGGCCATGGCGGCGCGTATCTATAACGAGCTGCCAAAAGCCATAAAAATCATCGTCTCGCCGTCGGCGTTTCTCACCTTGAAGCCGGGCGCACGGAGCGAGAGCCTGGAGTGGCCGGGCGTGCGTGCCCTCAGCGTCAAGGGGCTGTCGTCGTCGTTTATGATCGTTTCAGGGTCGGTTGGGAAATCGCCGTTGCAACTTTGCGCGATGAATTTCGGCTATTTCGCCGACATTCAGGGTGGAAACTATATGACGATCGGCTTCGACGGCCATCACTACGTCTGTACGACCTGCAACTCCAAACATCAGGTGATGCACCAGGCAACGTCGGGGGATAGCCCCGAATTCGTCGAGCGGAAACCAACCCACGTCGGCTGTTAATACGCGACGCTACGGGCGCGAGGGCTGGGGGGCACGCGTCGCACTGGAGTCCCTCGAGCGGCAGCAGCAGCCGCTTGCGAAAAAGCTCGCGAGCATACGCTTTTCGCAGTAGCGCCAACGGGAATCGAATTCTCGAATTGGGGCCCGGCAGGTCCCAGCCGCTACCAAAAACCCCGATTTTTCGAGGGATTCCGCTCTTTTTACTCCCGGCCAGTCCCGCGCGATTCCGACTATTTCCAGCCGGTCTGTTAGACGATTGTCAGACGAGGTCGTCCGGTTCGCGGTTTTCTACATCCCTACGCACAACGGGGCTACGGTTGGGAACGGCACCGGGCTTTTGACCCCGTAGCGGCATCGAGCCTTTGACCCCGCCTGGGGCGGTTCATTGCGCTACGACGTGCCCACGGCCTTCTTGCG
>JABEUX010000214.1 GCA_013044185.1 Vulcanimicrobiota bacterium | reverse complement strand
CCGGGAACACGGCCTTTCAGTCAGCGAGAACGATAAGGAGCGCAACCAATGCCAGCCGCCCCATTCCGCCGGGACGCACGCGTCTCGGTGCGTTTTACCGAACGAGAACGAGCATATATCGAGGAAGCCGCAGCTCTGGCAAGCGAGGGCGACCTTTCCCGGTTCATTGCCACGGTCGCACTTCGCTCGGCCCGCAGCGTCGTGGAAGAGAGCGGAGTCTCCCTGCTCGCTGCCGATCATCGTCGCCGCTTTTACGATCTCCTACTGGCCCCGCCGCCGCCCACCGATGCGCTCCGGGAGCTTGCAGCGAATCCGGTTCCCGACGGTTTTGACCTCGAACGATAACTCGGGCGCTCGCCTACGCATCCGGATCATCCCACTCGATCCTTCGCTCCACGATCGCAAGCGCTTCCAATGCGGAAATGACGCCGTCGATCGCTACCTCCGCACGACGGCGGCTCAAGCGACGCGCTACTATCGCGCGGCAACCTTTATCCTCGTAACCGTCGACAACCCGTCGGAGGTTCTCGGATATTACACGCTCGCGCCGCACGAATATCGCGATGGCGAACTCGATCTCGCCACGGCTCGCACGTTGAAAGTGCATGGGCTCCAACGCATTCCGGTGCTTCTGCTCGGGCAGCTCGGCATCGCACGTACGTACCAGGGCCGCGGCCTCGGGAAACTTCTCCTGTGGAGCGCTCTCGAACGTGCATTCAGCACCGCCGCAAATAGCGGCGCGGTCGCCGTCATTACCGATCCCGCCGAGGATAGTGCCGCCGCGTTTTATGCGCGGTACGGATTCGCAACGCTCCACGAAGCACCGTTTCACCGCATGTTGCTGCCGATGAAGACGATCGCAGCCGCATATTCGCGCGGGTAGCGGGCGATTGGCCCTCGATACGCCCCTGCGGGGCTACTCGGGCTGACAAGCGCACCCTTCGCGGCTACTCGGGCTGATAAAGGCGGCGCGCTATCCGTTGCGTTTGAGCATCGTGACGATCTCGGCGAGCACGCGCTCGACCTCGGGCGTCGCGGGCTGCGCGGTGCCCGCGCCTTCATGCCCGCCGCCACCGTATTCGGAGAGCAGATCGCCGATGCTCGTCTTGCAGGTGCGATTGAGAATCGAATGACCGACTTGAATCGACGCATAACTTCCGTCGTGCCCGTCGGCGATGCGCACGGAGACATTCGCGGTGGGGAAGAGCGTGTAGATGAGAAAACGATTGCCGCTCGGCGGATGTTTTTCGCCGCGCATATCGGTAATCACGACGTTGCCGTCGAGCCGGCTTTTGGTTTCGAGCAACGCCTTGAAGGCGCTCTCCTCGGCGCGCATCCGCTCGACGTGGACGCTCACTTCGGGATCGGCGAGCACTTGCTCGACCGGCATCGATTTCGCAAGCTCCATGAGGTGCTTGAAGTAACTCTTGAACGCACCGAGCCCGGTGCGCGGATCGAGCGTATAGCCGACGAGGATCCAGCCCTTCGGATCGACGATATCCTCGCGCGTCAGCAACGCGGCATCGAGACGATCGGTCGCTTCGAGTAACTCGGCGAAGCGCTCGAACTTCGGCGATTTATAATAGTTCGCGATCACCCGCGCCGCGCTCGGTGCGATATCGTACGCGCCCTTCACCGTGCTGCCGAACGCTTGCTCTTCTTGGCTCATGTGGTGGTCGAACCACATGCCCGCCCGCGCGTCGTAGGGAAGGTTCGCGAGAATATCGTTCCCGTCGATCGCGATGCGCCCATCTTGCACGTCTTTGGGGTGCGCGAAATCGATCGCGTCGATGCTCTCGACTTCCTGCAAGAGAATCGCGCAGGTCAGGCCGTCGAGATCGGCTCGAGTCATCAGTCGCATCGTTTCATCCCTCCCCTAGAAAACAAACGTGCGCGCCGCTCTGGCGAGCATCGCCGTCGCGTATTTGCGCGTTCCACCGCAGCAGCCCTCCAGCGCTCGCCTTCCCGGCGCGAAAGCCTCCGGGGGCCCGGTGTCGTATGCCCCGGATATGGACGTTCGTTTGGTACAGCTGCTCGGTTCGTTCATCGCCGCGCGCAGCGAGTACGTCCTCGCGCGGCTGGAGTTTGCCGCCCTGCACCCCGATTGCCCGGCACCGCCGAACATCGACCGCTTGCCCGATGCCTCCGAACGCACGCTGCGCGAGCGCTGGCCCTTTGCCGCGAGCTCGACGGGTACGCCCGTGCGATTCTCTGGGTACAAACGGTCGAAGAACGCGAAAGTAGCGGCGGGAACGAATGAAGCGAGCATCCGACGGTTGAGGGTTAAACGTCCACGCTCGCGCCTGCAGAAATGAGCACCTTGCGACTGAGCGGCTTAACCTCTCGTGCAATCTCCGCGCCGGCAACGCCCTGCTGTGTTTTCAGGTCGTACCGCGCCTGGAGTCGCAGCCAAAAGTCCGGTTTGCTCCCAAGGAGTCTTCCTAACCGCAAGGCCGTATCAGCAGTAACGGCGCGCTCGCTCGCAAGAATCTGGGAAACGCGATTGGCTGGAACGCCGAGCGCCAAAGCGAACTGTCGCGCACTCATCCCGAGGGGCGCGAGGACATCTTCGCGCAAAATCTCGCCCGGGTGCACTGCTCTCATTTTATCTTGCATATTCAGTGATAGTCCTCGACTTTTACATGTGATGGACCTTCATCAGTCCATCGGAACACGATTCGCATTTGCTGATTGACTCGAATCGAATATTCTCCCGTATGCAGCCGTTCGAGGCGGTTCCCTCCCGCAATACGCGCTCTTAGCCGCGCAGCCCCAACCCGACCATCATCTGAAACCCGACGCCGAGTGCGCGTTCGTCGATATCGTAGCGCGGGCTATGCTGCGGTTCGTGCCCGCGTTCTGGGCCGCAAACGCCGACGAGGAAATAGGCACCCGGGCGAGCTTCGTGCACGAACGCCATATCCTCGCCCCAGAGCCCGACTTGGTGCGGGTCGGTAATTGCTTCTGCACCGAGCACGCGCGCAGCGACCTCGCGCACGACATCGTTGGTCGCGTCATCGTTCACGGTAATCGGATAGCCCCAGTGATAATCGAAGCGATACTCCAAGCGCATCGCCGAACAGAGCCCGGCAATGATGCGCTCCATGCGCGCGGGCATCGAGGCGCGCACCTCCGGGTCGAGCGTGCGCACCGTTCCCAGCAACGTCGCCGATTCGGGAATCACGTTGAAGGTGGTTCCGGAATCGAACTTCCCGACCGTGACGACGACCGGTTCGCTCGCGGCGATCTCGCGGCTGACGATGGTTTGCAACGCGCCGACGAGCTGCGCCGCGCCGACGATCGGATCGACGGTGTGCTCGGGCATCGCGCCGTGCCCGCCCTTGCCGGTAATCTGCAGCGAGAAGCGATCGGAGGAGGCAAAGAACGCACCGTCGCGGATGCCGACCTTCCCGACCTCGAGCCCGGAATACAGGTGGAGCGAAAAAACGCGATCGACGTGCGGAGCTTCGAGCATTCCCTCCTCGATCATCGCTTTCGCACCGGCGAGCCCTTCTTCGGCGGGCTGAAAACAGAAGACGACCGTTCCCGGCACTTCATCGCGCCGCGCCATCAGCGCTCGCGCCGCCGCAAGCAAGATCGCGACGTGCCCGTCGTGGCCGCAGGCGTGCATCGCACCGGGGCGTGTCGAGCGATAGGGAACCTCGGCAACCTCATCCATCGGCAACGCATCCATATCGGCACGCAGCATCGTCACCGGGCCGGGGCGCCCACCGCGGAGCGTCGCAAGGATGCCGGTCTTCGCAACCTTCGTGCGCAGGCTCGCGTCATCAAAGCCGCACGAGCGCAGTTCGCGCTCGACGAACGCTGCCGTCTCGTACTCCTGAAACGAAAGCTCGGGGTGGGCGTGGAGGTGGCGACGGTAGGCGACGAGCTCCTCCATTGGGACCTCGATGCGGTCTTCAGCGATCATGGCCGCGGGTTACGGCGCGCGCCCGCCCGGTTCCGCCCGTAAGGGCTCCGCGCGGTTCGATTAGCCCGGGCTGTACTCGGCGACGAAAATATAATAACTCGGCACCGGTCGACAGAGCCCGATCTTCGGGAGATAGGTCGATTGGGATGCCGCGAAGAGTGCGTTCCCGTCGAAGAGCTTATCCCCCGACGGCCCTGCCAGCAGCCTACCGACGACGCTCCCGTCGGGTGCGAGTTCGACCAAAACATCGACTTCGACGAGACGTCGATCGCCGTTTTCGGCATACGCACGTGGATAGATCGGCGGCGTTACGTCCTTGATGACTGCAGCGCGAAAAGGATGCCGACAGCTCAATGCGCTCGCCGGCGCGGCGATCGCTCGCGCCTGGGGAATCACGCCGACCGGTGGAGGCGCATGCACGTTGTAGACCGAGGGGTTGAGCCGCTTCACCGTATTCAAAGCAGACCACATCGAGGTCCCCTTGCGCTCATGCTTCGCCTTGTGCGCGCCCCGCCGTGTATGCGCGATCCACATCGCCGGGCAGCGCGTTTCGGGGGTTGCACCCGCGTCACCGACCTTCGAGAGCCAGAGATACTTCGGACGGCCCGCAGCGAAGGGCAACTCAAAAAACTGCGCGGGCGAATGCACCTGCGTGCGCTCGAAGGTGGCCTCGCTGGAGCGATAGCGCCCGTTATCATCGAGTAACGGCACGATCGGCGCGGCGACGCGATACCAACCCTTTGTGGTTTGCATCGTCAATTGAAGCGATACCGCCTCAGGCACGTCGCCTGCGAGTTCGTAGCGCCAGACCGACGCTTTGCCGGCCGGGCCACTCGGAGCGCTGCCGGGGTGCGGCGAGATCCGGGCCGAGCCGCCGACGCGCGATAGCGCGACAACGCGAGCGGCGCAGTAAGAGCGCAACGGCACTTGTGCGGCTTGCCACGCAAAAGCGGTGCGCGGTAGCACGGCGAGAGCAACGAGTAGCCCGAACGAACGCGCGAGCCGACGGACGAAGGTTACGTTTGCGGACACGCTACAAGCGTGCGAACAGCGGCCGATCGTAACCAGCATCGCAATCGGCGCAACGCGCGTTCGATATCGTCTCGTACTCACTGGCCGGTGCCTTCGAAGCTCTCGGTAAACAGATATTCGCTCGGAGCAGGCTTGCAGAGCGCGGTGCCGGATCGATACTGCGAATACTCCGCTATGTGCAAGACGGTATCGTCAAAAGCACCGACTCCCGTCGGCGTTAAGAGCGTCGCTCCGGTGACGTTGTTGTGTCGGCCGATCTGCACAAGTGCGGTAACGGGCACGGTGCCGGTGACACTGTGCGGTAACGGCGGATAACTCTCAGGAAAGAACTTGACGACGCGAGCCCAACGAAACGGCTTTGTGCACGTGTATTGTGCTGCGGCGCCGACGCGTTGGGCTTGCACGAGTTTCGCGATGTCGGGGCGAGCGTGCGGATCGAATACCGACGGGTTCAGACGGGTGAAATAATACGGGTTAAAGCCGACCTTCGGATTGTACCGAATCTTCGAAGGGGGCGGTGTCGGCATCGGCACGGAAGCGGCCGAAAACGGCTCTCCACCCATCGCCGGGCAGGCGCCGAGTACTTTCGCTCCGACTTTCCCAATGCCGTGTACCCAAAGGTAATCGACCATCCCGGCGTCGGAAGGCAAGAGAAAAAACTGGGCGCGCGAGCGATATTCGTGCCGCCCGAAACGGGCGTAGGGCGTAACGTACAGGCCGTCATCTTTAAGGATATGCACGTCGGGCACATCGACGGCATAGGTGCCGGAATCGGTGCCGACGGTCAACTCGACACTCGCATGGAACGCCGCGACTCCCGTGAGATCGTAGCGCCAGAGCCCCGCGAAACCGCGCACGGGCGATATCGCCGTAACCCGTGCGGCGCAGTACATCTTCGGCTGCATTTCATAGAAGTGGTCGAGCGCGGCGGCCGGGCGCTGCATGGCGAGAGCGGCCGCGGCAAAAGACGACGCGGCAAAGAGCGATACAAATATGCGTTTCATCGGCGCGCTCTCTTCGCTCCATTGGCCGAGCGGCCTCCATTTCGATGCCGCATTAAGGACGGCGCGCAGGATTTCGGCAGCGGGCCAGGTGAGTACGTCACCCCGTGGCTACCACAAAACGTACCTCGCCGCCCTTCGAGCGCGCGGGCCTCTCCGACGAGCAACTCGTTGGGATGCTGCGCACCATGCTGCTGCAGCGTATGCTCGAAAACCGCGGCTTCCAGCTCAACCGGCAAGGGAAGATCCCATTCGCTTCGGCGAGCGAGGGGCACGAAGGCGTGCAGGCCGGTGCGGCGATGGCCTTCGCCCGCGGCCGCGACCTGCTCTTCCCCTACTATCGCGATCTCGGGCTCGCGCTCGGCGTCGGGCTCACCCCCTACGAAGTGCTGCTCTCGCTCTTCGCCCGCGCCGCCGATCTCTCGGGAGGGCGACAGTTCCCGCATCACTATGCGAGCCGGCGCCTCGGCATCGCGACGATCTCCTCCATCATCGCCGCCCAGCTCTCGCACGCCGTTGGAGCCGCGTACGCGTTCCGGGTGCGCGGAGAGGCCGGGCGCGCCGTGCTCACCACCTTCGGCGATGGAGCGACGAGCGAGGGCGAGTGGCACGAGTCGGTCAACTTCGCCGCGGTTCACAAGCTGCCGATCGTCCTGCTCTGCGAGAACAACGAGTGGGCGATCAGCACGCCGCTCGCCAAGCAGATGGGGCAGCCCGATATCTGGCGCCGCGCGGCGGGATACGGCCTTCCCTCCACCTGCGTCGACGGCATGGATCCGGTCGCTTGCTACCTCGCCGTCTCCGACGCGCTCGACCGCGCGCGCACCGGCGGCGGCCCGACCCTCGTCGAGGCAAAGTGCTACCGTTTCCTCGCGCACACCACCGACGACGACGACCGCACCTATCGCAGCCGCGAGGAGGTCGAAGCGCATCGCCGCGACGACCCGGTGCCGAATTTCGAGCGCCGCCTCACCGAGGCGGGCATCCTTTCGCCCGACGGTTTAGAGCACCTCAAGGCCGAGCTGCTTGCCGAGATTAACGAGGCGACCGACCGCGCAGAAGCGATGCCCTACCCCGATGGCGAAGAACTCCACCGCAACGTGTACGCGGATTCCACCGATCCGTGGCGATAACTCACGCACGATAAGGACAATCCTGATGGCGAAGACCGATACGAAGGGCAAGAAGATCGAGCGCAACGGCTTGAGCGACGAGCAACTGCGGGCGATGTTCCGCAACATGCTGCTGCAACGACAACTCGATAACCGCGGCTTCCAACTCAACCGGCAGGGGAAGGTTCCCTTCGCGCTCGGGAGCGAGGGACACGAGGCGCTCCAGGCGGGCGCGGCGATGGCTTTTCATCGCGGCAAAGATCTGCTCGCGCCATACTATCGCGATCTCGGCCTCGCGCTCGGCATCGGGCTCACGCCCTACGAGATCTTGCTCTCGCTCTTCGCGCGTGCCGCCGACCATAACGGCGGGCGACAGTTCCCGAATCACTATTCCAGCAAAGCTGCGGGGCTGATGTCGTTCTCCTCGATTCTCGCCGCGCATATTCCGCATGCGGTCGGCGCGGCGTACGCGATGAAGTATCGCGGCGAACGCGGGCGTGCGGTGCTCGTCACCTGCGGCGACGGCACGACCAGCGAAGGCGAATGGCACGAATCGGTCAACTTCGCCTCGATCCACAAGCTTCCGGTCGTCTTTCTCGTCGAGAACAATCTTTGGGCGATCTCGACCCCGATCGAACACCAGATGGGGCAACCCGAGATTTGGAAGCGCGCTGCCGGATACGGCATTCCCGGCCATCGCTTCAATGGATTCGACCCGATCGAAACCTACGGCAACGTGAACGAAGCGCTCGACCGCGCGCGGAGCGGCGGCGGCCCGACGTTACTCGAAGGCATGTGCTACCGCTTCCTCGCGCATTCGACCGACGACAACGATATGACCTATCGCACTAAAGAAGAGGTCACCGAGCATCGCAAGGACGATCCGGTGCCGCGCTTCGAGCGCGTGCTGCTCGATCACGACGTGATGAGCGGCGACGATGTCGAACAGCTGAAACGCGACGTGTTACGCGAGACCAACGAAGCGACCGATCGCGCCGAGGCGATGCCGTACCCAACGGCCGCCGATCTTTATACGCATCTCTACGAAGGAGCCTGGCAGCCGTGGCAGTGAGCAGCCCTACCCAAACGACGCAACTCATGAACAACGTCGACGCCGTGCGCGCGACGCTCTACGATGCGATGAAGAACGATCCGCGTACCGTGATTCTCGGCGAAGATGTCGGCGCGCGCGGCAACGTCTTTCTCATCACCAAGGATTTCTCGAAGGAGTTCGGTCCGCAGCGCGTGATCGACACGCCGATCGCCGAAGCCTCGATCGTCGGCATCGCCGTCGGCATGGCGATGGAGGGGCTGCGCCCGATCGCCGAGATTCAGTTCGCCGATTTCATCTATCCGGCGTTCAATCAAATCGTCGGCGAAGCCGCAAAGACGCGCTACCGTAGCAACGGCGAATACACCTGTCCGCTCGTCATCCGCACGCCCTACGGCGGCGGCGTGCGCGGCGCGCTCTCGCACTCGGTCTCGATCGAGGCGCTCTTCTACCACGTTCCGGGGCTCAAGATTCTCGCGCCGGCGTTCCCCGCCGACGTGAAAGGGCTCCTCAACGCCGCGATCGACGATCCCGATCCGGTGCTCTTTCTCGAGCATAAGAAAACCTATCGCCTCATCAAGGGCGAGGTTCCCGACGGGCATTACACCATTCCCATCGGCAAAGCGAACGTGCTCAAAGAGGGCACCGCGCTCACGGTCGTCTCCTACGGGCTCTACGTGCACTGGGCGCTCGAAGCGGCGCAGCAATTAGCCGACGAGGGCATCTCGGTGGAAGTGATCGATCTGCGTTCGATTCGACCGATGGATAAAACGGCGATTCTGCAGTCGGTTGAAAAGACGCGCAAACTGCTGATCGTTCACGAAGACAACAAATTCGGCGGCATCGGTGCCGAGATCAGCGCGATGGTCGCCGAGGAGGCGCTCTTCTC
Source organism: Vulcanimicrobiota bacterium (assembly GCA_013044185.1). GTDB lineage: Bacteria > Vulcanimicrobiota > Vulcanimicrobiia > Vulcanimicrobiales > Vulcanimicrobiaceae > JABEUX01. The sequence goes on along the minus strand of JABEUX010000214.1, from coordinate 4,295 downwards.
GCTCGACGCTCCGATTCGTCGCCACTGTGCGCCCGACGTGCCCGCGATGGGCTACGCCGAGCCGCTCGAACACGAATATATGTCCTCGCCGGCGAAAATCGCCGATGCGATGCGCGAACTCGCACGCTTTTAAACGAAAGAACGAAACCAGATGGCGACCACGATTACCATGCCGCAACTCGGTGAGACCGTCACCGAAGGGACGGTCGCGCAATGGCTCAAGAAGCCCGGCGATAGCGTCGAAAAGTACGAAGCCTTCGTCGAAGTCTCCACCGACAAGGTCAACGCCGAGGTGCCCTCGCCGGTGACCGGCACGCTGCGCGAAGTGCTCGTGAAAGAAGGCGAGACCGTTGCGACCGGAACGCCGATCGCGGTGATCGACGAAGTCGGCGCGGCGACGCAGAGCAACGCGCACGGCACCGAACCGACGCAGCAGGTCGCCGATGCCGCCGCCGCGCCGCCGAAGCCGAGCAACGGCAGCACCGCGCACGTCCCTGCAGCAGCCGCGCCCGCTCCGGCACGCCCCGCCGAACTCGATATCGCCGGGCTCGAGGCGGCGCTGCGCGTTGCATCGCCCGCGGTTCGCAAACTCGCGCGCGAACACCGCATCGATATTCGCGCGTTACAGGGAAGCGGCGCGAACGGTCGCGTCACCGCGCAAGACGTACTCACCGCAGCGCAGATGGGCCCGGCGGCAGCGGTCGGGCAAGCGATCGCGGTCGGTACGAATTTCGGCGCCACCGGTGCACCGGCAAAACCGCCGACGCACGCAGCGCCCGCGAGCGGCGGCACCTCGACCTACGGCGAGCCAATTCCCGGTACGACGATTCCGCTCAACCAAGCGCGGCGCATCATCGCCCAGCGCATGGTCGAGAGCAAACACACCGCGCCGCATGCCTGGTCGATGGTCGAAGTCGACGTCACCAATCTCTGGAAGTGGCGCCAGCGCGAAAAAGATAAGTTCGATCACGAGACCGGCGGGCTCAAACTCACGATGCTGCCGTTCTTCATCCGCGCGGTCGTCGAATCGCTCGCAGCGTTCCCGCTGATGAATGCGCGTTTTACCGATGAAGGCATCTACGTCAATAAAGAGGTGAATATCGGCATCGCGATCGGCCTCGCCACCAATCTGGTGGTGCCGGTGGTGAAGCACGCCGACCAACTCTCCATCAAAGGGCTCGCGGTTGCATCGGCACAGCTCATCGATAAAGCGCGACGCAACAAACTCGGCGTGGACGATCTCGCCGGCGGCACTTTCACCGTGAACAACAACGGCTCCAACGGGAGCATCGCCTCGGCGCCGATTATCAACGGCGGACAAGCGGGCATCGTCACGATGGAAGCGATGGTCAAGCGCCCGGTCGTCACCGCCGACGATGCGATTGCGATCCGTTCGATCATGAACGTCTGCCTCTCGCTCGACCATCGCGTCGTCGACGGCTACGTTGCGAGCGGCTTCCTCGCCGATCTCAAACGCCGCCTCGAAGCGATGGGGCCGACCGGAATTCTATAGACGCCAGCGTGCGTGCGATTATTTTCCCCCGACGAGCCCAAGTGGGTTCGTCGGTTGTCGTGACTTCGCGAGGAAGCAGTGATCCGAATTCTCTGACCCCACAAACGGGGGTTTGAGGATATTGCGAAACCACGCGCCGATTTGGTCTATATCAACACGTCGTATGGATTACGGATTTCGGCAATTATTCTTTTTTACGACCTGCCATTCGGAGCCTGGAGAAACTCAGCAATGCGCTCATGCAAGCAGTTAAACCCGCTATAAATAGAGCGTGATGGACTTCCACGTGATATCGCGAAAGAAACACGATGACGTCGCCCGCAGGAGCAAATCTACTACCGACGAGCATTGCAATGCCGGTAACGAATTCTATGAGTTGAGTATGAAGCTCTGTTAGCAAAGACTTGCCCGATACGATACGGAGCGTAATATCCGCTGCGAATATCAGAGCGACGGAAGCGGCCCAGTATACCGCAACCATCGCCCCAACCTGTAGCGCAATGGGAATAGCAGCGATCGCAATGGCCAGCAAGGCAACGGAGTATCCGAACCAGAAACGCCGGTAGGCAGTTTTATAGTCCATTCACAACTCCGGGAGGCGACACATTGAGAACCGCCTCCTGAGCGAGAGTCGCACCGAAAAATGCATCTCCGAGGCGATCCTCTCCAACATTACCGCGTTAGCCATGTATATTTCCCTTACGTGTTTCTCAATAGAGCAACGGTGGATTCAACTGATTGGCGCAACATCTCGTTCAGTTTACTCGCTGGTTTTTTCTAGTTGAGCCTATTGCAAGCTATCGACGATCGTGCCGACTTCGCCCAAACCGTTTTGAATGAGCTGGTATAGCTGAACGCCGGTAGGACTCCCCGCCGCCAAGCTCAAGTCGTTCATTGCAGTACCGAGTCCCGGGCTCTCCGCATTGAGTTGCGATTCAACCGCCGCCTGCCCTGCCGGGGAGGTCGCTGTCGACCAAAGCTGGCCAGCTTGCTTTAGTGCGGCTGGCCCGTATTTTTTTGCCGCCTCTACTATTCCGGCTGCAACGGTTGACGTGACCACGTCTTTGCCAAGCTGTACCGCCCACTGGCCGACGGTATGCATGAGATTTTCAAAGCCGGACAAATAATTTTTGCCCCCGCCAGTCGGAGTCGGGGTTGCCGGCGCACCGCTGAAGGTGATGATGATTCCGCTTCCGCCGGAAGGGGCAGGGTTGGATGGGAAATTTCCGAGCTTGCATATGGGCTGGTTAGTGGGATCGCCTGGGGTGGATGAGCAGGCGGCTGGGCCAACGAGTGCCATTTTCGAGAATCCTTTCAAGAACAATTTTGAATTTTGTAAATGCCCCTGACAGTCATGATCCATCAGGCCAGAGGCGTGAACTGCCCGCGTGTGCCGCAAAGCGCGACGCCAAGCGGCCCGGCGTGCAAAGCCGGGGCACCGATTCTCTTTACCAAAGCCAAACAGTTCTGGCTACGACCTTCAGCGGGTCGTGCGCCCACAAACGCCGGTTTGAGGATGTTGAGCAGCAACGCGTACGCCGGTCGCGGCGTAATGACGGTAGCGCAATGCCATAATAAAGGGGAGGCCGAATTTCGGTCTCCCCTCGGACTGGTAGCGAAGATCCCTTCCCGGTCATTTCGGATTTCCGGGGTCGCCTTCGTCTGGACATCGACGGACGACCAAGCGTCGAGTCGGCCATACATCTCCAATTTTCACAATCGACGACACCGAACTTCCCTCCGGCCATGTTACTGCGAATGTTTTCCTGAAGATAGCGCTCTTCCTGTCGCTTCCCTGTACGTACTCGCTGACTTTATGTCCAAACCCATTATCCGCTAAATACACCCAACCAACGACGGTGCCCGTCGAGTTCACGATCTCCGCAAATGATCGGACGTAGTGGGGTGTATCGTTTGCAGAAGCGATTGGGGAACCAACTTCGTAGGACTTTACTCCACAATGTGTTCTATCGGGTAAGCCTCGTAGAAACATCGCGAGTGGAACGGCTAATACCATTACAAACCTTTCCTATGACGGCATAGGGTATGCGGGCCAGCAAGAAATCGACACTGAGCTTGATGGCAATGGAGTTTGCCCCGGGAAAAACCACTGCGGCGCGGAAACGGATGACACGCCATAGGTGTCACTAAGCGAAATATTAACGGGTCCGAAACCAATCCCCAGCCCAACCGTGAACTGATTAGTTGCGTTATTTGTAATTTGGATAAAGTAATAATTTGTCGCGCTGTTTGCCTCATTCACTTGGTAAACATATGCTGCAGGCAAGCCGTTTTGGGTAATCGCGGAAATATTATTAACGTAGTAGCCGGTTTTTGAAGAATTTTCGTTTGCGGGTGCGATTGGGGAACCAATTTTATATTGAGACCCGTTACACGATTTGCCGTCTTGCGGTTTTCCACCGTACGCGACGCACGGCGTCCCGCCTTGGCCGGTGTAGCACGGGTTACAGTTCACTTGGTTAAAGCCACACGTTCCACCGCTACCGCCGCCACCACCGCCCTGTGGTGGGCCGGGGTTGTAACCGCCGCCGTTACCCACTGCGCAGCCGTCACCCTGCGAGCCGTTCGGGCACGTCACGCAGGTGCCATTGGAGGCGCACGATGATGGCGGAGGAGGCGCCTTCACTGCCATCGGTTTGGCCATCCCGACACCCCTGCCAAAGTTGCTTATTGGTGTCGTTCCGGTTGGGCTTTGGCCCGCAGCGGGGCTCAGCCCAACGAGCAGGCTGCTTCCATTGGGCGTGCGGGCGGTGGCGTGCAT
>JABEUX010000047.1 GCA_013044185.1 Vulcanimicrobiota bacterium | reverse complement strand
GTTTTCCCTTTGGCGACGTCGGGGCGCGCCTTGGCGATATGCCATGCGACATCGATGCCGGAGAGATCGCCCATCGCGAAGGGGCCCATCGGAAAACCGAATTTCTTCGCGACTCTATCGATGCGCATCGGTGAGATGCCCCACTCCGCGAGTTCGCCGGCGGCCTTCGCATAATCGAAGACCATACGATTGCCGATAAACCCGAACGCGTTCGTAGAAAGCACGGCGGTTTTGCGCAGCATCTTCCCGAGTTTGAAGGCGGTCGCGAGCGCCTGCGGTGAGGTTGCCTTGCCGCGCACGATCTCCAGGAGCGGCATGATGTTTGCGGGGACGAAGAAGTGGAGCCCGAGGAATTGCTCGGGGCGCTTCGTTACGCTTGCCATGGCGTCGATATCGAGCGTCGAGGTATTCGAGGCGAGAATACAGGAGGGCTTCGCGATCGCATCGACCTTTGCGAAGACCTCCTTCTTCACGTCCATACTTTCGAAGACCGCTTCGACGACGACGTCGGCCTCGGCGAGTTCGTTATAGTCGTCGGTAAATTGAATCGACTGACCGAGCTTCCACGCCTCTTCTTGCGTCATGCGTCCCTTTTGGACCTGATACATGAACATGCCGAAGACCGTCTGCTTCGCCTTCTCCACGGCAGCGTCGTTGGAATCGATAACGACGACCGGAATACCCGCTTGGGCGAACGTAATCGCGATACCGGTCCCCATCGTTCCCGCACCGATCACCGCGGCCTTGGCGATAGGAAGCGGTTCGGCGGCGGGGAGTCCGGGAATCTTGCTGAGTTCGCGTTCGGCAAAGAAGACGTGGCGCAGTGCGAACGAGGGCGCCGAGCGTGCGAGTTCCTCAAAGAGGCGCGCTTCGCGCGCGAGGCCGTAGGCAAACGGCAATTCGACGGCGGCCTCGACCGCGTCGATGAGCTTATGCGCCGCGAGCCCACCGGCATTTTCGGCCGGAACCATCTTGTGCGCTTGAGAGACGACGAATGCCGCCGCCTGCGCGCTGATGCCTTTGCCGAGTTCGACCCGTCGTTGCGAGATGCGGCGCTTCCCTAACGGTGCGGCGATCGCAATCTTCAGCGCCGCGTCGAGAAGATGCTCCGGCGAATCGACGACCTCGTCGAGCAAGCCCTTCGAGGTCGCTTCATCGCTTTTGACGTTGCGCCCCTTGAGCATCATATCGAGTGCGTCTTGCGCGCCGATCGCCCGCGGGAGACGTTGCGTACCACCGGCACCGGGGAGCAACCCGAGTTTAATCTCGGGTAGGCCGAGTTTCGTATCGGCGGTTGCGACGCGGTAGTCGCAGGCGAGCGCGAGTTCGAGCCCGCCGCCGAGCGCGTTTTTCTCGATAGCGGCAACGAAGATCTTCTCGCTCCGTTCGATCGCCGCAATGACGTCGCGAACCGTCTTGGTCTCCGGCGTCGGCGCGGTCGAGAAATCGTTGATATCCGCTCCGGCGGAGAACTGCCGATTCGCGCCGCGAATAATGACGGCACGAACCTTCTCGTCGGCGCTTGCCGCTTCGACGATGGGATAAAACTCGCCCGAAAGGGCGAACGAGAGCGAGTTGACGGGCGGATTATCGAGCGTGATAATCCGCACGCCATCGCGGTCTTCGGTGTGCACGAGTGCCATGATTACGCCGTCACCGCCATCTTGCGGTCGAGATCGAAGCCCTCTTCGGGTAGCGTCATGACATCGCCGGCACCATCGATGATCTGCCGTTTGTACCAGGCTCCCTGCGAGAGCACGTGGCTGGCATAGAACTTCGCCGTCGCCAATTTCGCGGTATAGAACGGGTCTTTATCGCCCGCGGCAATTTTTTCGGCGGCGACCTTCGCCGCGCGCGCCATCTGCCAGCCGCCAGCGACGACGCCCCAGAGCTTGAGGTAAGGAACCGAACAGGCGAACGCCTTTTTGAGATCGCCCATCGCATTCATGCCGATCCACTGCGAGACTTCCGCGAGCGAGGCGATGCTCTTGAGCAGCGCTTCGCCGACCGCTTTCACATCGGCATTCGGGTGAGCGGCGGCCTCCTTCGCAAATTTCTCCATCGTTTTGATGACGGTCGTCGCGGTCGCGCCCATGTCGCGAATCAGCTTGCGACCGACGAGATCGAGCGCTTGGATACCGGTCGTCCCTTCGTAGATCGTCGTGATGCGCACGTCGCGATACTGTTGGGCGATCCCGGTCTCTTCGACGTATCCCATACCGCCGAAGATCTGCAGCGCGTTCGAGCAGAGTTCGACCGCGTTCTCGGTGCACCAACCCTTGACGATGGGAATCATCAGTTCGATGAAGGCCTTATGCTCTTTGCGGGTCTTCTCATCGGGGCTCTTCTGGGCAAAATCGAGTGAGGCGGCGGTCACGTAGGAGAGCGCGCGCATCGCCTCGATGTTCGCCTTCTGCCACATCAGCATGCGGCGCACGTCGGGATGTTCGATAATCCGGACCGGCGCCTTATTGCGGGTCGTTGCGTCGGACATCTGTACGCGCTCTTTGGCATACGCGAGCGAACTCTGATAGGCGCGGTCGGCGACCGCGTAGCCTTGCACGCCGACGGAGAAGCGCGCCGCGTTCATCATGATGAACATATATTCCAGGCCACGGTTCGCTTCGCCGACGAGGAAGCCGATCGCGCCCTTGCCCTTCTCGCCGAATTTCATGGTGCAGGTCGGGTTCCCATTGATGCCGAGTTTATGCTCGATACCGGCGCAGATAACGTCGTTCTTCTCACCGAGCGAACCGTCGGGTTTCACAAGGAATTTCGGCACGATGAACATCGAGATTCCCTTGGTTCCCTCGGGGGCATCGGGGAGCCGCGCGAGCACGAGATGGATGATGTTCTCGGCCATATCGTGTTCGCCGAAGGTGATAAAGATTTTCTCGCCGGTGACGAGATAATGATCGCCCTCGGGGACGGCTTTCGCGCGCACCTGCGCGAGGTCGGAGCCGGCCTGCGGCTCGGTGAGGTTCATCGTTCCGGTCCACTTCCCGGAGACGAGATTGGGAATGTAGGTCTTCTTTTGCTCGTGCGAACCACAGAGTTCGACCGCTTCGATCGCGCCTTGATTGAGCAGCGGGCCGTTCGCGAAACCGATATTCGATCCGTTCCACATCTCGAGCGTCGGGCCAAGCAAGAGTTGCGGCAATCCCTGGCCACCGTATTCCGCGGGCACGGGGAGCCCGATCCATCCGGCATCGGCAAATTTTTTGTAGGCTTCTTTGAAGCCTTTGGGCGTGGTCACGTTGCCGTTCGCGTCGATCGAACAGCCTTCTTTATCCGCGGTATGGTTGAGCGGATCGAGCACGCCGGTTGCAAATGCACCGGCCTCTTCAAGAATCGAATCGAGAACGTCGAGCGTGTCTTCATTCCCGGGAAGCTTCGCGACCTCGTCGATACCGGCGAGTTCGCGGAGGACGAACTGCATGTCGCGCAGTGGGGCTCGGTAGGTGCTCATGCTGATGTTTTCCTTACGGGCGTCAGAGTGGAATCGGTCGTGTAGAGTTCGCTGCGGAGCCGTTCGATCGAGTTCGCAAGCGAATCGAGATAGGGGAGCATGCCGGCTTTAATGCGGGCGAGGCGCTCGCGCCCGGCGGAAGTAATACGATAGAACCTTCGCGAGCGTTTACTGGGATGCTCCCACTGGCCCACGACGAAGCCGCGCTCTTCTAAACGGCGCAGCAATGGATAGATCGTATTGGTATTCACGGCGAGCAAGCCAGAACAGAGCGTCTCGATGCGGGTCATCAGGCCCGAACCGTGATCTTCACGCTCTTCAAGCAGATGGAGAATCAGCACGGGGAAGAGCGTCTTGCTCTTAATCGGCCCGCGGATGACCTCTTCTGCGCTACGCTTGGCGAGGGCTGCCATGGTAAATCTATCTATTATTACTTTTAATAAGGCTTCCTGCTCGCGCTCCCGCTTTACGGAAATTTTGCTAGACGAGAGGATGCCAGGACCCTTGGCGCCATCCGCCCGCGAACCGCTCGCTCGATCTCGTCGCCGCCTCGGCGTTCAACCTTGCCGCGATTCTCGGCCGCGCCTCCGGCGCAAAACACCAAGCAAACGCTCCCAAAATGTTTCCAACCGGAAACCTGCGCGCACGTACCGCACGCCATGCAACGCTCCTCCAACTCAACGTTGCTTCCGTAGATCCTCACGCGTTCTTCTCAGCTTAGGCGTGATGCTTCCGACTTTTCTCAGATTCTTCACGCCTCTCCGGTACGATGCGCGCATGAGTGCTCTGCACCAACAGCGATCCCTCCGGCTCCCCTATCGAGTGGCTCGCGAAGCGCTCCATACGAAGCTCGCGCCACTCGCTGCAAGCGCGCGGAGCGCGCGAATCGAGTTACGAGCTCCATTGGTAGCGGTGAAAGCAACGCACGACGTCGAGGCGATGTTCGAACTGAGTGAAGATCCGCTCCGTTTCGACGAAGTGTGGAAGGTCAGTTGGCACCCGTATGGTGGCGGCCCCTATCCGGATTTTGAAGGGACACTCGCTATTCGTTCGCGCGACGGCGGCGGTTGTACGTTGGAGCTCGATGGGAATTACGAGCCACCGCTCGGGCAATTCGGGCGCGTCTTCGACGCCGTGCTCGGTGCGCGTATCGCCTCGGCGACGGCGCGCGAGCTTCTCGCCGATCTTGCCGAGGAGATCGAGGAGCGAACGGAAACCATCCACGCATCATGAAAACGGTCGAGATGCATGTCGATCTGCCGCTTCCGGCTTCGGCTGCTCACGACGAAGCGATGGAACTCTTTGCGGCGCTCGGACGGCACGAAGCGCCGTTCGATGAACTCGCGCTCGCCGTGGGCCTGCGCTCGCTCCATATCCCGGTCGGCGGTGAATTGCGTATTCCCGTCGCGACGCACGTCGAACTCGCCCCGATGCGTTGGGAGGCAACCATCGAGCTCGAGGCCGTCGATCACCCTGGGCTCTTTCCGCGCTTTCAAGGAACGTTAACGCTCAACCCGGTCGGTGCGATCGCCTCCGAACTCTGGCTCCAGGGAACCTATAGCGCACCCCTCGGCGCACTTGGCGAGCGATTCGATGCAGCGCTGTTGCACGGAGCCGCCGAACGCAGCCTGCGCGAATTGCTCGAACGGATCGCTGCCGGCCTCGTCGCGAAGATCCGCGAACGCGAGGAGAGCGCCGCTCGGCGCGCACGCGGACTCACTTAATCGCTCGTCGTCGCCAGCGAGACCATCGGAAGATCGATCCAGAAGGTCGCACCGCTTCCCGGCCTCGACCGCACGTCCACGTGCCCCCCGAGCTCTTCGGTCAACTGGCGAACCACCGCTAAACCGAGCCCGCTCCCCGCGCTTCCGACGTTCGGGCCGCGATAGCCGGGTTCAAAAACGCGCTCGCGATCCTCGGGCGCGATCCCCGGGCCGCTATCGTTGATACGAACGTGCAATCTGCCGCCATCCAGACTGCACTGCAATTCGATCGTTCCGCCAGGGGGCGTATAGCGCACCGCATTAATGAGGACGTTGCGAAGAATCTGGCCGACGCGCATTGCATCGCCGTAATAGTTTTCGCACGCGAGCTTGCGCGCGCCGCAGGTCTCGTACACGATCGTGATTCCCTTGGCCTCGGCCATGCCCGCCGTCGCGGCGGCGTGCGCGGCGATTAAGGCGCAGATATTGAGCGGCGCCAAGGATATCGTCGTCGAGGGAGATTCGGCGATACTGTTTTTCGGCCGTTCGGCGATGAGCCGCCCTGCCCCGACGATCGCATCGCGGATACCCTCCAAACGAGCCGCCTCGGGCGCGAGTACGCCGTCCACGATTCCCTCGATATTCGACTGCGCGATCGAGAGCGCGTTGCCGACTTCGTGGCGCAACATCGATCGTGAGCGCCGCACCTGTTGGTCGCGCTCCTCCAACCCCTGAATAAACAAAAGCAAGCGTCCGGAGATCGGATCGTCGAGGGGTTCGAGTTCGGCCTTCGCTGCGTCGTAGTCGCCGAGCGTCGCAAGATCGAGCGCATGAACGAGGCGCTGCCTCATGGCGTCGATCACTCGTGCGCGGCCTTATATCCCACTCCGAAAACGGTGAGCACGTACCGTGGGTGGAGCGGATCGACTTCGATCTTTCGCCGAAGGTTGTTGATATGCCGATCGAGCGTCCGTTCGTAGATCGATCCATCGTCACCGATCGCATCGAGTAATTGAACGCGCGAGAAGACCTGCCCCGGATGGCGTGCCAACGCCGTAAGGATACGGAACTCCGATGGAGTGAGGTCGATTTTTTCGCCATCCCGACGAACTTCGTGTGCGTCACCGTCGATCGCAAGGTCGAGCACGTGCAGCCGATGGCGCCCCCCGGGCCGATCGCGCTCCTCGCTCCGGCGAAGCACCGCCCGAACGCGCGCGATCACTTCGCGCGGGGAGAACGGTTTGGTGATGTAATCGTCCGCACCCATCTCGAGACCGACGACTCGATCGACCTCGTCACCTCGGGCGGTCAACATAATCGTCGGAATCGATTGTTCGTTGAGCGATCGCAGGAGATCGAGCCCGCTCCCGTCGGGGAGGGTCACGTCGAGGAGCAGCAGGTCGGGGATCTGCCGCTCGATCTCGCTCATCGCCGCCGAAAGCGTCTCGGCCACGACCGGAATATAGCCCTCCCGCTGTAAGTATGCGGACAGCACATCCCCGATCTGGCGTTCATCGTCAACGACGAGCACCCGTTTGCTCACCGTTGGTGCTTCGTTCACCAGGTCCGCATTCCCGGCACGAGGTAGACGTGTTCGCTGAAGTGCTGGTAGAAGGGGCCGGCATAGGCCACAATCACCAACGCAATCGCGACCAACGTCCAGAGCCCCAAACGATCGAAGGCCGAGGGGGCCTCATCACCGGGGCGCGCGAGCGCGAAGGTAAATGCCCGCGCGCTCTCAGTCTCCGTCACATCGGGCCTCGAAAAGATCGTCCCAAAGAGCACGATGGCAAACGCAATCACGCTGAGGAAAATCACGATACCTCCCCCCGCCGCGAGCAACGAGTACGGCTGCCACGCGGCGGCGATCGCCGAGCCGCCATAGGTATAGTGTTCGACGCGCCGCGGCGCACCCATCAAACCCTCGGCATGCATCGCAAACGACATCACGGCCATCCCGACGAACCAGAGCCAGACCTGCGCTCGGGCGAGCCCAACGCTAAACAAGCGCTTCCCGGTCAGTGCCGGGAGCAAGCGCCATGTCGCGGCGAGCAGCGTCAGGGCGACTGGCCCGCCGACCGTAATGTGGAAATGTCCGACCACCCACATCGTATTATGAATCGTACTATCGAGCGTGTACGATGCGTTGAGAATGCCGCCGATGCCGCCGAAGATAAAGAGCAGCATCGCCAGCGCGATCCCCGCAAAGGCAGGGTCGCCCCACGGAAGCGATCCAACGATGCCGAAAAATCCCGTCTTGCCGAGCTTCGCAGCATACTCTTCGAAGGTTCCAAAGAGGGCGAACGCCGTCATCAGCGATGGAACGACGACCATCAGCGTAAGGCCCGTCTGTAATAATTTCCAGCGATCCGCGATTCCCGGGTCGGAGAACTCGTGATGGATCCCGACCGGAAGCGAGAGAATGATGAAGAGAATAAAGGCGAGACGCGTCAGCGAATCGGAGAATATCGGCACCTTCAGAATCGCCGGCATGACGCCGTACCAAACGAGATAGGCGCCGAGCAGCCAAAAATAGACCAACGGATGTCCGAAGTACCAAAACAACATCCGCGTCAACAGCACGTCAACGCCCGGAACCCAGCCGAAGGCCCAGGGAATGAGCATAAAGACGACTTCGATCGCCACGCCGATCGTAGCGAGAAACCACATGATGTAATTGGCGAGTACCATGAAGGCCGGGAGCGGGGTACGCTCGCCTGGGTGCTCGCGGCGCCAGAGGCCGGTGATGAAGAGCCATTCGAGGAGCGCGAACCACGTGCCGACGATCAGCAACGCGGCGCCGATGTAAAACCACGGGCTCGCCTTGAGCGGCGCGTAGAAGGTGTAGAGCACGGAGGCGTTCCCGGCGAGAATTTCAAAGGTCGCCATCACCGTGCCGAGGGTCATCAGCCAAAATCCCAGCCATCCCAGCGCGATGCTCCGATGCGGGTAGCTCTCGGTCTGGTAGACGGCAAGGTGCGAGAGGCCGGTGATAAAAAATGTCGTGAACACCAATGCGAGCAACACGCCGTGCGCCGTGAGCATACGGTAGTAATCGAACCACGGCGGCATTTGTATCGCATTTGCATGCGAGAGCGTCTGCAGAACACCAAAAAACGTACCGATGAAGAGCGCCGCAAACGCAACCGTTAGATGCGCAAAAATCAACCGTCGTTGTGCCGAGGTTGTGGCGGTATTCATCCGATCGAGAACCATCATGCGCTTTGACTCCTCACTTCACCACGATGTGTGCGAACATATCGGCATGGCCGGCGCCGCAGTATTGGTCGCAGACGATTAAATGGTCGCCGGAATGGCGAAAGACGTGCGTCGCGGTACTCACCCATCCGGGCATCACCTCGAGATTCACGTCGGTATGCTCGATGAGGAACCCATGGACGACGTCGGTCGACGTTACGTAGAAGCGCACTTTCGCACCGAGTGGAACCGTCAGGGTCGAAGGCCGCCAAAAGAAGACTTGGCCGACGTAATACGCTTCGTACGACCCGTTGGGAAGCTTCCGGAGGCCCGGGCGATCGAAGGGTGCCGTCGAAGCAACCTTCGTTGGGTCGATCGTCATGCTGCTCGCGGGCGGTTTGAAGCTCTCTCCGACCTGCAAAGCGATGAGGATAAGGAAGAATGCGGCGAGCGTGATAACGCCCAAACCGAGGAAGATTTTTTCGAGTCGATGGATGTGCATCGCCTACCACCTCGATTGGGAGAGCACGAGCAACGCTACCCAGGAGATGACGATTAAACCGAGGATGACGAGCACGAACCCAAAGGTCGTTCGATAGGTTGGTTCGTTCATGCCCCCAGTGTAGCGAGGGACTGGGCGCCTGCTAAGAAGAACGAATCCAGCGTTCTTCTCGATTTCTTCCCATTTCGACGTGCGGAAAACTATCCGCCGGCGACCCAACGGGCGAAGAGAAAGGCGACTCCCGATGCGGCACCACCGATAGCGAGCGTCTGGAGAGCGGCGAGCCAGGGAGCGATCCCCGTGAGCCTCCCTTTGACCGCTCCGAAGATCGCGAGTGCGATACCGGTAAGCAGCGCCGAAAGCATGAATGCTTCATTCGACTGCGCGATCAAGGCGTATGGAGCGAGCGGAATCACGCCGCCGACCACATACGAAAACCCGATCGTGATTCCCGAGAGAATGGCGCGGTGCTTCTCAGGGCGTTCCAGCCCGAGTTCGAAGCGCATCATAAACTCGACCCAGCGCTCGCGATCCGAACAGATGGTGTCGACCGTTTGCTTTAAAAGTTCGTCGCTGAGACCGTAATGTGAAAGGACCTCCGCAACCTCGGCCCGCTCGGTCTCCGGAAGGTGCTCCGCCTCGTAGTGTTCGCGCGCGAGCTCGTTTTCGTAGTGATCTCGATCGGTGCGCGTTGCCAGATAGCCGCCTAACCCCATCGAGATCCCACCGGCCGCAAGTTCCGCGACGCCGGCGGTGACGACGATATGCGATGCCGCGAGCGCCCCTGCGATACCGGCGGCGAGAGCGAACGGCACGGTGAGGCCATCGGACATTCCGATGACGACATCGCGCAAGGTGGCCGTCGAAGAGAGGTGACGCTCGGGGTGCTCGGGTTTGGCCAACACGAACGCTCGCTTTGCTCCGACGTTCGTTCTCGCCTGCCGACGCGAGCAAGATTCCGCTGGTCTTTTCACGCTTGACGCGCGAGCAATACTGTGAGAGAAGCATGATGAGACGCTTGTGGCGTTCGAAGGAAAGCTCGGAGCATGACTATCGCGTTCCCAACCTACGAAACGATCGCCGCCGCGTTGGCACATAGCGCGCCGCTCTCAATGGCGATAGCCGATGCAGGCGAGCGACACGTTATCGATGCCGCTTGTGCCGCCCGCAGCGCGGGCTTCATCGAACCCATTTTTGTAGGCGACCGCGCCTCGATCGAATCGCTTTTGCAAGAACGTCGCGAGCGCCCCGCCACCATCGTTGCGGCAAGCAACGAGGGTGAAGCGGCCGAGCGCAGCGTAAACGAAGTATTATCGGGGAGAGCCCACGCCTTGATGAAGGGGCATCTCCATTCCGATACATTTTTGCATCCGATTCTTGCAGCCTTACGCATGAGGCAGCGGCTCTCGCACGTCTTCGTCATCGAAATGGCGCGTTACGGAAAGCCGCTCCTGCTCACCGATGGCGCGATTAACGTTGCGCCCGACCTCACCATGAAAGCGGCGATTTTGGAAAACGTTATCGCGTTCGCCGTCACGATGGGGCTCTCCGTACCGAAAGTTGCGCTGCTCTCCGCCCTCGAAATTGTGAAAGCGACGATCCCATCGACGCTCGACGCCGCGGAGCTCACCAGAATGGCGGCGAGCGGAGCGTTCGCTCCCGCACTCGTTGCGGGGCCTCTCGCCTTCGATTGCGTCCTCTCCCGCGAAGCGAGCGCCATCAAGGGCTTGAGCGGGCCGGTACCCGGTGACGCGGATATCGTTCTCGTTCCGGAGATCGTCTCCGGGAATGCCGTTGCCAAAGCGTTGGAGTACGGCGCCGGCGCAACGTTAGCGGGAGTCGTCCTCGGTGCGCGAGTCCCCATCGTCCTCACCTCACGCGCCGATTCGCTGCAGACGCGCTTGCATTCTATCGCGTTGGCGACATACCACTCCCATCGCGCCGCCGAGACGCTACGGCCTGTGGGGAGAGCGTCGTGACGCAATGGAGCGCCGGCCTCACCACCATCGATGCGCAGGCGCGCCTCGCCCACGATGGTCCGAACGAAATCGCGCCGGTTCCCCCGCGCCCGTTCATCGATCTATTGCGAAAGTTTTGGGCGCCGATTCCTTGGCTGCTCGAGGCGACCATCGTCCTCGCGCTTGCGACCGGACGCGCGAAGGACGCCGGTGCCGTCGCTCTTCTGCTCTTCTTTAACGTATTTTTAGCGTTCGCGCAAGAACGCCGCGCACAACATGCCCTCGATCTCCTGCGCGCGCGAATCGTGGTCCATGCAAAAGTATTGCGCGACGGCACCTGGGGAAAGCTCGCGTCGCGCGAGCTCGTCACCGACGATCTCGTACGACTCGTCGTCGGCGATGTCGTCCCCGCCGATATCTGCATCGACGACGGCGAGATTCAGGTCGATCGTTCGGTCCTCACCGGTGAATCCGTACCCGAAGAGGTCGCAGCGAAGGGATCTGTCTATGCCGGCTCGACCGTTACGCGCGGCGATGCAACCGGCCACGTCATTGCGACGGGCGAGCGGACGAAATTCGGAAAGACTGCCGGCCTCATGCGCGACATTCAGACGGTCGGCAGCGTGCAACGCCTGGTCTTGGGTATCGTTCGGTCGCTCGCAATCGCCGGTGTCGTCATCGTCCTCGGGGTCTCCGCCATCGCACTCTCCGAACAGATCGCGAGATCGGAGATCATCGTTTTTGCACTCGTCGTCATGCTCGCCGCGATACCGGTCGCGTTACCGGCGGCCTTTACGCTCGCGACGGCGTTGGGCGCGCTCGAACTCTCGCGCAACGGGGTGCTCGTAACGCACCTCACGGCGATGGAGGACGCCGCATCGATGGACGTCCTCTGTTGCGATAAGACCGGTACGCTCACCCTGAATGCGATCCGCGTCGACCAGACGACGCCGTACGCCCCCTACACTCGCGAGGATCTCTTACGCTTTGCGGCCACGACCTGCGACGCCGCCGGGCAAGATCCTATCGATCTTGCGATCCTCGCATCGGCGCCCGCGCATGCGGCGAGCGATCCGACGGTCGAGCGCTTGATCCCATTCGATCCGAAGACGAAGAGCGCGCAAGCCTTCGTTCGGCTCGCCGACGGAACGCACGCGGTTCTCGCGAAGGGCGCGCCGAGTTTTCTCGGCGTCGCTTTCCCCTCGCTCGACGATCTCGCGGCAAAGGGCGAACGCGCGATCGGCGTAACGATCGCACGGGGCGCCGTTACGACCGCAGTCGGCGCGATCGGCCTCGCCGACCCTCCGCGCCCGGATGCGGCACAACTCGTCGCCGCCATCGCCCAGCGAGGCGTCGAATTGCGTATGATCACCGGCGACGGGCAAGAAACCGCATTACATGTCGCAGCGGAGATCGGCATACCCTCGCTCTCGGTCGATGCCTCCGTGTTTCCGGATCAAAAACTTCAAATCGTGCAGCGCGAGCAGAAAAAGGGGCGCATCGTCGGCATGACGGGAGACGGCGTGAACGACGCGCCTTCATTACGAGCGGCGAACGTTGGTGTCGCGGTTTCCAACGCCACCGACGTTGCAAAGGCCGCTGCGAGCATCATCCTCACCCAGCCCGGTCTCGTAGGAGTTCTCTCGGCAATCGATACGAGCCGAAAGATCTATCAGCGCATGCTGACCTACGTCGTGGCGAAGATCGTGAAGTACTTCGAAATCGTCTTCGTCACCAGCGTAGGTTTCTTCATCTTTCGACATTTCGTTCTCTCGCCGACCTTAATGGTCGCACTCTTAATTCTCAACGATTTTGCATCGCTTTCCATTGCAACCGATCGCGTCGCCCCCTCGCGTGGCTTCGACGCCTGGCGCATCGGTCGTTTAGTCGCCGCAGCGGCCTCGCTCGCGTTCTTTACCGGTGCCGCAATCGTCGGGTTCAGTATCTTCGAGCGAACCGCGGCTCGGCTCGACTTGGCCCAACTCCGGGGGCTCACGTTTTTTGCGATGGTGGGAATGGGACAGATCGCCTTGCTCGCTCTGCGCGAACGAGACGCGGTCTTTCATGAAGCTCCCTCGCGCTTTTTATTGGGTGCGGTCGGCTTTGCAATTCTCGCGGCGGCGGCGATGGCGTTTTTCGGGGTGCTTATGCCGCCGTTGCCGCCCCTGGTGGTCGGCGAGACCCTCGCGTTCATCCTCTTCGTCGGTCTCGTACTCCTCGCTGTAAAACTCCCGATCTACCGTGCCTTCGGCATCGGCCGCGAAGCAACCGCACCGACGTCGCTGAAAGGGAGTTCATGAACCTCACCAACGGGTCTATCGACGACGCGCTCGATGCCGCCGAAATCACCGCGATCGATGCCTACTGGCGCGCGGCAAATTATCTGAGTATCGGACAGATCTACTTAATCGATAACCCGCTCCTGCGCGAGCCGCTGCGCCTCGATCATATTAAAAAGCGACTGCTTGGCCATTGGGGAACCTCGCCGGGGCTCAATCTCATCTACGCACATATGAATCGCCTCATTCGGCGACACGACCTCGACGCAATCTACATTACGGGCCCTGGCCACGGCGGGCCGGCGGTCGTCGCAAATGCCTATCTCGAGGGAACCTATACCGAACGATATCCGGCGATCACCCGCGATACGGAGGGACTGCGCAAGCTCTTTCGACAGTTCTCCTTTCCCGGGGGGATCCCCAGCCACGCTTCACCCGATGCACCCGGATCGATTCACGAAGGCGGCGAACTCGGTTATAGCCTGCTGCATGCCTTCGGCGCCGCTTTCGACAATCCGAATCTCTTCGTCTGTTGCGTCATCGGCGACGGCGAAGCGGAGACCGGCGCGCTCGCCACGAGTTGGCACGCAAATAAATTTCTCAATCCGGTACGCGACGGCGCGGTCCTACCGATTCTCCACCTCAACGGCTACAAGCTTTCGGGGCCGACGGTGCTCGCGCGCATCGGCGATGAGGAGCTATGTACGCTGCTGCGCGGATACGGCTACGAGCCGCAGATCGTCGCCGGCGACGACCCGCAGCTGGTCCACGCCGAACTCGCACGCGCGCTCGAACGTGCGCTGGACCGTATCGATTTCATTCAACGCGACGCGCGCGAGCACGGCTTCACCCAACGCCCCGCATGGCCCGCGATCGTCTTGAAAACGCCGAAAGGCTGGACCGGACCGAAATTCGTCGACGGCCTCCAGATCGAGGGCACGCAACGCGCGCACCAGATTCCGATCGGCGATTTCGAAAAGCATCCCGAGCATCTCGCGCAATTCGAAGCATGGATGCGTTCGTATCGTCCGGAGGAGCTCTTCGACGAAGGCGGCACGCTCTACAACGAGATTGCGGCGCTCGCACCGAAAGGCGAGCGTCGCATGAGTGCGAACCCGCATGCGAACGGCGGCGAACTCCTGCGTCCGCTTTCGGTTCCCGATTTCCGCAGCTACGCAGTATCCGTTCCTTCACCCGGGCAAACGCTCGGTGAAGCCACCCGCGCGCTCGGTGGTTTCATACGCGACATCCTCCGTGCGAATCCATCGACGATGCGTTTGTTCGCGCCGGATGAAACGGCCTCGAACCGACTCGAAGCCGTTTTTGAAACGACCGACCGATGCTCTACCGCTCGCGTTCTTTCCGGAGACGACCACGTATCTCCAGACGGGCGCGTTATGGAGATTCTCAGCGAACATGCATGCCAAGGATGGCTCGAGGGATATCTCCTCACCGGGCGGCACGGACTTTTTACGAGCTACGAAGCCTTCGTTCACGTTATCGATTCGATGTTCAATCAGCATGCAAAGTGGATCGAGGCGTGCAAAACGATCCCCTGGCGGAGTCCTATTGCATCCCTCAATTATCTCATTACCTCGCACGTGTGGCGACAGGATCACAACGGCTTCACCCATCAGGACCCCGGCTTCCTCGATATCGTGATGAACAAGTCGGGCACCGTGACGCGCGTCTATCTCCCGCCCGATGCCAACACGCTGCTCTCCGTGATGGACCACTGCCTTCGTAGCACGAACTATATCAATGTCGTCGTTGCAGGGAAGCAGCCCGAGCCGCAATGGTTAGATATCGATGCCGCCGTCACGCATTGCACGCAAGGGATCGGCATTTGGGATTGGGCGAGCAACGACGGCGGGAAGGAACCCGACGTCGTCATGGCCTGTGCGGGTGACGTACCGACGCTCGAAACGCTCGCTGCGGTCGATTTTCTTCGAACGTACCTTCCCGAGATGCGCGTGCGCGTCGTCAACGTCGTCGACCTCATGCGTTTGGAAGCGCACGAAAAACACCCTCACGGCCTGACCGATCTCGCTTTCGATTCGCTTTTTACCACCGATAAACCAGTCGTTTTCGCTTTTCACGGCTACCCGGGTTTAGTTCATCGCCTCACCTACCGCCGTACGAATCACGCCAACCTCCACGTACACGGCTACCAAGAGCGAGGTACGACCACCACCCCGTTCGATATGACCGTCCTTAACGAGCTCGACCGCTTCCACCTCGCCGGCGATGCGATCGACCGCGTTGCGCGACTCCGCGAGCGTGCGGCGCACGCCCAACAACTCATTCGCGACAAACTCGTCGAGCATCGCCGCTATATCACCGAACACGGTGAAGATATGCCCGAAATTCGTGAATGGAGATGGCCGGGGCACGCGACGACGTGAACGTCCTCACCTTCAACGCCGGTTCTTCCTCGCTCAAGGTCGGCATCTACAGCGTCGACGGCGAGCGAGCGCGTTCGCTCTTCGCACGCACGCTCTCGATGGAGCCGACGGCCGCCGGCGCGACGGCGGCCATCAACGCCGTTCTTGCGAGCGAACTCCCAGCCGAGATCGCGCTCGATGCGGTCGGGCACCGGCTGGTCTTCGGCGGTCCCGACGACGCGCCGACACTCGCATCGCCTGCGCTCTTCGATCGGCTCGCGCGCTACGAACGGCTCGATCCTCTGCACGCCCCCGCGGCGCTCGCGGCGCTCCGCACGACGCACGAACGCCTCGCGCACCTTCCCAACGTCCTCTGCTTCGATACCAATTTTTTTCGCGAGCTTCCCGCACGCGCGCGCGTTCTCCCGATTGAAAATTCCGAACCTGATTTTTTACGTCGTTATGGCTTTCACGGACTCTCCTACGAATACGTGCGCGCCACGTTGGGAACTCGCCTCGGGAGCCGGGCGATTCTCGCGCATCTGGGAAGCGGCGCGAGCCTCGCGGCATTGCGTGACGGGAAGCCGATTGAGTGCACGATGGGGTTTAGTCCGCTCGGGGGAATTCTCATGGCTACGCGCCCCGGCGACCTCGACCCCGGCGTCCTCCTCTACTTGCTGGAAGAACGGCAGCAGAGCGTGGCGGATCTGCGGCGTCTGCTCGAAGAGCGCAGCGGGCTACGCGCGCTCTCCGGCGGCGAGCGCGACCTTCGCCACCTACTCGAACGCGGCGACGACCCGCGCGCCGTCCTCGCCGTGGACGCATTTTGCACGTCGGTGGTAAAAGCGGTCGGCGCACTCGCGGCGCTCCTCGGTGGGCTCGATACGTTGGTCTTTACTGGTGGCGTCGGCGAGCATCTCGCACCGATTCGCTCCTCCATCGTGCGCGGACTCGCGCTCTTCGGCATGAAGCTCGATATCCACGCGAACGAGATTCATGCCGACGTTATCTCCCTTCTCTCCTCGGCCGTCACCGTGCGCGTCGTCACCACCGATGAAAACGCCACGATCGCACGCGCGACCTCGGCACTCGTACACGCCAATGCAGAAAGAACGCGATGAACCTCAAACACACGACGATCGTTCCCGGTGACTCGGTTGATTTGCAGCACTTCGATCCCGCGGATCGTTGCGGACTCGAATCGAAGGAAGATTCCGAGCAACTGCTCCTGGCCGACATTCGAGATCTCACCGCACTGCAAGAGGTCTTCGCCGCACGCAAAGAGCGAGCGCTCCTGATCGTTCTGCAGGGGATGGATGCAGCCGGCAAAGATGGGATTATCAAGCACGTCATGTCCGGCATCAATCCGCAGGGTGTCGACGTTCACGGCTTTCGCCAGCCGTCGGCGAAGGAACTCGCCCACGATTTTCTCTGGCGCGAGAGCAAGGTGCTGCCGCAGTTTGGGCGGATCGGAATCTTCAATCGCTCGTACTATGAAGAAGTATTGGTGGTTCGTGTAAACCGCGAAGCGCTCGAGGCCGAAGGCGCTCGAGAGGCGGCCGAAACGTGGCGCGAGCGCTATGAGGATATCAATGCGTTCGAACGCCACCTCGTACGCAGCGGCACCATCGTTTTGAAATTCTTTTTGCATCTCTCGAAAGAGGAGCAGCGCAAACGGCTGCTCGCGCGCCTCGATAATGCCGACAAACTATGGAAATTCTCCGATGCAGACCTCGAGGGGCACGCGCGTTGGAGCGCCTACCAACATGCCTATAGCGAGATGCTCGCAGGCACCAACACGAGCTGGGCGCCGTGGCATGTCGTTCCGGCCGACAGGAAATGGGTCGCCCGTGCGGTGGTGGGAAAGATCGTTCTCTCCGCGTTCCGAGATCTACCCTCGGAGTATCCGAAGCCCAGCAAGGAGCGAATCGAAAAATCTGCCCTGCTCGCGCGAGTGCTTGAGGGCGAGGCCGAGAAGGGCGAGAAACCTTCCGGGTAGCTTCACGCGATCTTCCCGACGAGATTATTACTCTAGAGGTACGAGGAGATACCAGCACCATGTTCACCCACATATTGATGGCTTACGACGGATCCCCCAATGCCGATCACGTTCTCGACGATGCGATCGATATTGCGGTCGAACGTAAGGCCAAACTGCTTCTCGCAAACGTCATCGAGGTGCAGCGGTATATCGCCCTGGCGGGATATGGAGGGGTCTACTCGCTCGATGCGATCGACTCCATGCGCGGTGGGGCGCAAACGATTCTCAAACAAGCGGCGGCACGCGCCGTTGCTCGTGGCGTGGAAACCGAGAGCGTCGTCCTCGAAGGCGAGGCGGTCGACGAAATCCTGCGCGCCGCTCACGACCAAAAGTGCGACCTCATCGCATTGGGAACGCAAGGGCGGAGCGGTTTGAGTCGGCTTATGCTCGGCAGCATCGCCGAAGGCGTGCTACGGCGCTCCGACGTGCCGCTCTACATTCGGCGCGCATCGGCAAAAGACACGAAGCAGCAATAATGCGGTAGCGTCGCGTCGATCTCCATCGAGCACAATCGCTCGATGGACGACGCACTCGCTCTCGCTCGCCGCCTCTGCATCGCCGTCGGGGAACCGGAGAGCGAAGCGGAGATCGCCGCAACGCTCGCGCGCTTTGGGGCGCCCGCACTTCGCTTCGCACGCAAACACCGCATCGCCGTGCGGCCGCTGAGCGCGGGCGAGCGCTTCGATGCAGCGTCGGCGGCGTTGGTGCGCCTGCGCATCGACGTCGATGCGTGGCCCGCTCCACCGGCGGGGCTCTTCGTCGTGGAGGAGCGCTGCGTCTATCTCCGCTCGCGAAGCCCGATGACCGTCGCGCACGAGTTCGGCCATGCCCTCGACTGCGCGCTCGGCGGAGGGGTCTATCGTTCGGGGATCGCGCCGGCGGTACGCGATGCATTCGCTCGTGCGACGCGTTTCGTAACGCCCTATGCAGCGACCGGGCTCGATGAATACTTCGCCGAAGGCCTGCGCGCGTACGTCGAGATCAACGATGCCGGATCGCCCTGGCCGCGCGCAACGCGCGCGCGGTTAGCGAGCATCGACCCCGGACTGCACGCCTACATCTCCGCCCTCTTCAGCGGAGGTTTCGAAAATGAGGCCGCCTGAGCGCAGCGGATGAGTTACGCGGCGGCCTTATCGTGCCCGCTCGCGCGGATGAAGCGCTTGGTCGCGCGGAAACGGCGCGCCGAGATCAGGCGCGCATGGCGGCTACCGGAGCGGCGAGCCTGCTCCCACCATGCACCGACGGCGAGCGCGAGCAAACCACCGGGCAAGAGCATCGTCCAGAGGAGTGCAGCGCTCTCCACTGCGAAGGGATGTGAGGGATGATCTCCGAGGCCGCCCATGAGCGCTCCTTGTAATTGCTTGGCGTATCAAGCACATCGTAGCATAGGGGCGTCCTTTTGTCAGCCCGCCCGCATGCTAAGAACCGGTTACGGAATCGAGCGGTTCCATTTCGGGGAGCGGCGGAGTGCGGTGCTCGAGGTCCCGGTGCGTCACCGCGAGATAGCCGACGAAGCCGACGATCGCGATCCCCCAGCCGAGGCTCACCACCCCCTCGCCCCAGCCGAGGCCGCCCCAGCTTTTCGGCTTTCCCATCCAATCGGCGAAGGATGCACCGAGCGGCCGCGTCAGCACGTAGGCAAACCAGAACGCGAAGATCTCGCCCCAGCCGAACCATCGGCGTGCGATCGCCGGGAGAGCGATGAGCGCGCCAAAGAGCACTCCCGAGGCGAGATAGCCCCAACCCAGGGTCGTCGCCGTCAGATCGCCGACCGCCGTTCCAAGCGCGAACGTCGCGAGGATCGTCGCCCAGTAAAAGCGCTCTCTGCTTCCACCGACGATCGAGTGGATCGAGAGGGTGCGCTCTCGTCGATGCCACGCGACAAAGATGAGGGCGAGCGCGACGGCATAGAACGCGGTCGAATCGAGATAGGGTATGCCGAGGACGACATGCAGCACGTCGGCAGCCATCGTGCCGAAAACGCTCACCATTACGACGGCAAACCAATAGGTCGTCGCAACGTAGCGTCGCGCGCGAAACTGCCATGCGAGCGAGAGTGCGAACCCGAGTGCACCGAGGAGCACTGCAAGCACCGGGTTGAGATGATGGACCAAGAAGTCGGAACTCGTCTCACCCATGCCGGTCGTTAGGATCTTGAGAATCCAAAAGTACGGGGTGATCTCAGGAACCTTCGAGGATCTCCCTCGCGCCACGAGCGCTGATGCGAGGATCGGCATGAAGGAGCCCGATACCGCACGGCGACCCTGGCGCCCTTTCGAGGCACCGCACGCTTCTCAATCGTCGCACTCCGTCCGCTCAGACGCTCAGTCCTCTTCCTCGTCGTCGTCCTCATCGTCCGCCGAGCCATTGAGTTCGCCCTCGGGAAGTGCGTCGTCCTCATCCTCATCCTCGGTGGTATGGGCAGGTTGCCCTTCGAGGATTGCTGCAACGTTTTCAAGCATCTCGGGGGTCTCGGTCGAAGTGTCGTTCATGGTGTCGTCCTCCTTGTCCGTACGATACCGCTCGCAGATGAAGGTTAGGTAACGGTGGCATTAACAACGATGAACGCAGCGGAGCACGAGAACAAATATCTCGGCATCATTACCTTTACGGTGATGCTCGGGCTCATCATGGCGATTATCGACACCACGATCGTCAACGTCGCGATCGATACCATCGGCGGCAACCTCGGCGCATCGGTCGACGAGGTTTCGTGGATCGCGACCGGCTACATTCTTGCCAACGTCATCGTCATGCCGCTCAACGGCTGGCTGACCGCGATGTTCGGGCGAAAGTTCTTTTACGCCGCATCGCTCGGTATTTTTACCGTCGCTTCATTTCTCTGCGGCACCGCGCACAGCATCGACGTCCTCATCTTCTACCGCATTCTCCAAGGCATCGGCGGCGGCGCCCTCCAGCCAACCGCGCAGGCGATTCTCTTCGAATCCTATCCTCCGGCGCGGCGCGGTTTCGCGATGGCGATCTTCGGGCTGGGAGCGATGGTCGGCCCGGCGCTCGGCCCGACGCTCGGCGGTTACATCGTCGACAATGCGAGTTGGCCGCTGATTTTTTTCATCAACGTCCCGATCGGTATCGCGGCATTCATTCTGACGCTCGCGTATATTCCCGATTCCTCACTCCACGAAAAGCCGAAAGGGGGAATCGATTTTCTCGGGCTCGGGCTGCTCACCGCGGGCCTCGCTTCGCTCCAATACGTCCTAGAACGCGGAGAACACGACGATTGGTTCTCCTCGACCACCATCGTCACGCTCTCGGTCGTGGCGGTCGTTTCCATCGCGTTCTTTATCTACAAGTCGATACGCGATAAATATCCGCTCGTCGACGTACAAGTCTTTCGCGTTCCAAGTTTTACCATCGGTAGTATTATCGGCGTCGTCAGTGGCTTCGGTCTCTATGGAACCGCACTTATTTTACCGCTCTTCTTCCAGACGATGTTGGGCTTCACGGCATTCGATACCGGGCTCGCCTTAATGCCGGGTGCCTTCGCCACCGCAATCTCAATGATGATCGTCGGGCGAATGATCGGCAAGGTCGATCCGCGCATTCTCGTCGCGCTCGGCCTGCTCGTCTTCGGGTATTCGACCTGGATGCTCGGCGATCTCAATGCGATGGCTGGCTACTGGGATGTTTTCTGGCCGCGCGTCATCCAAGGCTTCGCACTCGGCTTCCTCTTCGTGCCGCTCTCGACCACATCGCTCGGCGATATTCCGCGCCACGAACTCGCCGGGGCGACGGGCGTCTATACGCTCGTGCGCCAGTTGGGCGGAAGTTTCGGTATCGCGATTCTGACGACGTTGCTCGCGCACGAAGGCGCGATCGCGTGGAACGTGCTCGCAGCGGGCGTGACCCAGACGCACGGGCTCTCGCGCCTCGCCCTCACCGCGATGGTGGCGCAACAGAGCACGATGATCGCCTATACCTATCTCTTCCGCCTCACCGCGGTGGTCTTTGTCCTCGCGACGCCGCTGGTCTTCTTCATGAAAGCGAACCCTCCGACCGGGGGCGTGCCGGTCGCGGCACTCGCCGAGTAGGCTCTTCGTCGGATCGACCTCCGACGAAGAGCATAGCCTCCATTGCAAAAAAACCGTAAAGTTTCCCGGTGTCCCAGCGTTCTCTCAGGATTTCTGGAGGTTTTATGCGTCTCTCTCGACTTCTTTTTCCCGCGCTTGCACTGAGCGCGGTTCTCGTCGCAGCCTGTGGAGGCGGTGGTGGGAGCAGCGGTGGCGGTGGAGGTTTCACGCCGGGCGGAGGATCGACCCCTCTTCCGGTGGTCACCTTCCCCCCGAGCATTACCCAAAGTGTGAATCTAGGCAGCACTCCACAGACGCTGACTTTTCCAGAGATCGCCTCGGGCGCCTCAGGCACGGTGACGGTGCCCGCAACAACCTCGGGTTCGGGCAGCACGACGTTCACCGTTCAATCCTCGCTCCCCGTCGGCGCACCGACGCCGCAGACGACGAACGTCCGCCGCCCGAAAACCCTCGGCGCGACCGTGACGCCGCTGCTCTACGCCGTCGTGACGCCAACCAGTTCGATCACCTTTGGTAGCACGCCGGGCTTTACGTTTACATTCCCGGCGGGAACGCTGCAAGGTGATGTCTACGTTGCCTTCTTCGATCCGACGAATGCAGCAGCCGGCTGGAACGCCGTTGCCGGGCCCATCGCCGCAAGCGGGAATACGGTCGCGCTGCCCTCGCAGGCGATCGCGCCACCGATCACGCTCGCCGCGAACGTTTCGTACATCTTCGCAATCGTCGAAAACGGTACGCCGCTGCCGACACCAAAACCGAGCACCTCGCCGACGCCGTTGGTGACGCCGACGCCGGTGGTAACGCCGACGCCAACCGGCACGGCAACCCCACCAAACGTGGGACCGACGGCATCGGCATCGCCGCTCGCCGGCCCCACCTTTGGGCCGCCCAGCGATCCCGGTTGGGGTCCGCGCGCAGTCGCCGATGGATTGCAGTTCCCGGTGCAGAGCGGCTTTAACGGCTCGGGGCAGACGGTCGCGGTCGTCATCGACTCGTCGTTATCCACCAGCGATATCTCGGCCTACAACACCTACTTCCAGACCCCGACGACGGGGAGCACGATCTCGCCAGTCCTCGTCGACGGCGGCCCCACCGCGGGCGCCTCCAACGGCGAAGCAACGCTTGACGTCGAGACGATCTCCGGCCTCGCGCCCGGAGCGAATATCCTGATCTATGAAATCCCCACCCTCACCGATCAACACATCGTCGATGCCTACAACAAAGCGATCAGCGACGGCAAGGCTTCGGTCGTGAATTCCTCTTTTTCCGGCTGTGAAACGACCCCGACCTTCACTCTCTACGATCCGGTGCTCCAAACCGGCGCGAGCAAAGGAATCGCGTTCGTTGCTGCTGCAGGCGATACGGGAAATGAATGTTTCAACGGCGTCAGCAACGCCGTCGGCGTCGGCTACCCCGCCAGCGACCCGAACGTCATCGGCGTCGGCGGCACGGAGACAAATCTCAACAACGCCGACCCGATCACCAACAACGTCGCATGGAACGACACCTCGTGCGGAAGCACAGGGAACAGCCAGTGCGCGACCGGGGGAGGCGTGTCGGCGCGCGCGACGACACCACCGTTCCAGCTCGGGCTGACCGGCGAAGCCTCAACGACGCTACGGAACGTCCCCGACGTTGCCCTTCCCGCCGAAGACGTTGCCATCTACGATACGGGCATGTGGGGTGCCGCTGCCGGAACCTCGTGGAGCTCGCCGGAGTATGCGGCGTTGATGGCGGAGATCTACGAGTACTGCAACTTCTCGGTCTCCTCTGCGACCGTCTCGTTCGATCCCGTTGCGTTGCCATATAAAGCATACGCGAGTTCGCCGTCGAACTTCATCGACGTCCTCACGGGGAATAACCAATTCGCCGGAACGACGCCATTCTACAGCGCGGGTACGGGCTACGATAACGTCAGCGGGCTCGGCATTCCGCTCGGCATGCCGATGGCGCATGCGCTCTGCCCGAATCGCGTGCCGCTCTCGGCCAGCGCGGGATTCATGCAGCAAGCACAACCCGTCACATCGCTCGCTCCGGCAGCGGCACGCCGCATCGACGTTGCGCCTCCTGTCGGCGGCCTCATCGATCAAGGAGTACGTGCCGCGACTGCGACGACGCGCATCCAAATCGTGCTACGCCCAACCTCATCGCTGGCGAGCGATGAAGCGAACGTCGTGAATGCGCTGCAGCGTGCAGGCTTCACGATCGTTCAACGCTTCTCCGATCATCTCGTTGTCGATGCCGAGGCACCGACCTCGACCGTCGACGCCTACTTCGCGACCTCGCTTCACGATATGGTCGAAGGGCGTTACGGCGTGCGTTACACACCGGTAACGACGGCGACGCTCCCTGCCGAGATCGCGCCGTACGTCTCGGGGGTGAGCCTCGACGATCTGGTCACGATGCACGCGCATTAAGCTCGCGAGGGCTACGCCTGCGTAGCCCTCGACTGCATCCAGGAAGCAGAGGCGCCGGGGCGAATCCCAGGCGCCTCTCAGTTTTCTGGCGGAGGACTCCATGCGTCTCTCTCGGCTTCTCTTCCCCGCGCTCGCAGCGAGCGCGCTTTTCATATCGGCCTGCGGCGGCGGAGGCGGGGGCGGGAATCCCTCGCCTCCCCCGACCGCGCCCCCGACGGTGACGCCGACGACGCC
>JABEUX010000213.1 GCA_013044185.1 Vulcanimicrobiota bacterium | reverse complement strand
CAGCCGACGTTGACGCCGCGACCGGTTCCCTCCCCACAACCAACGCAGGTGCCCTCGCCGGCCCCAACCGTCGCGCCCTCGCCCGTTCCGACGCACGTGCCGTCACCGGCGCCGCACCCGGTTCCCTCACCCGTCCCGCACCCTGTGAAGAGCGTGGCGACGCCGGGGCCAAAGCGCTCCGCGGAGCCGGGCCCCAAAGCTCCCGTATCGCGTGCGGTCGCCGCTCCGCCGCGCCCGGTCGCGGTCGCACCGACCCCAAAGCCGGAGAGTAAGGCGCGCCCCAACGCCTACCAACAGCGGCTGAACGCGCTCATTCCGCACGTCCATGCGACACCGCGCGGAATGACTCGCGTGCACAGCGTCTATCACCTCGGAAGCAACCTCGGTCCGACGCCGCCGAACAGCGTGCTCGCGGCGACGAAATTTCTCTATCGCCACAGCGGCAGCGACGGGCAGATCGAGATGTGGGTAACGGGAGTCTCGCACCGCGGGCCGTTCACGATCTGCCGCGGCTGGCTCGTGCGGGTGCCGCCGCCGCATTACGCCTCCCCGCCGGGACCGATCGGTGGGCTTTTTGCGCAGGGGGCGCACCCATTTCTCGACCCGATGCGCGGCGGTGAAAAGCCCATCGTGCAGTCGAATGTTTCCTATACCTGCAACGCGAAGTTGCTGGAGCCGTTCACGCCCCCGTCACCGTAACGGCGACGCCCCCCGTAGCCCCCACCACTCTTCACTACAGAAAATCGAGGATAGATTTCAGCATGCGTTTATCTTGGCGTTTCTCGGCATTTTTCACCGCCCTCGCTCTACTCGGAGCCGCTCCTCAAACAGCCCCTCTCACCGCGCAACGGGTGACGGTACCTGGTGGTACGCAGATCGCCTATCGCGTCGTCGGCAGCGTGTCATCGGCGAATGCAAAGGTCGGCGATACCTTTCCGATCCGCGTGGTTCATAACGTCGTTGTCGATGGTTGGATCGTTATCGCCCGCGGCGCGACGGGGAAAGGCGAGGTGATCTCGGTGGATCGGGCCGGTCCGCACGGACATGCGGGAAGCTTAAAAGTCCGCACGGATTGGATCTATGGCGTCGATGGAAATAAAATTCAGCTCACCGACCAAGATCGTACGGCGCACGGGCGGAGCGAAAAGGGAAAGGC
This sequence comes from Vulcanimicrobiota bacterium, assembly GCA_013044185.1. Classification (GTDB taxonomy): domain Bacteria; phylum Vulcanimicrobiota; class Vulcanimicrobiia; order Vulcanimicrobiales; family Vulcanimicrobiaceae; genus JABEUX01. The sequence continues at coordinate 1,742 of JABEUX010000213.1, read as the reverse complement.
GTCGACCCTGACCGTCGTATCCGCCGTCTTTCTCGGCATTCCAGGATTGTTCGCGCATAATTTCGTGCGCGGCAAGGATGTAACGATCGATCGTAACCACACCTATCATGCCTTCGTCGACCAGAGCGTGTACGTCGCCGCCTCGCATCGACGTATGACCGCGAGCGGCTTTGCCCCGGCGGCTGCGGCAACTTCAACTCCGTAATTCCCTTGCAACTTGCGAGCGATGAGAGTAGCATGAAAAAGTACCGACGCGATCGGTACCAGCACAACGCACGACGTGCGCGTCACGCAGAAGGAGGGCGGTTTTTGTCACCGCAAGATCCACCGGGTCACCATCTCAGCGAGTCGCGCCCGACGTTGTAAGGCGTTCGCGTAGCGCCTAGGCCGGCCGGACTTTCCGGCGAGAGCGCGACCGCAGAGCGGAGATGATCCAAGCGAGGGGCAGCAGCCATAGGGTTGCGGCCCGTCGCTTTTTTGCGTAGAATGGGGAAGTCGTTCAAGAAGGAGCGTGGGCATGTCCCGCGCTTCGTTGCTTCCGGGGCGACGCTATCGGATGCAGAAAGGAGGGGTCAGGTTTGTCGGAAGTTCAGCAAGCCTTCGAGGCGGTCGTCACGCAGATCGAACACGATCCCGCCTTCGCCGATATCGAGGTGGTCACGCACAGCATCGGGCGCCGTGGCGCCGGCCTCGCACTTACCCTCACGATCGACCGGGTCGGCGGGGTCGATATCGGCTCCTGCGAACGCGTCGCAGCCCACGTCAACGATGCCCTGGAGAGCTGCCCGGAGCCCTACTCCCTGGAAGTGGAGTCGGCAGGGCTCGAGCGGCCGCTGCTCCGCCCCGGCGACTACCAGCGCTTCGCCGGCAAGAACGCACGCATCGTTACGACCTTGGCGATCGGCGGGGTGAAGACGCACCGCGGCACCCTGCGCGGTGTCATCGGTACCAATGTCGAACTTCATACCCCGTCGGGAACGCTCCCGATACCGCTCGCTGCGATTCGCAGCGCCAACCTCGAATACGATCCCCGCGCCGACCTCGCCGCCAATAAGAGAGAACGCAAACGCAATGGCTGAACGCACGAATAAAAATACGAAAACGCAAGAAGAAGCGCCCGAAAGTCTCATCGACGTTTTGCGCGCCGTCGCAAAAGAGCGAAATATCGGTTTCGAGATGCTTCTCGAAGCTCTCGAAGCGGCGCTGCTAACAGCCTATAAGCGCCACTATGGTGCCGAAGCAAATGCGATCGTGAGCGTCGACCGAGCGACCGGCGCCTACACGGTCTATCATCGCCGGGCGGTGGTCGAGGAGGCGGCCGACCCGAAAGCCGAGATCTCGATTCAGGATGCCGGCGCGCCCTATCAAATCGGCGACTTCTTCGACGAAGTGGTGCAGCCCAAAGATTTCGGACGCATCGCGGCGCAGACGGCGAAGCAAGTGATCGTGCAGCGCATCCGCGAAGCCGAGCGCGATACGGTCTTCCACAAATACGCGCGTCGCCTCAACGATTTGGTAACCGGAACCGTACAACGCTACGAACAGCGCAATATGTACGTGCTGCTGGAAGGTCGCGACGAAGCGGTTCTACCGCAGTCGGAGCAAGTGCCGGGCGAGATGTATCGCATCAACGATTTCGTGCGTGCCTACGTTCTCGACGTCAAGAAATCGGCGAAGGGCCCGCAGGTCATACTCTCGCGTGCCGCCGAGGGTTTGGTGCAGCGCTTACTCGAGGCCGAAGT
>JABEUX010000212.1 GCA_013044185.1 Vulcanimicrobiota bacterium | reverse complement strand
CGGAATCGGCACGATATCCCGCCCCTGTGCGAGGAGCCAGGCGATCGCGAGTTGCGAGGGCGTGATGCCCTTCTCCGCAGCGATCTCGCGTACGCGCTCCACGAGCTGAAGATTCTTTGCGAAGTTCTCGCCCTGGAAACGCGGGTGATTGCGGCGCGTGTCGTCGGCCGGAAAATCCTCGGGACGCTTGAAGGCGCCACTCAAAAATCCGCGCCCGAGCGGGCTATAGGCGACGAATCCGATGCCGAGCTCGCGGATCGTGGCAAGGATCTCGTCCTCGACGTCGCGCGTCCAGAGCGAGTACTCCGTCTGCAGCGCCGAGATCGGATGAACCGCATGCGCGCGCCGTATCGTTGCGGGAGCGGCCTCGGAGAGGCCGAGGTAACGCACCTTTCCAGCCTTCACGAGTTCCGCCATCGCACCGACCGTCTCTTCGATCGGCACCGTGGTGTCGACGCGATGTTGATAGTAGAGATCGATATGTGCGACGCCGAGACGTTTGAGCGACGCATCGCAGGCCGAGCGCACGTAATCGGGATGGCCGTTCACGCCCTTGAACGAACCGTCGCTGCCGCGCACGTTCCCGAATTTCGTCGCCAGAACGACGCGCTCGCGCCGATCGGCGATCGCTTTGCCGACGAGCTCCTCGTTCTTGAACGGGCCGTACATATCGGCGGTATCGAGAAAGTTGATCCCGAGTTCGAGCGCTCGATGGATCGTCGCGATCGATTCGGCGTCGTCGCGCCCGGCGTAAAATTCCGACATCCCCATGCAGCCCAGCCCGATCTCCGAAACGACCAAGCCCTGGGCACCCAACGTTCTTTGCTTCATACCGCGTACGACCGACGGAAGGCGCGGGAGGTTTCCGGGACCGCAGAACTCCCGCACAGGAGAGAGGCCGCATTGCCGGCATATCTTCGAGCAATTGACTAAGTAGACTAAGTCCGGTAGACTAACATTATGAAAAGGGTGAAGATGCACGAGGCAAAGAGTACCCTCTCTGCGCTCGTGCGGGATGTGAGCACGGGGGTTGAGCCCGAAGTGCTGATCTGCATCGCAGGGCGCGCTGCGGCGCGCCTCGTTCCCGTCGATCGCGCGCCAAAACGTGCCCTCGGCGTCGACCGCGGCTTGATCTCGATCGCTCCCGATTTCGACGCCATCAATCTCGATATTACCCGGCTCTTCGAGGGAGTCTAGTGCGGCTGTTGCTCGATACGCATGCCTTTCTATGGGCCGCCTCGACGCCCGAGGAATTGAATGACAAGGCCCGCGAGGCAATTGAGAATCCCGAAAACGAGATTTTCGTTTCGGCCGCAGCAGCATGGGAGATCGTCATCAAGGTTGGGCTCGGGAAACTCAAGGTACCCGGCGATCCGGCGGTCTGGCTACCGGCACGCGTTCGATCGCTTGGATTTACATTTCTCGCGATCGATGCCTCGCACGCAGTAGCCGTCGGCGCGCTCCCGAAAATTCACGCCGATCCATTCGACCGCATGATGATCGCACAAGCGCAATGCGAAGGCTTGATCTTTGCGACGCGAGATCCGGAGAACCTCAAGTATCCCGTGCGTACGCTCATCGCTTAAAGAGCGGTCAACTCTTCACCCCAACACGGAGAAAGCGGAGGCCGTGAGGCCTCCGCTTTCTCGTACATGGTGGAGCTGTCGGGGTACTGCCCCCCGAGTCCGCAAAGCCGGACCGATGCGTTCTCCAGGCTCAGCTTTGAGTTTGTCTTAGCCGTTCGATCGCCCCAAAGCTAGGCTATCGTGCGTCGCAGATGCAGTCGATCTCGTTTGCGCGTCACATCATCCGTGCGAACCAGCCCGAATTTTTGACCGGAAGGCGAAGTGGTTCGGGCCGACCCCTCGCGTCCGGTGGTTACCTTATTTAGGCAGCCAGTGCGTAGTTGTTGTTGGCAGTTATTGCCGTTGCGATCGTTTTAGGAGAGCTCGCAACTCCGCCTGCTGACATCGACCGCGGATCCTCACGTCGAACCTGATTCAGCCCCGCGACCATCGACACTCAGTATAACCGATCCGGCAAGCGTACGGTTACGAACCCCCCGCCCTCTGCCCCGAGGTGCCCCGCTCCATCAGCGTGCTGACCAGCATCATCACGATCGTGCCGTAGAGGTAGGCGAGCCAGTGGTTGAAATCGCCGCTCGAACGGAAGTCCGGCGTCAGATGCGCGGCGAGTGCGAAGAGCAGGTAGTTGACCACGAACGCAAAGAGCCCGTGCGTCAGCCAGGTAATCGGTGCGGAGATGAGCCGCAGAATCGGTCCCAGCAGCATGTTCACGAGGCCGAAGACGATCGCAGCGATCAGCGCGGTCCCGATCCCGGCATCGTGGTTGAAGCCCGGTACGAACTTCAAGATGAGATATAACGCGATGGCGTTGACGATAAATCGAAGGATCATGGCTGCGACGTTCCTCGCACTGCGGAGCGATCCTATCCCGGCGAGCGCTCGCCGAGATGGCTCCGGATCGCCGCCGCGAGCGCGGGGGTCATCCCCTTGACCGCGGCGACCGCGTCGAGCTCCGCCCGTTTGATCGCCGCGACCGAGCCGAAGGCGGCGAGCAGGCGCTTCCGACGAACCGGGCCGAGCCCGGGCACCTCGTCGAGCGCGGAGCGGATCATCGCCTTATCGCGTTTGCTGCGATGGAAGGTAATCGCGAAGCGGTGCGCCTCGTCGCGGACGCGGATCACCAGGTGCAGCGCCGGCGAGCCCGGCGGCAGCACGATCGGATCGCTGCGCTCGGGGAGGTAGAGCCACTCGTGCTCCTTGGCGAGCCCGGCGACCGGAATCCCGGCGAGCCCGAGCTCGTCGAGGACCTCCACCGCGACGCCGAGCTGCCCCTTTCCGCCGTCGATCAAGAGCAGGTCGGGGCGCGCCGAGAAGCGTTCGCGTTTCGTCCGGTCGACGCCGAGCGCGTCATCTTCCTCGCGCTGCGCGAGATAGCGAAGCCGGCGGCGCAGTACCTCGCGCATCATCTCGAAATCGTTCGGTCCGTGCTTGTACTGAATCGCGAATTTGCGATAGGCGGATTTCTTCGCGCGCCCTTCCACAAAGACGACCATCGAGGCGACCGAATTTGTACCCTGCACGTTCGAGATATCGTAGCACTCGATACGGCGCGGCAGATCCGGAAGTTCGAGCGCCTGCGCGAGTTCGTCGAGCGCACGCGCCTGCGCGCTCTCTTGCACCTCCTGATGCGCGAGAAAGGCCTTGAGATGTTGCTCGGCGTTCCGCGCGACCAACCGCAGATAATCGGCGCGCTCGCCGCGCTGCGGCACCAGAATGCGCACGCGCTGCCCCTTGACGCCGCTCAACCAGCGTTCGATCTCTTCGCGATCCTCGGGCATCGCCTCGAGCAAGAGCTCCTTGGGAACCACCGATGCGGCGTAGGGCCGCGCGCGCGCGCTCGCCGGAGCGGGGGCCGCATTATCGCGCGCGATCCGCCCCTCGGCGATCGTCGAGAACGTCCGGCGCTCCTCACCTGCCGCGCGTGCGCTATAGAACTGCGTCAGGAACTCCGCGAAAATTTCCTGAGGTTCGCGCGCGGCGACGCCGTCGAGAATAACGTGCTCCTGCCCCACGAGTTTACCGCCGCGCACCACGAAGACTTCCATGCAGGCCTGCCCCTGCGAGCGCGCGCACGCGATGAGATCCATATCGATCCGCGAGCGCCAGACCACGCGCTGCCGCTCCGTGACGCGGCGCACCGCGATGATGCGGTCGCGAATCGAGGCCGCCGCTTCGAAGCGCATCTCGTTCGCCGCCGTCTCCATCTCCGCGTTGAGCCGCGCGAGCAACGCTTCGTGCTTCCCTTCGAGGAAGAGCACCACCTCATCGACGATCGCGTCGTACTCTTCGCGGCTCTGATACCCGACGCAGGGTGCCATGCAGCGTTTGATGTGATACTGCAGGCACGGGCGCGCGCGCTTGCCGTCGATCGGTTCGCGACAGGTGCGCAACGGAAAGACCATGCGCACCAAATCGATGAGTTCGCGGAGATCGCGCGCGTTGGTAAAGGGCCCGAAATAGCGCGCGCCATCGGGGGCGAGCGTACGGGTAAAATGCACGCGCGCGAACGGCTCGTTCGTCACCTTGAGATAGGGATAGCGTTTGTCGTCGCGCATCCGCACGTTAAACGGCGGCTGATAGCGTTTGATGAGGTTCGCTTCGAGAATGAGCGCTTCGATCTCGTTGCCGACGACGGTCGTCTCGATATCGACGACCCGCGCGACCATCGCAGCTATGCGCGGATGGTGTTGGGCGCTCCCTTGGAAGTACGAACGCACGCGATTGCGCAGCGAGATCGCCTTCCCGATGTAGAGAACTTCGCCATCGGCCGCAAGCATCTGGTAGACGCCCGGTGCGTCGGGAAGTTGGGCGAGGGTGAGTTCGAGCGGCGCGGTGGCCATCGATGACTCAAACCTTACGCGGGGCGTTTTCGTCGCAGCAGCGCGATCCCCGCCGCTACCACGATCGCCGCCGCGACGACGACCAAGAGCAAGCGTGCGTAGTGATGGAAGAGCGGCAGAATCTGATCGAGGTGATGTCCCAACGCGTTCCCCAGCAGCATTAAACCGCCGCAAAAGATCGTCGAACCGAGTGCGGTCCAGAGAAAGAACGGCGCGAGATCCATCTCGGCGATCCCCGCGGGGATGCCGTCGATGCCGCGGATCACGGGAATAAAACGACAGAGAAAGACCGCGAAGCTCCCCCAACGTCCGAAAAACGCATGCACCTGGTCGAGCCGATCGTGGTGGAAGCCGACGTACTTTCCGTAGCGTTCGACGAGCGGGCGCCCGCCGAAGCGGCCGATGGCGTAGCCGAGCCCCTGGCCGACGAGCTCGGCGAGGACGGCGACCAGAATTGCGACCCAGAGATTGCCGAGGTGACCGGTCGCGACGAGCGCACCCGCCGTCGGCAGCACGATCTCGCTGCCGACCGGCGCGCCGATATTTCCGAGCACCATCGCGATGAAGAGCCCACCGAGGCCGGCGTGGTCGATGAACGAGACGACGGCTTGCTGCATAGGTGGTTAACTCCGTTCGGGCTTGTCGGTGCTCGGCGCGGCGAGGCGTAGGATCTGGGCGGCACGGCTTCCGCCTTCGCGACGGAGGGCCTCAAGCAGATGGAGCGGCGCGATCTCGCCACCTTCGCTGACCTCGTGGGCGACGCGGACGATCTCCTTCACGCGCGGAGTCACCAGGACTCCTTCCCAACTGCGATCTTCACCGGTACCGAGTGCACGACGCACGGCGGCATGAACCTCGCCGATATCGATGCCGTCCCCTTCGAGCCGTTGCATGACCGCCTGGTCGCGCTCCTCCAGCAGCGCCACGAGCAGATGCTCGGCACCGATATAATAATGATTGTGATTGCGCGACTCTTGCTCGGCGGTATGCATGACCCGCCGAGCCGCCGAGTCGAATCGTGACAGCAACGCCTAAAGACTTTACTCGTAAGGATTGAGGGGGAAAATGGTCGGGGCGACTGGATTCGAACCAGCGACCTCTTCGTCCCGAACGAAGCGCTCTACCAAGCTGAGCCACGCCCCGAAGGCTCCCCCCGTTTCTCAACGGTAAAGTCTCGCTCCTGCTCACAGGGGAACGCAGCGTCGCAGAGAAGCCGCGAGCGCGCATGAGGTATCTCATAGTCGGCTGCGGACGCGTCGGTTCCGCCCTCGCCGAGAAGCTCGATGAAGACGGACACGAAGTCATCGTCATCGACGAAAACCCTACCGCATTCAAACGCCTTCGCAAGGAGTTTGGCGGGCATGTTGTCGTCGGCACCGGTATCGATTCCGAAGTGTTGCGCCGAGCGGGAGCCGAGAAAGCGAACGCCTTCGTTGCCGTCACCAACGGCGACAATCGGAACATCATGGCCGCGTTGATCGCGCGCACGGAATTTCACATTCAAAAGATCGTCGCGCGCATCTACGACCCGCAACGCGGGCAACTCTATCGCGATCTTGGCGTCGAAACCGTTTGTCCGACCACCGTCAACGCACAACTCATCCGCGATCGCCTCGTCGAATCGTCGACGGTGAGCACGCCCGAGATCGAATTCGGGGTTCTGACGACCCTCGTCGCGCACGTCGGCGGAGCACAGATCGATAAGCGCGTCGGTGATTTCGAGGAATTCGAACGCATTCGTATCGCCGCACTCATTCGCAAAGGGCGCTTATTGGTCGTCTCGACCGATACGATTCTCGAGAGCGGCGATGAAGTGCACGCGGTCGTCACCTCCGACGCATTCGATAGCTTCATTCAATCCTTCCCCGACGCGCGTAAAGCCAAACCGGTGAGGGCGTAACGTGTTCATTCTCATCGTGGGCGGCGGCAAAGTCGGCTCCTATCTCACGCGGGCGTTGATCGATCGCAAAAGCGAGGTCGTCGTCGTCGAGAAGGACGAACGCAAAGCGAAAAATCTCGAACGACTCATCGGGCAGCAGGTTACCGTCGTCGGCGACGGCTGCGACCCCAAAGTCCTGCGCGCTGCAGGCGTCGAACGCGCCGACATCGTCGTCGCCGACACCGGGGATGACGAAGACAACCTCGTCGTCGTGCTGCTGAGCAAACGCATTTCGAAAGCGCGATGCATCGCGCGCGTGAACAATCCGCGTAACCGGCGCATCTTCGAGTCGCTCGATAGCGGAGAACCGGTGACCGTCATCTCCTCGACGGAGATCATTCTCGACGTTCTCAACGAACACGTCAGCGCGGCAGGCTACGGTGCCGTTCTCGAAACGATGCATCTCTTCGGCAAGGGGAATCTGCACCTCACGAAAATGTCGATCGCCGCAACCTCCGGCGTCGTCGGCAAAGAGATCGCCGAGGTCGCGCTCCCCAACGACACCGTCCTCGTTGCGATCGAACGCGAAGGCGAGGAGATCGTGGTGCCGAGCGGGCAAACGCGCCTGCAGGCCGGGGACCGCGTGATCGCCGTCGTCAAGAACGGCGCGCGAGAGCGCCTCGCGCAGATGTTAGGTTCCGGAGGCTAACAGCTTTCGCGCGCTGCGCGGCAGCGCGACCACGCCGACGAGCATCGTCGCCAACACCGCGACGAAGACGATCGCCCGAGCGCTCTGCGCTCCGGGCAGATGTACGTCGATCGTGAAGACCAATGCGAGCGAGAGCGCTCCGCGCACGCCCGCCGTCGCGATAAACCTCCGCCGCGCCTCGCTCAGCTCGGGCAGAACGCGTAAGAGCCCCATCGCCGTAACGAGGCGTGCGGCGGCGAGTGCGAGCACCACGAGGCCTGCGCCGAGCAACGCGGTGCGAGCGTCGAGGAGATTGAAGCTCGCTCCCATCCACGCAAACAGAACGAAGTTCAGCGCGACGGCGGCCCAACGCCAGTACGCTTCGGCGCGATCGAGCGTCCCCTCGTCGATCGTTTTCTCGATCCGCGTGCGCATGAACATTCCCAGCGTAACGACGGCGACGATCCCCGATCCGCCAAATGCATCGGCGGCGGCGCCGACCGCATAGACGCCGAGAACGCTGAGCGCCCAGAGCGCACACGCGTTGCGCATGCGCAACCAACAGGCGAGGCGACCGAGGAGATCGCCGGCGAGCGCGCCGAGTAACGCTGCGACAGCTGAGAGGGCGAGGTTGCTCGCGCGCACGAGTGCGACGGCGAACGCATCGTTAAAGAGCGACTCCGCCTCCACGATTGCCACGAGCCTCGTCGGCGCACCGACGGAACGGGCGAAGGCGATCACGGCGACCGGATCGGTCGCGCTGAGCGCCGCTCCGACCGTCCATGCGAGCGGCCATGGAAACGAGAGCAGCAGGAGCGCGCCGGCAACGCAGAGCGCCGCGATCGCGACGCCGGGGAGCACCAAGATCGCGACCGGGCGCCAGGCCCTCCGCACCGCTTCGAGATCGAGATTCCATGCCGCCTCGAAGAGCAGTGGGGGAACGATATAATGCAGCGCCGCGGGCGCGAATGCAGCGCCGACGGGCCCCGCAAAGAGCAGGCCCGCGGCCGCTCCGAGGAGTGCGATCCCGGGAAGCACCCATATCGGCAGCGTTCGTCGATGCATCGGCACTGCGGCTAATGCACGTGCGTAAAGTTACCGACGCGAACTCCGCGCGCGGCGATGCGTTCGATCGCCACGCGCATACCCACCGTTGCCTGCGGGCGCCCGACTAAGGCGAAATATCGGTGCGGATCGATATTGAGCGTGCGCGTCTGCACCATGTCGACGGGTTGCTCGCTCAATAATTTCTCCATCGCCGCGACCTCATCGACGTCGTCGGTGACGCCGGGATGGGTGAGGAGATTGAGTGAGACGCGGAGCCCCGCAGCACGTGCGATGCGAATCGAATCGAAAACATCGCCGAGACCGTAACCCTGCGGGCGGTAATAGGCAGCGTAAGTCGCCTCGCGGAAACTATTGAGACTGATCCGCACCGCTTGCAGCCCCGCATCGATGCAGCGTGCGAGTTCGCGCGGACGACTCCCGTTGGTATTGAGATTCACCGTGCCGTTGTTCCGCACGCTTCGAACTCTTTCGATCGCCGCGGCGATCGCGTGCGAACGGAGCAGCGGCTCGCCTTCACAGCCCTGCCCGAAACTGACGATCCCCTCGGGAACCACCCCCAGATGCTCGATCGCCACGCGAGCGATCTCGTCGGCCTGCATCTCGACGTCGATGCGCCGCTGCGGTGAGGGCAGGCCGGCATCGGGTTCTTGCTCGGAGATACAGCCGACGCAGCGCGCGTTGCATTTCGGTGAGACCGGCAACGCCGCTTCGCCGCGTCCGAGAAAGACGTTTTGCGCGGTGAAACAGCCGTACTCTCCCGCGCAGATTCGCAACTGCGCGAGCATCCGGTTCCCTGGGTCGCGGGAGCAGCGCGCATCGAGCAGCGCTTCGAGCTCGCCCTCGGCGAAGCGGCGCGGCTCCCAATCTTCATCGCGGTCGGTGCGCATCGCAGCGACGTAGAGTTCGTCATCGATCGCACAGGCGAACGTGTAACCGAAGAGCGGTAGCGTCGGTGCGGCATCCTCGGCTTCGAAGGCAGGAACGAGCAAGCGCGTATACCCGGCGGGCAGCAAGACGCCGAGCGCGTGGCGACGCGCTTCGAGGCCGCGCGCGCTCAGCGGCCGCCGCAACGGAAGCAACGTCGGGATGCTTCCCGGCGGTGCCGGAATGAGTTCGTCGAGGCGCGGCGCGCGCACGATGCCGCCATCTGCGAGCGGCTCGCGCGTTTCATCGAAATAATAGCGGCCACGCGCGTCGGCGTAGGCGAGTGCGAGGCGCGCGCGCTTACGCGACATCGTCGTACAGAACGCCGTCGAAGACGCGGGCTGCCGGGCCGAGCAACCTCGCTTCGCCGCGGGCATCGAAATCGACCAGCAGCGTGCCGCCGGGCACCTCGATTCGCATCGGTGTGGAAAGGAGATCGCGCATGCGCGCCGCCGCCGCAACCGCGACCGCACCGGTGCCGCAAGCCTGCGTTTCGCCGACACCGCGTTCGAAGTGGCGCACGCGCACGCGATCGCTCTCGACGACCGCGAGGTGCACGTTCGCCCCATCGGCGAAGGCCGGCTCGTCGGTGATGCGACCGGCGAGCATCGCAAGATTGTAGCTATCGAGAGCGTCGACGAAGAGCACGACGTGCGGGTTCCCGACCCGAACGACCGTCGCATCGGGAAACGCGATCGTTCCGCGTTCGATACTCGTCGCGCCCATCGCGACGCGAACGCTCCAATCGCCCTCGCGGCTCTCGATTACTGTCTCCCGAATGCCGGCGAGCGTTTCGATAGCGAGGCGCTCGGGCGCACCCGCCTCGGCGAGGAAGCGCGCGACGCAACGAATGCCGTTGCCGCACATCTCGGCCTCGCTGCCATCGGCGTTGATGACGCGCATGCGTGCGTCGGCGACCGGCGAGGTTTCGATCGCCAGCACGCCGTCGGCGCCGATGCCGGAATGTCGATCGCAGTACCGACGCGCGAAGTGCGCGAGATTCGGTATCGAACGCTCGCGCGTGTCGATAACGATAAAATCGTTTCGGGTGCCGTGCATCTTCGCAAAGGGAATCGCCGTCATTTATGAAGGCGTTGGCGCAACCCTCAAGGCTTCCTCTGCCGCTCGCACGAGATCCTCCGCGCCGAGCCACTCGATATCGGGTTCCCTGCGAAACCAGGCGATCTGACGGCGCGCGTAGCGACGCGTCGCACGCGCGAGTGCGACCAAGGTCTCGTCGAAGCTGCTCTGGCCGCGCAGATATGCGAGCGCCTGCGGGTAGCCGACGGCATCGGCGGCGACCGCACGCGCCCCGAGCGCCTCGGCCTCCTCGAGCAAGCCGCCGGCGAGCATCGCGCGCGCGCGCGCCTCGATGCGCCGGTCGATCTCCGGAAGTGGAAGATCGAGCGCGAAGGTGCGG
>JABEUX010000211.1 GCA_013044185.1 Vulcanimicrobiota bacterium | reverse complement strand
CTCGCTCTCGACATCGCGTTCGGCGATCCGCTCTGGTTGCCGCACCCGGTGCAGGCGATCGGCGCGGCCGTAGCATCCTGCGATCGCTTCGCGCGCGACCGGAATATTCGCGAGCAGCCGGTTCTCGGCCGCATCGCCGGGGCTCTGACGACGATTGCGATCGTCGGAGCGAGCTATCGCATCGCCGCGGCGCTGCTGCAACGCGCGGGGAGGGCGCGCGCCGCCGTTGAGGCGGTCGCTGCGGCGAGTACGCTTGCCTGGCGGAGCCTGATCGCTGAAGTTGCCGCGGTGGAGGCGGCGCTGGTAGCAGGCGATCTCGTACGGGCGCGCGAGCGGCTCGCACGTATCGTCGGGCGCGATACCGACGATTTAAACGAATCGGAGATCGCCCGCGCAACGATCGAAACGCTCGCCGAGAGCCTCTGCGACGGCGTCGTCGCGCCGCTCTGCTATCTCGCAATCGGCGGCGCTCCGCTCGCGCTTGCGTACAAAGCGGCGAACACGCTCGATTCGATGATCGGGCATATCGAGCCGCCCTACCGTTTCTTCGGCTGGTGCGCCGCGCGCCTCGACGACGCGGCGAATTTCGTTCCGGCGCGTTTGAGTGCGCTCGCCATTGCGGCGGCATCGCCGCTCGCGCTCGGCAACTCCTCGCAGAGTCTGCAGATCTGCCTGCGCGACGCGCGCCTGCATCGCAGCCCGAACGCTGGCTGGCCCGAAGCGGCGATCTCGGGTGCGTTAGGCGTGCGGCTCGGCGGGCGCAATACCTACGAGGGTGTGGAAGTGCAGGCTCCCGTGCTCGGTGGCGAGTTTCGCGCGCCGGGCCCGCAGGATCTGCGCCGTGCGCGAGCGGTGGTGAGCCTCGGTGCCGCGCTGCTCGCCGTTGCGGCGTTGGCCGTTTTGGGAGCGCGCGATGCATTGCGCTGAAGCAACGCTCCCGGTCCACGGCGGCGATCTCGCGCGCATTGCGGCGCGCTACGGCATGAATGCGGCAGAGCTGCTGGATTTCAGCGTCAACGTGAACCCGCTCGGGGCGCCGGCGGCGGTGCTCGACTATCTCGCCGATACGCGCGCGATGGCGCGCGCACTCGCATCGTACCCCGACCGCGATGCATCGCTCCTCAAAACAGCGGTGCACGAACGCTACGGCGTCCCGAAGGAAGCGCTCGTCGTCGCCAACGGCAGTGCCGCGCTGCTCGATGTCGTGCTGCGCGCGCTGCCGCCGGGGCGTTGCCTCGTTCCGGTGCCCGCCTTTAGCGAGTATCGCCGCGCGCTTCATGCCTGCGGGCAGAAATTACACGCGTTACCGCTGGAGAGCGAAAACAATTTTCGCCTCGATCTCGAGCGTACGATCGACGCCCTGCATCGCGAGCTCCCCAGCGCGCTGATTATCACCAACCCCCACAATCCATCGGGGGCGCTCTGCAAAAAAGAGGCAATGCTCGAGATCGTGCATGCCGCCTCGGCGGTAGCGTGCGTGGTCCTGCTCGACGAAGCCTTTATCGATTACGCGCCGGAGGAATCGCTCGTCGCCGAAGCTGCAGAGATCGAGAATCTCGTCGTGCTTCGTTCGGTAACAAAATTTTACGCGATGCCGGCGATGCGCGTCGGCTATGCCGTAGCGCCCCCGCGGTTCGCGCGCCGTATCGAAGCGTTTCTGCCCTCCTGGCCGGTGAGCGATGTGGCGATCGAAGCGGCGGCACGCGCGATCGGAGAGCGAGCGTTCGAGCGACGGAGCATCGCGCAGAACGCCGCGCTCCGCGGCGAACTCGCGCGGAATCTCTGCGAACTCGGCGTACGCGTGCTGCCCTCGGCGGCAAATTTTCTGCTGCTCGAACTCCCCGCATCGTGGGGAGCGCGAGCATCGATCTGCGAGCGGCTCGTGCGTTCGTGGGGGATCGTCGTACGCGATTGCGGCGATTACGAAGGTTTGGCCGATCGCGCGTTCGTGCGCGTCGGCATAAAAGATCGCACCAGTAACGAGCGGCTCGTTGAAGCTTGTCGTTCGTTTTCTACGAGAGAGGAAATCCCATGAGCGCTCGCGCTATCTTTGACGAGTCGTTTCAGCAGCAATTTATCGAGCTGCTCGAATCGCGACGTGACGTGCGTAGCTTTCGGAGCGATCCGATTCCCGAGGATGTCGTTGCGGAATTGGTCGCGCTGACGCGCTTTAGCCCATCGGTCGGCTATTCGCAGCCTTGGCGCTTCGTTCGGGTCGATGCGCAAGCGCGTCGAGATGCGGTGATGGAATCGTTCGAGCGTGCGAGCGCGGCAGCGCGAGCGACGTATGCAGGCGAGGATGCGGCGTTATACGCCCGCTTGAAACTCGCCGGCTTCCGTGAAGCCCCCGTCCACTTGGCGGCATTTTGCGATGACGCGACCGATACGGGCAAAGGCCTGGGCGCAAAAACGATGCCCGAGACGCGTGCGTATTCGACGACGATGGCGATCTACACGCTCTGGCTTGCTGCGCGCGCGCGCGGCATCGGCATGGGCTGGGTCTCCATTCTCGCTCCAGGGGAGGCCAAACGCGCGCTCGACGTTCCGGAGGGATGGCGCTTTATCGCCTATCTCTGCTTGGGCTATCCGGCAACCTACGAAAAGACGCCGGAGCTACTCCGCGCGGGTTGGGACCGATTCGACGCCCGCTCTACCGACCTCACCATTCGCTAAGAAAGGCCCATCATGTCCATCTCGTATTCCGTTGTTCCCGTCGACGCACGCGCGGCGCAATTAGCGCGCGACCGGATCGACAATCTCACCAAACCCTTGCGCAGCTTGGGGCGTATCGAAGAGCTCGCCGAACAACTCGCCGCGATCGCGGGCAATCCCATGCTCTCCGGGAGCTACGAAAAGCGCGTGGTGCTCATCGGCGCGGGCGACCATGGCGTCACCGCGGAGGGCGTGAGCGCGTATCCCAGCGAGGTGACGCCGCAGATGGTCGGCGCGTTCCTCGCCGAGATGGCGGCGATCAACGCCTTCGCACGCGCCGTCGGTGCGCAGGTCTATGTGGCGAACTTCGGCGTCGCTGCGGAGCTGCCGACGCACGAACGGCTCTTCGATCTCCGCATCGGGAGCGGCACGCGGAATTTCTTTCGCGAGCCGGCGATGAGCGATGCGCAGGCGCAGGCGGCGCTCGAAGCGGGTGCGACGGCGTTCGCCCGCGTGCAAGAGCGCACGCCGATGGAGGTGCTCGCGCTCGGCGAGATGGGGATCGGCAATACGACGAGTGCGGCGGCGCTCATCTGCGCGCTCACCGGCGCCGATGCAGCCGAGATCGTGGGGCGCGGCACCGGCATCGACGATGCGGGCTACCAGCGCAAACTCACCGTCGTTCGCGCCGGCGCGGCGCGCTGCGATCGCAACGATTGGCGCAGTTGCGCGCGCGAGGTCGGCGGCTTCGAGATCCTCGGCTTAGCGGGCGCGATGCTCGCGGCGGCCTCGGCGCGAATTCCGATCGTGCTCGACGGTTTTATCGTCGCGGCGGCCGCGTTGCTCGCATCGCGCATCGAACCGAACGTCATCGGTTATTTCATCGCCGCGCACCGCTCGCAGGAGCGCGGCCATGCCTTCGCGCTCGAACGGCTCGGCCTCAAACCACTGCTCGATTTAGAGCTGCGACTCGGCGAAGGGAGTGGCGCGGCGTTAGCGCTTCCGCTGCTCGAAGCAGCGGCGCGGATGATCCGCGAGATGAAAACCTTCGCCGAAGCGGGGGTGGCGACGGCGCACGAAGAGGCGGCGCTATCCTGAAGCGAAGCGCGCACGCAGTAGCGAGTGCGTTTCGCTACTTCAGCGTGATTCCGTTCGGCCGCGCGAGTGAGAGCGCGCCGCCCGATAGCTACGCGATCGTCATGCTGCCGCTCGTCGGTGCGTGCATCGGCGCAGCGAGCGGTGCGGCCGGGTTTTTTGCCGCGCGGTGGGCGGCGGAGCCGTGGCCCGCGCTCGTTGCGTTTGCGGCGATGGTGCTGCTGACGGGCGCGATTCACATCGACGGATTT
>JABEUX010000046.1 GCA_013044185.1 Vulcanimicrobiota bacterium | reverse complement strand
GGCGTTACCGTCGGGTGAGGGACGATTCGCGCCGGAACTCCGCGCCCAAACGCCGTGGCGACGGCGGCGGCGGCGACGATCGCTGCGACGGCAAATGATTGCAGGCGGCGTACGTTCATCAGTAATACAGCGTATAGACCGCGTTGGTGCTATACGTCCCCCCGGAGACACCGATCGGAATAGTCAGCGTTAGATCGACGCAATAGGTTTTTTTGAGGCCATTCGTGGCCACCTCATACCAAACGCCCCCATCATCGGCATAGACAAAAAATGGCGTTGCCGTCGCCTGCGGCGTCGTGATATAGGTGTTGTTTGCCAATGATTTCCCCGGGAACGTTCCGCTGAAGTCTTGATAGAGTCCATCTTTGAGATACCAGGTCGCCATCGTCGAATCGACCGTCACGGTATAGGCGCAGGGCACCACGACCGTTGTTCCGGCGGTAGCACTGATCGAAACCGAATTAAGGTTGCTATAGAGCAACGTCCCGAGTGGATTCGGTTGTATGGAGGCCTCGACGCGAACCGCTTTTTGCGTTTGGGCAACGAGATTATTGAGCGAGAGCGCTCCGGCGCGAAGCGCATGTTTCGTATCGATGGAGAACGCCGCCCGAATGTGCGACTCCGTCGTCGCCGTCGGCGCGAATGCCGCCATCCGCGGCGCCGGGGTCACGTTGACGATAATCGTCACGGCGATTTGGTCGCGCTGCTGGATAAACATCGCGAGCGCGACCGCAACCGTAGCGAGCGCGAGAAAGCCCGCAAAGAGCGCGGCGCGACTCGCCCGCTTCATTTCGCCACCACCGTATAGACGATCCAGACGTAATACTGTCCATTGGTCGCCGAATTTGGCGGCTTCAGCTCGTAATCGTAGTAGTACGTCCCGTTTGCAGAGAGGCTCTGCGCGATCGGTGACGGATACGCGATATAGGAGATCGTCGGCGGAGTTGCGTAGCCACCTCCGGTAACCGACCCACTCGTCTTCATAAAGGGCGCGCCCGCCGAAAACCCGGTGTTTGGATCGGAGCTCGCCGTCGAATTGAGATAATAGACCGCCTGAGAGATCGGAACGCTCGTCCCGTCGGTGAGATTATAGAAGTCGGCCGCGCCTTCGCCGTAGATATTGAACCCGGTCGCCGAATTCGTGGTGACATTGAGCTCGACGGCGTATTTGTAGAGATAGGTTTTGCCGGCCTCGATGTTGCCGAAGTCGACCGAACCACCGTCGAGCACGGCATTCGGGCCATGCGTCGGGGCAGGTTGCGCGCCGATGACAGCGGGAACCGCCCCAAAACCGCTGTTATAATTCGGCGTCAACGTCAGCTTCACGATTGCATTGGTACGCCACGTCACGACGGTCGAGGCGGTCGACGCGAGGACGGCGACCGGCAGCAGCGCCATCAGCGCGATTGCTATCCCGATCCTCCGTATCCGTGCCGTTGCTCTGCGTTCCATCGTAGTGACTCCTACCATCCTCCATGAACCCGACTACTGCCGCCGCGCCGTTGAGGCGGGCTAGCGAACCGAAAACTTGATACCGCCGGCGGTATCGGTCTTTCCATTGTAATCGATCGTTGCGATCGCTTCGTACTCGCCGGGCGGGAGCCGTTTACCCTGAAGCTCCAGTAGGCGCATCCCGCCGCGTTCGACGAGTTGATTGCTGGGAATCGCCACCCGATCGACGATTTTCCCCGAGGGGGTTTGAACGATCAGCTGTCCGCGTATGTAGACGTGAGCATTTCCGGTATTCTGAAAGAGAACGTGATAGATCCGTCCGAGCGGGTTCGCATAGCTTGCCATTCGCACGACTGCACCGTCGATGTGCACCGTATCGGGGATCGTTTCGTAGATTTTCGATGCGATGCGCTCGGAGAAGGCAACGGTCTGCCCGGGTTTGCGCTCCGGGCGCGTCTGGAAGAAGACGATGCCGGCATATTCGCCCGAGAGCGCGTGATTCGAGGGGACTTGGATCGTCAATTGCACTTGCTGCGAGGTATTCGGCTGAATATTGAATTCACGCGGCCGGATCGAGGCCCACCTCATCAGTGAGTTCGGCCTCGAACCCACTTTGGTGAAGACGTAGCTCCCGGCTTGATTCACCGTGAAGTCGACCATCGTCGCCTGCACGTGCGTCGAGTTAAGCCCCGAATTGTGAATCGTGATCGGTATGTTGTACGTCATGCCTCTGGGAATCGAAACCTCGAGTTTCCCCGGCGTCACCTCGAGCCCAATTTGGAGCGAGCTTGCGCGGATCGGCCAGATGAGGAGCGTGAGTGCCGCGAGCGCGCGGAGCGATCGGAGTTTCAGCATCGTGCCCTCTCGCTTCGTTGCGGGGAGGTGAGTCCCCGCAACGAAGCGTGACGCGCCAAGGATCGTACCTATCCTAGTTCGTGGTCAGGGTGTAGGTAACGGTCACCGCCTGCGCGCCCGAAGGTGCGTTCGGCGCGATCACCAGCTCGACGTCGCCGCCGAGATTGGTGCCGGTCGTCGCCGCGGTGGTCGAGAGCAGCGTACCGCCCGTACCGTTCATCGCGAAGTCGCCGCCGGGGCAGGCCGTCGTGCTGACGACCGAGGGGGCTGCCGCACGCGCCGAAGCGGTCGCAGCGAGATTATTCGCCCAGGTTCCGTTCGGCAGCAGGCAGAGCAGGAATCCACTCGCCGGATAGCCGGCGGTCGCCGCTTCGGTGACCGAGTAGCCGAGCGAGTCGTTCGTGCCGATCGCTGCATTAACGGCGTTGAGCTCCATGCAGTCGGTGTATTGCGTGACGTCGGGGGTCACGTTGCCGAAGTTGATGGTGCCAGTCGTCGCCTCGGTATCAGAGGCCTGGCAGACGCCGGCACCGGTATTGAGGTTAGCATCGATGGTCTCAGCGGTGGTTTTATGCGAGCCGAGCGGCGTGCCATCGTACTGCGTCGTCAGAACGATCGAAGCGATCTTCTGAGTATTCCAGTCAACGGTAACCGTCGGAGAGGCTGCGAAGGCCGGAGCCGTCGAGATAACAAGCGCCGCAAATGATGCGAGCGCGATAAT
Organism: Vulcanimicrobiota bacterium; assembly: GCA_013044185.1. Lineage (GTDB taxonomy): Bacteria > Vulcanimicrobiota > Vulcanimicrobiia > Vulcanimicrobiales > Vulcanimicrobiaceae > JABEUX01. The sequence goes on along the minus strand of JABEUX010000046.1, from coordinate 4,439 downwards.
ACGTTTTGTATTCATGATCCTTTCACCATGCGCGAGAATTCGCCGTCCTTGGCGGGAGCGAGATCTTTTACGATTATCGTATCGGTTGCCTGCTGCCGGAACTTTCTATGAATGGGTCAAGGGGTAGTAAAGTTATGGCGTTGCTTTTGGTAAAGATTATTATTGCTACTGAAGTCGCACCGCGAATCGGCCGTGTGCCGTCACCAGCGTCCCCACCATCGGCCTGGCGCTGAGCTTCAGCGTGAAAGCGAAGAGCCGACCGACGAGCGGCTTCCCAAGGAGGCTCTTCTGCCCGTCCGCCCAGAGGATACGGTCGCCTGGGCGCACATCGGCGAGGAAGCGCGCCCGCACCGTCACGTACTCGCCAATCTTCGCTTGCGACGGACTCATGGTGAGGATCGCGATCGGCAACCGTGGGTCGACGGTGAGCTCGGCGGGGAGCGGCGCGCGCCCGGCCGCCGAATGCGCGCGCACCTCGTAGCGACCTGCGCGCGTGTCCATCGGCACGACGATCTCACCACCCCAACGCTTGCGTGCCGCATCGTAATGCAGCGGCTCTGAATGCCCGAAGGCGATCGTCGAGATGGCGGCGTCGGCGGGTGCCGCAGCCGTGATCTCTGCCGCGCCGCCGGGTGGGAGGCGCGGCTCGGAGAGATGCAGGCTCGGCGCGACCGCCGGCGCAGCAGCGCCGGCGTTGCCGAAGAACGTAAAGAGCACTCTCTTTTTCTTCCGCGAGATCTTGAATATCGCGCCCTTATAGTGCTCGCGTGCTTTGAGCGAGATCGTAAGATCGGAGCTCACCTGCCCGAGCCCCTCGGCGACGGTCTCCGGATCGATCGAGAGCGTGTAGGTTCCCGGGGTGAGATCGTCGAGCACGAAGGAGCCATCGTCATTGGCGATCGCCGCTTCGTTCCCGGGCTCCGCGACGACGTACGCGTTGAGCGCGCCGTCCCCCGCGACGTACGGTTTGGGCACGTCTTTCGCATAGAGCACGTAGCCCGAGATCGAACCCAATGGTTCGGCGGTGAAGGTTGCATGCGTGAGCTCGCCGCGATTCACGTTCACCTTCTGCGTGAGCTCCTTCTTCGAGAACGCGGCGTACGCAGGCACGGAATTTTCCAGAACCGAGACGGTATGCTCGCCGGGGCTCAGCCGGCCGAAGCCGTAGGCACCGCTCGAATCGGTCTGTGAGTAGGCACCGCTATCGACGCGTACTAAAACGTTCGGCAACGGCACGCGCTCGCCGTCGCGGCTGATGCCGTAGACGTGCCCCGCAATACCACCAAAATCGCCGACCAGGAAATTAATCTGCGCGCTCTGCCCGCCCTGAACCGTGAGCGTCACCACCGGTGCATCGGCGGTCAGGCCACGCGGCAACGAGGAGGTCTCCAGGCGCAATTGGTGTTGCCCCGGCGTCACGAAACTGAATTGATAATTGCCGTTGAGATCGGTGCGCTGCACGTAGCGCCCATCGAGCACGACCATGGCGTTCGCAACGCCGTAGGTTCCGGCACCAACGACGTAACTCGCAGCCGAACCGGAATCAAGTGTTATGCGCCCGCCGATCGTCGCCGGCAAGCGCGGATCGACACGTCCTTGCACCAACGCCCCGCTGCCGAAGACGAACGGTGCGTTGACCTGCAGGTTGAAGATCCGCGAACGACCATCGACCTGGGGATTCAAGCGATCGACGAGCGATTCGGTACCGTAGGACGCGGTGACCGAGAAAGCAGGCGAGATCTGCCGCGTAACGCTCACGGTCGGAATGCGTGAGATCGCATCGGAAAGGGAATTCTGCGTGAGCATTCGCAAGAAGTTCAGCGAGAGCGTCGTCTTCCCAAACGTACGCCCCAATTGCGCGCCGAAACTCCCTTGATGCCCGGCTCCGGTGAGCGAACTCGTCATTCGCAGATCCTGGTCGGTTAACGACAGCGCGAACCGACCGAAACGAACCTGGGCCTGTACGGCGCTCTGCGAGGTTCCCGTCGCGGCGATACCCGTCTGCGTGAATCGCCCGAACTGTTCGCCGAGGCTGAGAAAGCCAAGCCGTCCGGAGAAGGAGAGCTGCCCCCCGGCGGTTCCGTTCCACTGCACCCCCGAACTCGCGGCGAGTCGTTGCTCGAAAAGGTTAAGCGAGTAGCCGAGGCGCCGTGCGAGCTGACCGCTGAGGATATACGAACTTCGCCGTTGCTCGGTGGCCTCGCCGTTGAGCAGCGAGCGTTCGAATGCGAGATCGAAGGTCGTCGTTCGACCTCGTCCCTGCGAGATTCGGCTGATGTCGATGAGGCGATCCCCTTCGAGCTGCCCGGTGCCGAAAGCGACGAAATCCTCGGGGATCGTACGAGCGACGATCGTCCAGAGCGATTTTTCCGGTCCCCAGTCGATCCGCGTCTGGGCCGCAATTCCGGCGCCCCCGCTGTTCTGCGACGAGGCGCGAAGCCGCTGAAATGCTGCCTCAAGGGCGATCGAGGTATCTCCACGGCGCTGCGCCGTTCCGGTAAGGAGAGTCAGCGTCGAGCCGAGACCACTTCCTGGGGGCGTCAGGGCGAGACCATATTCAAAGAGGCGCCCGGCGACGAGCCTCCGTTCGCGCACGCCGTAAAGCCGTATGACGCTCCCCTGGTTGAAGAGTGTCGGCCCGGCGAAGGCGGTGATATCTCCACCGTTCGCGGGGAGCGTCAAGAAGGCACCTCGGAGCGTCGTCCCTATCCCCAGCTGGCCGAGCACCGAGAGGCTCTCCGGCCCGTACCCGATCGCGTATCGCGGGGTCGAGTAGCTCAGCACCCCGCTGCCGAAGAGACTCGTCGTCGTCGACAGCGTGAAGGGCACTTGAAGGTCGAGCGTTGTGTTCCCGGCGCGGCGGAAGAGATGGGCGAGCATGCCAACGCCCGTCTCGCTCTGCGTTTGGTTGCTCGCCAACGCGGTCGTGCCCGGTGTGGAACTCGCAGTGCTGGCATAGGTCGACTGGCTCCGGCCGAACGAGAGCGAACCGTTCAGCGAGAACTCGATTGGGCCGCCTCGTGTGTAGCGGGGTGTCGCGGTCGGCTTCGGGCGGGGTGTCGCGGTCGGCTTCGGGTGGGGTGTCGCCGATGGGCTCGGGGCCGGTCCCGGGGAGGGGATACTCGCCGGCTCGGCGGAGGGCTGCGGCGAGGCCTCGGTGGTCGGCTGGGGAAGTGCGGAGAGCCCCAAGTAAGACGTCGCGCCGACACCGGGCGCAAGGAACGTTAAAACCAACGCGGTCAGCGCAAGAGCGGACAACGAGAGGGTAAACCTTTTTCGCGCAGCGAGCGGCTTCATCGGGCAAGAATCCTATCGGCTCTCAAAGCCCCTCGGCTTACTCGGAAGGGCATGTTCTTTACCAGGGATTCACCGAGTGAGAAGTAAGTCTTGGGGTGGTTCGGCCGATACCCGAACTGTAGGGAATCTTCAAGGAGGAAGCCACCTTACTTCATGGATGTGCTGGGAAGTGCGAGCCAGGTTCTCCTGAACCTCTCTCTCACTCAAAAAAGGGAACAGACCGACATTCGCGCGCTGGCCAGCGGCCTCCGCGTGAATTCTGCTGTGAACGACCCCAGCGGTTACGGCATCGCTCAGCGCCTTCAAACGCAGGTCAACGGTTTCCAGCAGGCCGTGCAAAACGTGCAGACCGCAAACAATGCGCTCGCCGTCGCGAACGGAGCCCTTACGACGATCACGCTGATCCTTCAGCGCATCCGCAGCTTGGTCGTCCAGTCGCGCTCCGATCTCAACTCCGCGACCGATCTCTCCAACATCCAGGCAGAAATTTCACAATTGTTGCTCGAGGTCAATCACATATCGAGCAGCACCAGCTTCAACGGCATCGATCTGTTGAACGGGCAATTCCAAACGACGGCGCCGAGCTCTTCGCTCTCAAATAGCGCAGGGTATGGCGCGGTTCAAGTTCCTTCGCCGATTCTCAATCCAAATGGAACGACGCCGGGAACGACGGTCGTCAATGCCGACGGACTCGGAAATCCGGGGCCGCTGGTAACCCTTCAAGGCCCGGGTGTTCCGCCGCCGAGCACCTACGTTCCAAATTTCATCACCTTCACGGTGACCGGATACAGCGCCAATGCGATCGATCCCGATTCGGGAACCGCCGTCGGCCCCGGCGTTTACGTTCAGGTTCAGGCGTACAGCGCGAATCCGGCATTCGGGGCAGCGCCACTCTACGTCGACACCTCTGCAGTCGCCGTGAATTCGGGGCCGCTCGGCCCGACGTTCATTCCCAACCCGGGAAGCTATAGCAGCGGTGGAAGTTTCCTCGATCTTCTCGATTTCACGCTCGCGAATCTGACGCAGCAAGATGTCGGCAGCTCGATCTCGTTCGAGGTGCTCAATCCGCCGGTCTCGGCGCCGCCGAATGCGGGACCGCTCTACGTCCAAAATGGCCCGCAAGAAGGACAGACGACGGCGAT
>JABEUX010000210.1 GCA_013044185.1 Vulcanimicrobiota bacterium | reverse complement strand
CACTGCTGGTTCCTTTCGGTGAAGGTTTTTGTGTCTGAAAAACTCTTCCGGAAATCGGCGGTGGTCTCCGCCTTTTTACAGCAGTATAGGGGCGCGACCCGAAGGGCCGTATTCGAAGATGGTTTTTTGACTGTTGATAATCACTTCGACGTATTCATGGGGAACGGTATTCTTGTCCACTCCTGGAATATTGAATCCGACGTAAACGCCGTCGGGCAATCCTCCACCTGAGGGAGCGTGGATGTGGCCTGGGCCCACCAAAATCGATTGCCCCGCCGAGTCATACGACACGAAAGCGTGGCTGACATTTTGGCTGCTTGCTTCCGAAGGCGGCGGCGCCGAGGCAGATACCTCCGCGGCGTGCGATGCGCTTCCAGGAAGCGCTTTTCCGCCGATTACCGCGGGCTCGCCCTTCGCCGTATAGGAGGGCACCTCCGAAGATGAGCTCTCCGGCGGTGGCGCTGGAGGCTTGGAGGCATTCCCTTCAGCAACCACGAGTGGGCTCGTGCGATCGTCGTGTCCATTGCCCGCCAGCAAGTGGGTGATCTTCATATCTCGCTACTCCGCGAATTTGGATCGATGCAGTTGAAAATAGCGCCGTTCGTTCAAGGGGCGAGACCGGCAGAGGAATTATCACCAGCAGCCATCCGTAGCTATCTTGCGGCAAAATAACACAGAAATTTTACGATAACCTAGTGCTTTTCCAACACGAGGCTCGCTCGCGGGAACCTTCCTTTAGCAGGGGGAAATTCAAATCAGTCCTTTTGGTCAACGCGCGGCCACGGACAGGAGAGTGAAGTGACTTGTCGACTTGCCTTAATTTGGATAGCGGCAGTGGTGACGTATGCTGCTTCAGGCGGGTATGCCATAGCGAAATCCGCCAACGCAATCCCAACGCCGCCAACGCCCGTGCACGCGAAAATGCCGTTCACGCTTACGATCGACGCTCACGGGAAGTTCGCCTCACCTTTTCGCACCTTGTCGTCGCATATTGTGAAGCTTGGCGGACCGGTCGTGCATGGTATCCCCTCAAATACTATACAGGCACCCGTTGCCGTGCTCTCGTGCGATGCCGCATACGAGGGGAAGACGGAGGCGACCTACTTCGAGACGATTCGCGTCACCGTCATGAATGAAACGCCGTATTATTTACGTTATACGCAAATTGCTTTTGAAATCGATCGAGGCGGGTCGTACGAAGATGGCATTCTGTCCGGTCTCAGGCCCTACGAAATGCGTTCGGTTATTTGGACCGACGGGGGCATCGGTGCGCCCGGTAGTGCCAAAGAGCCCCCGCACTGGATGCTGTGCGGCGCAGGGCCGGCGGTATTAGCGAACGGCGAGGTTCTGCAATTCGAACCATCCTTTTTGAGGCCGTAAGCCGCCTGGTTCGTTCGACGCGCTAGCGCAGCGACGTGAAATCGTCACGCGCTCTGCGCGTCAAATACGACGAACTCGGTTCGTATCGTCGTATTCGGATCACTAACGCTGCTGCCCACTCACCACAACTCCTGAAGCGCCCGTTTTCAATATGAGTCGCGCGTGCAGGAATACTCTCTTGGAAAGACGCACCGGAGCGGGTTCGATTTTTAGCGCGCGGCCACGAACAGGAGAGCGAAGTGACTTGTCGACTTGCCTTAATTTGGATGGCGGCAGTGGTGACGTGTGCTGCTTCAGGTGGGTATGCCGTAGCGAAATCCGCCAATCCGATGCCGACGCCGCCGACGCCCGTGCACGCAAGAATGCAATCGAGTATTGCTACTAGCCTAACTCCCAACGCCCACGGACAACTCTATTCACCTTTTTCGCAGTTTGTCGTCGCATATTGTGAAGCTTGGCGGACCGGTCGTGCATGGTATTCCCGCAAATACTCTACAGACGCCGGTTGCCGTGCTCTCTTACGATGCCGCATACGAGGGGAAGACGGAGGCGACCTACTTCCAGACGATTCGCGTGATCGTCATGAATGAGACGCCATATTATTTACGCTATACGCGCATCGCTTTTGAAATCGATCGAGGCGGGTCGTACGAAGATGCGATCCTTTTCGACCTGAAGCCCTACGAAATGCGATCGTTTATTGGGTCGGAGGGCGGTTTCGCTGCGGCGGGCAGCCCCCAAAATCACCCCCACTGGATGTTGTGCGGAGCAGGGCTGGCGGTATTAGCGAACGGCGAGGTTCTCCAATTCGAACCGTCCTTCCTGAGCGCGAATTCGCCATAAGAAGTGCGCGCCTCACGGTCGAGGGTCGTGAGATCGGCGCTGCGTGATGCGCCCGAATTCGGAGGAGTGCAGGATCGCTCAGCAGCGCGCTTCTGATAAGCTACGCCCCCTCGGCTTCGAACGCCGCGGCAGCGCTCGCTCGGCTATCTCTTCTCATCAACGGAGCTATGAGCGTCGGCTGAGCGGCACCTAAATGTGCAGCATTCGACGGGCCGATCCCACGAAGAGCCGCCGACTTACCTTGGAGGCTAGAGCCGCGCGATAACGGCGTCGGCGAACTCCGTGGTCTTCGAAGCCGGCATACCGAGATCGAGCGTGCGCATTCCGTCGGCGAACGCCGCCTCCACGGCGCCCTCGATACGCGCGGCTCCCGTTTCGTCTCCGAGGCTGGTGCGCAGCAGCATCGCTGCGGAGAGAATCGCCGCGGTGGGGTTGGCGATCCCTTTGCCGGCGATATCGGGTGCGCTGCCGCTAATGGGCTCGTAGAGGCCGAAGCGCCCGCGCGCGTGCGTGCGCGTGCCGAGGCTCGCGCTGGGAAGCGTCCCGATCGAACCGGCGAGCATCGCCGCTTCGTCGGAGAGAATATCGCCGAACATATTCTCCATCACCATAACGTCGAAGGCGCGCGGATTGCGAACGAGTTGCATCGCTGCGGTATCGACGAGCAGATGGTCGAGCTTCACGTCGGGATACTCTGCGGCAACTCGGGTTACGACGCGGCGCCAGAGGCGCGAGGTCTCGAGAATATTCTGTTTGTCGACCGAGGTGACGTGCGAGCGGCGGGTACGCGCGAGCTCGAAGGCGACGCGCGCGATGCGCTCGATCTCCGGCGCACGGTAATACATCGTGTCGACCGCGCACTCGACGCCGTCGACGACGCGCTGTTCCTTCGGTTCGCCGTAATAGATGCCGCCGGTGAGTTCGCGAACGATCGTGCAGTCGAGTCCGCTGACGATCTCGGGCTTGAGGGTCGAGGCGAATTCGAGCCCAGAGAAAACGCGGACCGGGCGCACGTTGGCGAAGAGTTCGAAATCGCGACGCAGCAAAAAGAGCGCGTACTCGGGGCGCGCGTCGAGCGGTTTGCCGTCGTACTCCGGCAATCCGACGCTGCCGAAAAGAATCGCGTCGGCACGTTCGCAGAGCGCGCGCGTCGTATCGGGAAGCGCGGGGAGCCCCGCATGGAGCGCCGCGCCGCCGACCGGCGCTTCGCTGCACTCGAGATCGGGGCGAACCACCGCGAGAACGCGAACGGCTTCGCGCACGACCTCGGGCCCGATGCCATCACCGGGCAATACGGCGATCGTCGCTTTCAACGCTTAATAGACCGTGATGCGCGTGGTGTCGTCGGCGCGCGGCGGCGCGGGCTCTTCGACGGCGAGCGAGATACTCTCGGTGACGACGACGGTATTGCCGCCGTTGTGCGGCGTACGGTCGAGCAGCGCCAGGTGCGTCGTCAGCAGGCTGCGCAGCTCGCTCTTCACCTTTTCGGCGTGATCGCGCGCGTGCTGTTCCTCGCGACGAACTTCGGAGATTGCATCGTTGAAGCCGGCGACCTCGCGCTCGGCGGCCATCCGTGCCTGCGCGCGAATGAGATCGGCCTCCTTATGCGCGGAGGCCTTCACCTCGTCGGCGGTGCGTTGCGCGAGCACGAGGGTGTTCTGCAACGATTCTTCCATCGCTTTGAAATGCGAGATGCGCTCTTTGAGATCGGCGATCTCGGCTTGCAATGCGACGCGCTCCTGTGCGTAGTCCTCGAGCGTCTCGATGACCTCGTCGAGAAAACGATCGACGTCGGTGCGGTCGTATCCCTGAAGCGCGCGTTTGAACTCCTTGTGTTGGATATCGATCGGCGTGATTTTTTCCATGCTTATCCCCTATTCACCATAAAGTCGAGTCCGCCGTCGGCGGCCATCGAATCGCGCAGCCCGGCGGCATTGACGGTGATTCCCGCGGGCACGATCAAGTACATCGCCTCGGCGAGTTTCTGCATTTTCCCATCGATCGTGTACGCGACTCCGGAGGTAAAATCGACGACGCGTTGTAGGAGCGCCCGGTCGGCATTCTGTAAATTCACGATGACGACTTGGCGCGAGCGCAGGGCATCGGCGATCTCCACGACGTCCTGATACGAACGCGGCGAATAGACGCTAACTTCGGTGCCGTTGCGCCGCTGCGCTTGGGCGCCGTGCGCGATCGGAACGACGCGCGGATGCGCCGGCTCCTCGTCGAAATACTCTTCCTCTTCCTCGCGTACGGAGAAGAACGAACCGATTTTTTGAAAGACGCTCATCCCGTCACCTCCTTCATGCACTCGGTCGTGCGCCGAAGAGCGCGCTCCCGATTCGCAGCATCGTCGAGCCCGCGCGAACCGCCTCGCGCCAATCGCCCGACATGCCGATCGATAGTGTTGTTCCACCTACGAGCGGTAACGTCTTTGCGGCGAGCTCGAAAGCCGCCGAAATCTCGGAACGATCGGTGGTGATGGGGGCGACGGCCATCACGCCGTCGAGGCGGAGGTGCGAGCAGGCATGGAGCCGCTCGGCGAGCCGTGGCGCCTCGGCGGGGAGGCAACCGAAGCGCTCGCTCGGCGAGATATTGAGCTGAAGCAGCACGGGCAGGAGCCGCTCCGCGCGCTCGGCCCCGCGTTCGAGGGCGCTCGCCGCCTCCTCGCGGTCAACCGATTGAACGCAATCCGCGAGCGCGGCAATCTTCGCCGCCTTGTTGCTCTGGAGGTGGCCGATAAAATGCAGCGCAAAGGCGAGCCCCTCCTCGCGGAGAGGGGCGAATTTTTCAGCGGCTTCCTGGAGATAGTTCTCGCCGAAGGAGCGGAGCCCGGCGGCGTATGCCTCGCGGATCGTCGCGAGCGGTTGCTTTTTG
>JABEUX010000045.1 GCA_013044185.1 Vulcanimicrobiota bacterium | reverse complement strand
GCTCGACGCCCTGCTCGACCGCCTCGCGGGGGAGCGTGGCCCGCTCGCGCCTGCGCTCGCCGCGTTCGAGCGTGGTATCGGCGCGGTCGCGTTGCACGAAACGATCCCCGCCGCGCGCCCGGCGCTGCTCGCCGCGCTCTTTCGTGCGCGCAGGCGCCCGACGCTCGTGCTGCTGCCGACCCCCGATGCCGCCGAGCGCGCCTACGCCGATCTGCTCTGCTATCTCGGCGAATCGCGCGCCGCCGATCTCTTCTTGCATCGCGGTCGCGAAGCGGCGTTCGGCAGTATCGAATCGCCGGCGGAGCGAAGCGCGCGCATCACCTTGCTCGCCGCGCTCGATGCCGGCACGCCATTGCTCGTCCTCACCTCGGTCGCGGGGATGCGCTCGTACGTTATGCCGCGAACCGTCCTGCGCGATCTGCGCAGCGAGCTGCGCGTCGGTGAAGAACCGGGTTGGGAAGCGACGATTCGGCGCTTGCATCGCCTCGGGTACGAACGCACCGATATCGTCGGTGCGGTCGGGCAGTACGCGGTGCGCGGCGGTATTCTCGATCTCTATGCGGCGACTGCGGAGAGCCCGACGCGCGTTGAATTCTTCGGCGATACGATCGAGAGCATCCGGAGTTTCGGGATCGAGAGCCAGCGCAGCGTCGCACCGCTCGAAGCGCTCGAAGTGCTGCCGTGGGGCGAGATTCCACGCGACGAGATCTACCGCAGCAACGTGGCCGAACGGATCGGCGGCGACGGCCCGCGCGAACGCGCGGTGCGTGCGTTCCTCGAACGCGGTGAAGAGCTCCCCGATGCATGGATTCCCTTCGCTTACGATCGCCCCGAGACGCTCTTCGAGTATCTCCCCGACGATGCGTTACTGACACTCGTCGAACCCGCGACCCTCGGCGCGATCGAGAGCGCGCTCGACGAAGAGCGCGTGCGTGCGCGCAGTACGTTGCTCGCCGATGCGGCCGCCGAAGAGCTCGACGTGCGCGATGAATTCGTCGACGACGCGCTGCTCGCCGAGATCGAAGCGCCGCACCCGCGCCTCGATGCGTTGCATGCCGCTTGCGAACGCTTGCAAAGCCTGGTGCTACCGGGGGCGATCGAAGGCGAGGCGCCCGCCTGGTTGCCGAAAATCGACGCATCGATCGTGGTGGAGACGCGCCCGAGCGAACACTACAATCGGCAGATGACGCTCTTCCTCGAAGCGATACGCGAGTCGCTCGCGCGCCGCGAGAGCATCGTTATTCTCACCTCCGGTATCGCGCGCGTCGGCGAGATCTTTAGCGCGGCGGGGATCGAGGTGCTGCCGATGGCGCGCGCGCTCGCCGAGGGCGGCATCTGCATCGAGCACGGATCGATCGACGGAGGCTTTACGCTTCCCGACGAGCGGCTGCGCATTCTCGGCGATCGTGAGATCTTCGGTGCGCCGCCGAAACGCGTGAAGCTCCGTGCGGTGAAAGAAGGCGTGCCGGTGACGCTCGCCGATCTGAAGGTCGGCGATTTTGTGGTGCACGCGGTGCACGGCATCGGGCAGTACGTCGGCCTGCGCAGCGAGACGCTCTTTGGCGTCACGCAAGATTTTCTCGACCTGCATTACGCCGGAAGCGACCGCATGATGGTGCCGGTGACGCAGATGCATCAGGTGACGAAGTACGCCGCCGGCGACGGCGCGACGCCGCGGCTTTCGAAGATGGGCGGCGTCGAGTGGGCGCGCACGAAGGCGCGCGTCGGCTCACAACTCGCCGCGATCGCCGACGGGCTCGTCGAACTCTACGCCGAACGCGAGATGAGCCGCGGATTTTCGTTCGCGCCCGATAGTGCGTGGCAGAGCGAGCTCGAAGAGGCCTTCCCCTACGATGTAACGCCCGATCAGGCGACCGCGGTGAGTGCGGTGAAAAGCGATATGGAGCGCGAACGCCCGATGGATCGCGTGGTCTGCGGCGATGTCGGCTACGGCAAAACCGAAGTCGCGCTCCGTGCGGCGTTTAAGGCGGTCTCCGATAAAAAGCAAGTAGCGATTCTCGTGCCGACCACCCTGCTCGCCGCGCAACACTACCGCACCTTCAGCACGCGGTTCGCCGCCTATCCGTTACGCGTCGAAGAGCTCTCGCGCTTTAAAACCAAGGCCGAACAGCGCGTGGTGCTCGCCGCGCTCGCCGAAGGGAAAGTCGATATCGTCATCGGCACGCATCGCTTGCTGCAGAAAGATGTCGTCTTCGCCGATCTCGGCCTCATCGTCGTCGACGAAGAGCAGCGTTTCGGCGTCATGCATAAAGAGCGGCTGAAGGAACTCAAAACCAGCGTCGATGTGCTAACGCTCTCGGCGACCCCGATTCCGCGTACGCTGCACATGTCGTTGATGGGCGTGCGCGATCTCTCGCTCATTCAGACCGCTCCCAAAAATCGCATGTCGATTAAAACCGTCGTGCTGCCCGGCGGCGATGCCGTCGTCACGCGAGCGATCTCCGCCGAACTCGACCGCGGCGGGCAGGTCTATTACTTGCACAATCGCGTCGAATCGATTCATGCCGTCGCCAACGCGCTGCAGCAACTGGTTCCGCGCGCGCGCATCGCCATCGGGCACGGGCAGATGACCGAGGGCGAGCTCGAGCCGATCATGCAGAAATTCATCGACGGCGAGACCGACGTGCTCGTCGCGACGACGATTATCGAAAACGGCATCGATATTCCCAACGTCAACACCATGATCGTCTCCGACGCCGACCGCTTCGGGCTCGCGCAGCTCTATCAGTTGCGTGGGCGCGTCGGGCGTTCGAATCATCAAGCGTACTGTTACTTGCTCTATCAGGGGCATAAAGTGCTCACCGAAGATGCAAAGGCGCGCCTCGAAGCGATTCGTGAATTCACGCATCTCGGTTCGGGGCTGCAGATCGCGATGCGCGATCTCGAAATTCGC
>JABEUX010000044.1 GCA_013044185.1 Vulcanimicrobiota bacterium | reverse complement strand
GTTCGGATCGGTGAACGAGCGCGGGTCGATGGGGAACTCGGCGCTCTCCTCTACCGACACGCTGCTCGATCCGGTGAGGTACTGCCCCGCGAACCATTCCGTGCGCGGATCAACCGTATATATGCTTGCTCCTGGCGCAAATGAAGCGGAAACTCCATCCGAACAACTCGTGCCGCCGCTGCTCCATCCTCCCGTCGTGAGGGCACCGAACGCATTTCCCGGCCACGGCAGTCCAACACGATTAGGGTTTTGTTTATATAGGTTGATCGCGCGCACGTTCTCCAGCAGCCACTCGTCGATGCTTCCCGCTGCAAGTCCGTTTGCAGCGCGCTCTTGCTGCCAATCGACGAAGCACGGGGTCTCACTCGTGGCGTCGAGCGTTGCAAGGCGATACTCGCCATTGGTCTCCCAGGGCTGCGGCGTAATCGTCGGCACCGGCGGCAACGTCGGCGCAAGCAACGTCTGATTCCCACCCGAGAGCGTGATGTTGTCGTGAACCGTCGCCTGCACCGGGTCGGTCGTATTCGTGCTATCGGTGCCGATTACGAGCAAGTAGTGGCCGTTGGGCGCACCGTTGAGCGTGAATTGTCCTTGCGGGTTGGTCGTTGCTTGCGGGCTTGGCAGCGGCGTTGGGCAGCCGTCGTTCTCCGGGGTGATCGAGGCCGGTGCCGGGGTTGCTCCGCAGGGAGCCCAGGGCATCAGTTTGACCGGCACGCCCGCGAGCGGCTGGCCGTTGGCGTCGTTGACGACCACGCCCGAGGCGTTCGTCGTGGGTGGGACGGGGCTTGGGGTGATTCCGGGGCTCGATACCGGGGTCGGCGTCGAACCACCGCCCGGCAGAGGGTTGGATCCGCCTCCGCCTCCACCGCAGGCCGTAATAAGAGCGAGCCCCGCAATGCAGAAGCCGGCCGCAAGGGGGAATAAGCGAACGCGCATGCAGCGAAGATACCAAACCAAGCTAGCGCATTCCCGCTACACTCGCGAGGTTTCGTCGCTCGTGCCCGAGGGCTTGGGTAGCCGCTTATCGGTGCAAAAGGATTGCGAGCATCGTCGTGACCCAAGTGCCGATAACGATGCCGATGAGCCAGGTGAACTTGACGTCGACCTGCGCGAAGCGCGCGTCGACCTGCGCGAAGCGCGCGTCGATCTGCGCGAAGCGCGCGTCGACCTGCGCGAAGCGCGCGTCGATCTGCGCGAAACGATGATCCATGCGTTGTTCGAAGCCGTCGAGGCGCCGGTCGATGCCGTCAACGCGGCGGTCGAGCCCGTCGAGCCGGTCGGCGATCTGTTCCAGGGCTCCGGTAAGCCGTGCGATCGGTGGTTCCCAAGGCTGAACGCTCATGCAGAGTTCCTTTCACCCACTCTATCACGCGCGCGCGTGCAAACGACAAGAGCCGCGGGGTGCGCGGCGCACGAATCGCGCCCTACGGGCTTGGGCTTGCCGATACCGTGGGCGAGGGAGTCGCGGAGGGCTCCGGGGAGGCGCTCGTCGAGGGCTCCGGGCTCGGGCTCGGGGTTCCCGGAGGCGGCAGGGTCGCCTCGCCGGCCGGAAGCGCTGCCGGCACCAGGCGGAGATAGCGAGCGTTCGCCGTCTTGTTCTGCAACACGAAGATGCGCTTCGAGACGAAGGTGTAGCCGGGTGCGTGAACCTGCACCACCTGGTTGCCGATCGGCACTCCGGTGAGAACGAAGCCGCCCTCTTTGTCGGCGGTCGCGGTGTAGAGCGAACCGACCGAGACGAGCGCCTCGGGAATCGGGAGGTTGGTGGTTGCGTCGAGCACGCGGCCGACGACGGTGCCGTACGATTGGACGCCTACGACATTTGGCGGCGGCGAGCAACTGCTGCCGATCGCGGTGAGAACGAGGAAGGCGATGACGAGCGTGCGCTGCATATTTACGACGATACGCCGCCATTCGCCAGGGTTCCCTGGGGGGCTCGCCAAAAACATCGGTTTGCAATGAATCCGTACCTACCGGTCGCGATCTTTCTGGCAGTCGCGCTCGCTGCAGCCTTGCTCTTCACCGTGCTTCCCGGACTGCTCGCGCAGCGCAAGCCGAACCCGCTCAAACTCGAAGCGTACGAATGTGGCGTCGAACCGACATCGTCGGTATCGGGGCGCTTTCCCGTGCGCTTCTATTTAATCGCGATGCTCTTCGTCGTCTTCGATGTCGAAGCTGCATCCTTCTATCCCTGGGCCGTCGAGCTGCATGCGCTCAAACTCTTCGGTCTGCTCGAGATGGTGGTTTTTATCGTCGTCCTCGGCATCGGATACGCGTATGTTTGGAAGCGCGGAGGTTTAGCGTGGAAGTAGGGCCGGGGCATTTTCTCTTAGCGAAGCTCGACGACGTCGCGCGTTGGGCGCAGAGTTCGAGCGTATGGCCGTTAACGATGGGGCTCGCGTGTTGCGCGATCGAAATGATGACGGTGACCGCGCCGGAGTACGATATCGCGCGCTTGGGCTCCGAGGTCTTTCGCAGTTCGCCACGCCAGGCCGACCTGATGATCGTCTCCGGGCGCGTCGCGCAGAAAATGGCGCCGGTCGTCAAACGCCTTCACGACCAGATGGCCGACCCGAAATGGGTGATCTCGATGGGCGCGTGCGCGAGTTCGGGCGGCGTCTTCGATAACTACGCGATCGTGCAGGGCGTCGATACGATTATCCCCGTCGACGTCTACGTTCCCGGTTGCCCGCCGACCCCCGACGGTCTCCTTTACGCAGTCAATCTCATCCAACAACAGATTCGCGAAGGCGGGCGCGGCGGCGTCCTCGCACGCGGTTAGCACACGTTCGAGCGCAAAAAGAAAGACCCGAATGCCGAGCACACACACGCCTTCGATTACCGGATTGGCAACCGATCCCACGAGCCTCCGCGCCGACGTTGGTGACGCCGAAATTCGTCGCATCGAGGTCGCCACATTGCGCGCCACGATGGAAGAGCTGCACGCCGCCGGATATTCGATGTTGCTCGATCTCGGTGCGGTCGATTACCCGGAACGCGCTCCGCGTTTCGACGTCGTCTATCATCTCCTCGCGATGCCGCTGAAGGCGAGTACCGTCGCCGAGGTTGGAACGCCCAAACGCATCCGCGTGCTCTGCGGGATCGACGGCGCGCAGCCCGTCTGCCCGAGCGTGATGGATATTTGGCCGAGCGCCGATTGGGCGGAGCGCGAGGTCTTCGATCTCTTCGGCATTACGTTCACCGGCCACGAAGATCTCCGCCGCATTCAGATGCCCTACGATTGGGAGGGGCATCCGTTACGCAAAGATTATCCGCTGCGCGGCCCCGCGCGCGAACGTGCGCCGCGCCCCGCATTCGCGCTCAAGAGTAACGTCGTCGCCGGAGCGCCGCCCTCGGGGCGCACGCTCGAAGCGCTGCAGGCACAGGTAAAAGCGGTGCGCGAGCGCTCCGCCCGGGAGAACGAAAAGTGAGTACGACGGCACGGCCGACAACGCCGCCCGAACCGATGAGCCCCGAGGTCGTCAGCCGCGAAGGCAATTCGATGGTGCTCTCGATGGGGCCGCAGCATCCTTCGACGCACGGCGTGCTTCAGATCATGCTGGAGATCGAAGGCGAGACGGTCGTGAAGGCCGAGCCGGAGATCGGTTATCTCCATACCGGCATCGAAAAATCCGCCGAGAATCTGTTCTGGACGCAGGCACAGACCGTCATCGAACGGATGGATTACCTGGCGCCGGAAAGTAATGCGCTCTGTTACGCACTCGCCGCCGAACGATTGCTCGGCATCGAAGGGAAGATTCCCGAGCGCGCGCAGACGATACGCGTGCTTTTTTCAGAGCTAACTCGGCTCGCCTCGCACTGCGTCTGGCTTGGAACGCACGGCATCGACCTTGGAGCGATCTCGGCATTCTTTTATTGCTTCGACTTACGCGAAAATCTACTCGATCTTCAGGAAGCGGCGGGTGGGGCGCGGATGCACCCCAACTACGTGCGCATCGGCGGCGTCAACGGCGACTTGCCACAGGGCTTTCTCGACCGTTTCGATGCGTTGCTCGAGAAGTTTCCGGGGCGTATGCGCGATCTTCGCGGTCTGTTGCAAGCGAATCCGATCTTCCAGGATCGTACCATCGATGTCGGCACCTTAACGCCCGAAGAGGCGGTACGCTGGAATGTGACCGGGCCGGCGCTCCGTGCCTCGGGGATCGCCTACGACGTCCGCCGCGCGTTCCCGTATTGCGGCTTTGAAACTTACGAATTCGACGTGCCGACGCGGACGGAGGGCGATGCATACGCGCGCTTCCTCGTGCGCCTCGACGAGATGGAAGAATCCTACAAGATTCTCAAACAGGTTCGGAAACGTCTCGATACCCCCGGTGCGGTGATGATCGACGATCCCAAAATTGCCGCCCCGCCGAAAGAGACGATCGCGCTCTCGATGGAAGCGTTGATCCACCATTTCAAAATCGTCAGCGAGGGCTTCCGCATTCCACCCGGCGATGCGTACGCATCGGTGGAATCGCCGCGCGGCGAACTCGGATATTATATCGTCAGCGACGGCGGCAACCGCCCGTATCGTATACGGACGCGCCCACCCTCGCTCTATAACTTGCAAGTGCTCAAACATATCGCACCGGGGAATCTTATCGCCGATCTCGTCGTGATGATCGGCTCGCTCGACCCGGTCTTCGGAGAGGTCGATCGATGACGCAACGGGAGCTCGATTTTCCTTCGTTAGCAGAGCGGCTCCGCCCGCAGTGCGAAGCGATCGTCGCGCGCTACGAAGAGCCGCGCTCGGCACTCTTGCCGATCGTCCATCTCTTCCAAGAGCACGAAGGGTATACCAGCCGCGAAGCGATGCGCTTTACCGCCGATCTGCTTGGCTTGACGCCGGCGGTGGTGGAGAGCACGGTCTCGTTCTACTCGCTGTTCTTCCGGAAGCCGGTCGGCAAATACGTGCTCCAAGTTTGTCGCGGCCTTTCCTGCACGATTAATGGCGCCGAGAATATCATGGCGTACTTTCGTGAGAAGCTCGGCATCGGGCACCTTCAAACCACCGAGGACGGCCTATTCTCCTACGAAGAGGTCGAATGTCTCGCTTCCTGCGACCGCGCGACCTGCATGCAAGTAAACCTCGAGTTTATCTACGATCTCACGCCGCAGGCGATCGACGATATGATCGCGGCGATGCGTGCGGGAACGTTCTCAGTCGCGCCGATGGTGCAGAGCGAGCCTCCCGAGAAAACCTGGAGCGTCAAACAGGATCGTGAAGTCTCGCGCGGTGGAAAGGCAGCGGGTGCGCTCGGCGTATCCTCGCCGAATAATCCCGGCGGCCTCGGCGACAGTAGCGGCATCATCATGCTCGACCGCTTCGTGCTGCGCGACGATGCCCCGGCGATGCGCGCGCGTTCGAACGAACGGCTCGTGCAAGATGCAAAACTCGTGGCGGAGGTAATCGAAGAATAATGCCGGTCGTGAAAGTTCTTACCGACGGCATCGGCGAGGTCGACCTTACCGATATCGCGATCTATCGGCAGCGGGACGGCTATCGAGAGTGGGAGCGCGCCGTGCGTGAACTCAAATCGAGCGAGGTCCTCGACCTCGCCGAACGTTCGGGGCTGCGCGGCCGTGGCGGCGCCGGGTTTCCGACCGGAAAAAAATGGAGTTTTCTCCCCGCCGGCGATAAGCCGCGCTACCTCGTATGCAACTGCGACGAGGCGGAACCCGGCACGTTCAAAGACCACATGCTGCTCGAATACGCGCCGCATTTGGTACTCGAAGGGATCTTGCTCGGTGCCTACGGCATCGGCTCGCACCACGCGTTTATCTATATCCGCGGTGAATTCAAGGGCGGGTTCGAAATTTTTTCACGCGCGCTGGAAGAAGCGCGCGCCGCGGGCTTCGTCGGAAAGAACCTCTTCGGCACGGGCTACGATTTGGAGGTGACGATCCATCGCGGTGCGGGAGCGTATATCTGCGGCGAAGAGACGGCGCTGCTCAATTCGCTCGAAGGCAAGCGCGGCGAGCCGCGCTTGAAACCGCCGTTTCCCGCGATCGCCGGCCTCTACGGCATGC
This sequence comes from Vulcanimicrobiota bacterium, assembly GCA_013044185.1. GTDB lineage: Bacteria > Vulcanimicrobiota > Vulcanimicrobiia > Vulcanimicrobiales > Vulcanimicrobiaceae > JABEUX01. The sequence continues at coordinate 6,935 of JABEUX010000044.1, read as the reverse complement.
CGACGGTCGTCAACAACGTCGAGACCCTCGCCTATCTCGTTCCGATTCTCCGCAATGGGGCGGAGTGGTTTGCCGCCGTCGGCACCGAGCGCAGCAAGGGCTATAAAATCATCTCGATCTCCGGGCACGTGCGTAAGCCCGGGAACTACGAAGTGCCGCTCGGCACTCCGGTGCGCGAACTCATCGAGATCGCCGGCGGCCTGCGCGAAGGGCGAACGCTGCGCGCGGTGCAACCCGGCGGCGGTTCGTCGGCATGCATTTTTGAAGAGCAGCTCGATCTGCCCTACGATTACGAAAGTATGACGACGGCCGGTTCGATGCTCGGTTCGGGTGCGTTCGTCGTTTTCGACGACACGACCGATTTCGTCAAATGTGCGTTCAATCTCGTCCGCTTCTTCGCGCACGAATCGTGCGGTCAATGCACGCCGTGTCGCGAAGGCGGACACTGGCTCGAAACGGTGCTCCATCGCTTCGTTGAAGGGCGCGGCTTAGAGAGCGATCTCGTAATGATGCGCCGCGTTTCGTCGACGATCACGGGGTTAAACCTGTGCGCGCTCGGCGACTCCATCGAACCTTTCCTTAAATCGGTACTCCAGCGCTTCCCCGAACAATTTGAAGCGCGCGTTCTTCGAGAGGTCGCCTCCGCATGAGTTCAGCCCCGGCGACGAGCGATCTCGTCACGCTCACGATCGACGGCGTTCCCTTGCAAGTGCGCAAAGGGACGCTTCTCGTCGAAGCTGCGAAGCTCGTCAAACAAGAGATCCCCGTCTACTGCTACCATACGAAGCTCGGCCCCGCCGGGCTCTGCCGCGTCTGCTTGGTCGAAGTCGAAGGCATGCCCAAACTGCAGATCGGTTGCAATACACCGGTCGCCGAGGGCATGGTCGTGCGAACGCGCGGCGAGAGCGTGGAAAAGGGACGCGCGATGGTTTTGGAGTTGCTGCTCGTCAATCATCCGCTCGATTGTCCGATCTGCGATAAGGGCGGCGAGTGCGATCTGCAGGATTATGCGATGGCCTACGGGCGCGGCAGCAGCGATCTCGCCGACCCGAAGTCGAGCAAACCGAAGGCGGTCGATCTCGGGCCGACGATCGTGCTCGACGAAGAGCGTTGCGTCGTCTGCCAGCGTTGCGTGCGGTTCGACGACTTGATCGCGGGCGAACGCCAACTCGTGCTGAAGGATCGCGGACATCGCGATATGATCGCGACCGCGACCGGCGATCCCTATCGCCACAATTTTACCGGCAACGTTACCGAACTCTGCCCCGTCGGCGCGCTCACATCGAAAACCTACCGCTTCAAATCGCGGCCGTGGGATCTCCATCGCACCGAAACGAGCTGCACGCAATGCTCGGTCGGCTGTCGCATGAACGTCGACGTCCGGAACGGAACGGTGCTGCGGACGATGTCGGTGGAGGGGGACGACGCCGTCTCCGATTGGTGGCTCTGCGATCGCGGTCGCTATAACGTCGGCTACATCGATGCTCCCGAGCGTATCAAGCAACCATTGTTGCGGCGCGATGGAACCTTCATGCAGATCGGCTGGGAGGATGCCTTTGCGATTTGGGCAAAGGCGATTCGTTCGGCGCTCGCCGCACGCGGCCCCGAGAGCATCGCTGCGCTCGGCGGTGGCCGGCTGACCAACGAAGAAGCCTATCTTCTCGCGCGCAGCATGCGCGCGCTCGGCGTGAAAAATATCGATTGGCGTACCGGCCGGCAGCGGCAGGCGACACCGGGAAGTTCGGGCGGCACGCTGCTCGATCTCGAACGTGCCGGCGCAATCGTCACTATCGGCGAGTCCCCCGCGCAACTCGCGCCGGTGATGGATCTGCGCGTACGGAAAGCGGTCCGCCACGGTGCGCGCTTTATCCGCGTCGCCTCGCACGAAGCCGCGCCGACGATGCCGCACCTCGATGTCGCCGACGTTGCCGCCGCCGCCGCCGCGATTCCAGCGAACGTTACGCGCGTCGCGCTGCTCTGGGATGGCGTCGATAGCGCGCTCGCTCGCGCCGCCTTCGCCGCGCTCGATCGCGAGGGGCGGACGTTGCTGACCTACATCTCCGGCGAACAAGGGAACGCGCGCGGTGCCGAAGCGATGGGAATGTTGCCGTTCTCGGGCCCTGGCTATCACATCGCCGACACGGGGCGTGATTTCGAAGGCATCTGTGCCGATGCACTCGCCGGGAAGCTCGACGTGCTGGCGATCTTCGGTGCGAACCCCGCGCTCAACGCCGCCGATGGCGCTCGCGTGCGCGACGCGTTACAGGCTGTTGGCTTTCTCGTGGTAACCGAGCTCTTCATGACCGAAACGGCGAAGTTGGCCTCCTTGGTGCTGCCGGCTGCCGGTGCTTTTGAAAAGAGCGGCAGCGTGGTGAATCTCGCGGGCGACGTACTGCCGACGGCGGCTGCGCTCGCTCCGCCCGACGGCGTCCTCAGCGATTTCGAGATCGTTACGGGGCTCGCGCGTGCGTTGGAGATCGAACTCCCCGATACCGAAGAGATCGAACGCGCGACGATCGCCGCCGCGGCTGCATTGCCGGTTGGGATCGCCTTCGGCGACGATCGCTTTGCCGGAACCGCTAAAGAGAGCGAGCTCGGCGATGGCCTGCTGCTCCGCGTGACGCACCACGCATTCGCCGGGGGTGGGACGATCGCGAACGACGAGCGTATCGCCGCGCTTCGGCCGCTACCGGAGGCGGCATTCGCGCGCGCCGATGCCGAACGGCTCGGCATTCGCACCGGCGACTACGTCGATCTCGTCGGCTCCGGCGGAACCCTCCACGATCTGCTCGCGGAGGTGCGCGATTCGCTTGCACCGGGGGAGGTGGTGGCGATCGCTGGGCTCTCCGACGCCGCTGCGAACGCCCTCGCCGAACGCTCGCGCGTGCGCGTCGAAAAGATTCGGCACGCCGATGCGCTGGTGGAGGCGTAAGCGATGCTGATCGTGCTCGTAAAATCGGCGGTGCTGCTCGCAGTCGTCGTTACCACGTTTGCTTACGCGATGCTCTTCGAACGCAAAATTCTCGGGTGGATGCAATTGCGTCCCGGGCCGAATCGCGTTGGGCCGTGGGGGCTACTGCAGCCGGCGGCCGATGCGGCGAAGTTGATTCTCAAGGAAGATCTCACGCCGAAGACCGCCGACCCGCTGATCTATCGCCTCGCACCCTTTATCTCGCTCTTAACGGCGTTTGCCGTCTATGCGATCATTCCGTTCGGCGCCAACGGCGATGGCTCGCCGTGGGCGATCGGCAATGTCAACGCCGGCATTCTCTTTTTAATGGCGATTTCGTCGATCGGCGTCTACGGCATATCGCTCGGCGGCTGGGCCTCGGGTTCGAAGTTTCCGCTGCTCGGCGCCGTGCGCGGCACGGCGCAGATGATCTCCTACGAACTCTCGATGTCGCTCTCGTTTGTCGGGGTCTTGATGCTCGCTGGGACGACCTCGCTGACCGGCATCGTCAACGCCCAAGAGCGCGTGTGGTTCCTGATCCCGCAGGCGCTCGGCTTTATCATCTACGTTATTACCGCGGTCGCCGAGACCAATCGCACGCCGTTCGACCTCGTCGAGGCGGAGACCGAACTGGTTGGGGGCTTTCATACCGAATACTCGGGGCTCCGTTTCGGCTCGTTCTTTATCGCCGAGTACGTGAACATGCTCACCATCTCGTGCATCGCGACGCTGCTCTTCTTGGGCGGCTGGAACGCGCCGTTCGGCCTGACGCTGCTGCCGGGAATCGGCTGGTTCGTCCTGAAGGTTGGGGCGTTCATGTTTTTCTACATGTGGTTACGCGCGACGTTGCCGCGCTTTCGCTACGACCGTCTGATGACGTTCGGGTGGAAGGTGTTGCTGCCGCTCGCCACGCTCAACCTCGTCGCTACTGCGGCGTGGGTCGCGCTTCACTAAGGCGGGAACGATCGAATGCGAAAACACCTTTTTAACGTCGGCGCGATTCTCCAAGGGTTTGGGATCACGTTCAAATACATGTTCGTCAAACGCCCGACGATCGAATACCCGAGCATCAAGAAACAGCACGCGCCGCGTTTTCACGGCCTGCACGAACTCCGTCGCTACGCCGACGGGAAAGAGCGCTGCATCGGTTGCGAGCTCTGCTCGAGCGCCTGTCCGGCGAATGCGATCACCGTTATCGGTGCGGAGAATGCGCCCGACGCTCGCGTTTCGCCGGGAGAACGCCATGCCGCGAGCTACGAGATCGACGAACTCCGCTGCATTTTCTGCGGGCTCTGCGAAGAAGCGTGCCCGACCGATGCGATCGTGCTGACGCCGCGCTTCGAGATGGCCGATTATCGCCGCGGCGCCTTCGTCTATTCGAAAGATCGCCTGCTCGTACCGAGCGATGCCGGGGTGGGAACGCCGCCCGACGAGCGCCCGAACGGGATTCCGGCCGATCTCGGCCGGGTCGCCGAGGTGAAATCGACGACGAACGTCGACCGCGGCTACTCTGCGACGCATCGCGGTGAAGTACTCAAGACCGAACGAAAGGGGTTAGCCGGGTGATTCCCTTTTGGATCATCGCAGTCGTATTGATCGTCAGCGCGCTCTGGACGGTAACCGCACGGAAGCCGATCTACAGCGTCGTATCGTTGCTCTTGAACTTTGCGGCGCTCGCGACGACCTATCTGATCCTGCACGCCGAGTTTCTCGCCGTGATGCAGATCATCGTCTATTCGGGAGCAATTTTGATGCTCTTCGTGTTCGTGATCGCGCTGCTCAATAGCGGTATCGCGCCGATCGTGCTGGGGCGCGATCGCGTTCCGGTCGCGCCCGCCGCCGCTGCGGCATTGGCAGCAATCGCTTTCGTCGCTACGGCGATCGCCGCCGCTCATGCTCCGGCAATCGTGCCGATTGCCTCGCATTCACCGTTAGGGGCGGTCGGGCGCGGAAACGTCTTCGGCAGTATCGGCGATTTCGGGCAAGCGCTCTTCCTATCGCGGCTGCTGCCCTTCGAAATTACCGCCCTGATCTTGATGGTCGCCGTCGTCGGCGTCGTCTTGCTCGCGGGCGACCTCACTCCGTACGTTCCCACGCGTCGTCGCGCCGAGCAGTCGCGCCGCGCATTACGCGAAGCGATCCTTCGGGAGGGTAAATAATGGCGACGTCCTTCGCCGGCGTGCCGATCTTCGATTATGAAGCGTTGGCTTCGATACTTTTTTTTATCGGACTTGCAGGCGCCGTCGCTCGACGGAACCCGCTCGTTATGCTGATGAGCATCGAGTTGATGTTCAATGCGGCGAACCTGGCGTTCATCGTTTTTGCACGCGCCTGGCTCAATAATGCGGGGCAGATCTTTGCCTTCTTGGTGATCACCGTTGCGGCGGCGGAGGCCGCGATCGCCCTGGCGATCGTGGTCGTCGTCTTCCGATCGGCGCCGCAGGTCGACGTCGACGACGTTCGGGTGCTGCATGGCTAATCCCGAACACGTAATGGGCGTCGTCGGCAGCTATCCGCTGCTCGTCGCGCTCTGGCTGCTGCCGCTCCTCGGTGCGGTTCTTTGCTGGGCGTTCGGCCCGCAACTCAAACGCGCGGCAGGCTGGCTCGCCACCGCGTTCGCCTTCGTTGCCTTCGGGCTCACGCTCGCTTCGTGGGGTGCCGGAACGCAGAGCCTCAACGGCGCGCTCGGCGCGGATCAGCCATTGGTTCGTTGGATGCCGGGCTTCCATCTCGGGCTCTTGCTCGATCCGCTCTCGCTTCTCTGGGCCTGCATCATCACCGGCGTCGGTGCGCTCATCCACCTCTACTCGATCGGGTACATGGAGGGCGATTCGGCGTTCGCACGCTTCTTCGCGTACATGAATTTCTTCTTGTTCGCGATGTTGACGCTGGTGCTCTCGGATAACTTCGTCGGGCTCCTGGTCGGTTGGGGGCTCGTCGGCCTCGCTTCCTATTTCCTGATCGGCTTCTGGTTCTATAAGCCGGCAGCGGTCGCCGCGGCGCGCAAAGCATTCGTTATTAACGTCGCAGGCGACGTCGGCATCATGTTTGCGATCTTCCTTATCGTGCAGAAGACGGGCTCGATCGGTTTCGGCAATGCCTTTGCCGCCGCCGATACCTACGGGCCGACCTTGTTGCTCGCAATCTGCATCTCGCTCTTTATCGGTGCGGCGGCGAAATCGGCGCAGGTTCCGCTGCATACCTGGCTCCCCGATGCGATGGAGGGCCCGACGCCGGTCTCGGCACTCATCCACGCCGCAACGATGGTGACTGCGGGCGTCTATCTCATCGCGCGCTGTGCGCCGCTCTGGTCGCACGACGGAAACGCGCAACTCCTCGTCGGGACGATCGGTGGCGTGACGGCGCTAGTCGGGGCGATCTTGGGAATGGTGCAGTGGGATATCAAGCGCATCCTCGCCTATTCGACGATGTCGCAGATCGGCTACATGATTATGGGCGTCGGCGTCGGCGCGTACGAAGCGGGCGTCGCGCATTTCTTCACGCACGCATTTTTCAAGGCGCAGCTCTTCCTCGCTTCAGGTTTAATCATTCACGCACTTTCGAACGAACAGGATGTTCGACGGATGGGGGGGCTGCGCAAGCGATTGCCGTTCGCGTTCATCGCGATGCTCGTCGGCGTGCTGGCGATCTGCGGTATTCCTGGGCTAAGCGGTTCCTTTAGTAAGGATGCCATCATCCAAGGCGTGCTCGACCACGGACACCCCTGGCTCTATGCCGTCGGCATCCTCACTGCGGGCATGACGGCGTACTACATGTTCCGGATGCTCTTCGTAACGTTCTTCGGGAAGTATCGCGGCGATATCGACCCCTCGGAACTCGGTATTCGCCACCCCGAATTTGCCGGGACGACGGCGCACGCCTCCGATGATGGGCACGAGCAGCATCACGCGCCGGCGTGGTTGATGAATCTCCCGGTCGCCATCCTCATCGTTCCCTCGATCTTTGCGGGATGGCTGCTCTACGG
>JABEUX010000209.1 GCA_013044185.1 Vulcanimicrobiota bacterium | reverse complement strand
TCGTCGCGAGCAATGCGTCGATCACTTTGAGTTCGTCGAGCGTTGCGCGGCATTCGTCGCACGTACGCAGGTGCTCGGCAACGGCGCGCATGCGCGCCGGCGAGAGCGTCCCTTCCAGATAACGATCGAGATCGTTATTACACGAGGAGCAGCGCACGGTAGCCTCCTTTGGCTTTGACGGTGTCGAGGGCGACGTTTTCGCGATTGCGCATGCGTTGCGCAAGCGCGATTTTGCCGCGGTGAATGAGCGTCTTGACGTTCCCGAGCGAGAGCCCGAGCGCAGCCGCGATCGCGTGGTATTCCAGGTTGTCGAAGTAGCGCAGTGCCAAGACGGTCCTCGTTCTTTCCGGCAGCTCCGCTAACGCCGCACGCAATTCGCGCTCGGCCTCGCTGCGGAGGATGCCTTCGGCTGGGTCGGATTCTCGCGAGGGGTCGGCGATGGCGTTCTCGAGCGTCTGGTCTTCGGGCATCTCCTGTGTCGCCGGGCGGCGCTGCTGTTTTCCCAGGTGCGTGCGCACGACGTTGCGGGCGATGTGGTAGATCCAGGTCGAGAACTTGCCGAGGCTGGGGTTGAAGGAGCCCAGGTGCGCGTACGCCCGCAGGAATGTCTCCTGCGTGAGGTCGGCTGCATCTGCCGAGTTTCGGACCGAGGCACCGATGAAGTTGGCGATGCCGCGCTTGTAGCGCTCCACCAACCCCGCAAACGCTTCGCGGTCCCCCGCTCGAACGAGTCCGACGAGTGCTTCGTCGCTCGTTGCCTCCGCCACCATCTACCTCGCGATGTTTCCTTTCAGGGGGTACTACCGCCCTCGTGCCGGAGTGTTACGCCCGCGGCGGGTGGCGGCGGTGGGGCAAGGGAGGAGCAGGAGAAGGAGGATACCAGTATAAATGCCCGGTTCGACAATAGAGGAAAGGGATTGGCATAGCATGATCGTTCGTGTGAGCATTGCGGCTGTTCTTGCGTTCTCGCTCGTTGGGTGCGGCGGGGGAGCATCGTCGCATGCGGTACTCCCCGGTGCCTCGCAGGGGGCGACAACTGGTACGAATGCCCAGTTCGTCATTAAGGTGCCGCCAAAAACGGGCAGCGGCACGGGCCGCGGGCCGGCTTACGTCTCGCCCTCCACGCAGTCGATCTCGATACAGGTCGATAGCGGTACGCCGACCGTCTCGAACGTTACGCCGGGTTCACCGAACTGCAGCGTCCCGGCGCCGCTCTCGCCGCTCACCTGCACCTATGCGCTGAGCCTGACGCCGGGGGCACATACGTTCACCATTAAAACCTTCGATGGCCTCGCCGGGGCCGGGAACGTGCTCTCGACCAACAGTGCGCCATTCACGGTTGTTGCGAATCAAGCCAACGTCGTCAACCTGACCCTCGCCGGGGTTCCGGCGAGCCTGCTCGTCGAACCGGGCAGCGGCGACGCGCAGATCGTCGGTTCGGGGAGCGCCGGCTTCCAATTTACCGGTGAGGTTCCGCATACCGTCATCGTGCTGCCCCAAGACGCCGACGGCAACCTCATTCTCGGCCCCGGTGCCCCGACGATTTCGGCGAGCGTGTCGGGCGCGAGCTCCGGTTCGGGGCTGAGCGTTGCGCCTGCAAGCGGCAACCCCAACGCCTTTACCCTCTCGTCGACCGGCTTCGGAACCGCCTCGCTCTCGCTCGTCGCGACTCCGGGCGCCGCATCGGCAGGGAGCGCGCTAAACGCGAGCGTCTCGCTCGATGCAACCGTCTATTCTTCCGTCATTGCGGGAGGCGGTCTCAACGGCGGGGGGTATGCCGACGGCACCGGCGTTGCTGCGGCGTTCACGAACCCAGCCGGTGTTGCGGTCAACACTGCAAACGGGAATCTGTATGTTGCCGACACCTATGGCTGCTCGATTCGGCAGGTGACGACCGCCGGCGTGGTCAGCACGCCATACGGCACGCTCCCGCCGACCCAGAACACATGCGGCAATACCAATGGGACGGGGAATGGAGCGCTCTTCCAGTATCCCAATGCGCTAGCGTACGACCCCGCGAATGGGGATCTCTACGCAATCGATTCCGGATCCGGTTGCGGCCTCCGACAGATCGCCCCGAGCGGCGTCGTTACGACGCTCGCCGGCGGAACGACCTGCGGCTACGCCGATGGAACCGGCTCCGCCGCAGCATTTGCCGCCCATGTCGGCGGTATCGTTTACGATCCCACCGATTCCGATCTCTATGTCAACGATACGGACAACTGTGCGATTCGGCAGGTGACGCTCGCGGGCGTCGTGACGACCGTTGCCGGTGCTCCGCCGCCGACGGTATCGTGCGGCACGGTCGACGCAACCGGTACGGCAGCGCAATTTTACTCGAGTCAAGGCATCGCGTATGACTCGGTCAATCAGAGTCTCTATGTAACGGACCGATATCGGGTTCGGCAAGTGACGGTACCTGGCTACGTCGTGACGACGATCGCCGGCCCGGTGCCTCCGACCTCGACTTTAGGCTTCACCGATGGTAGCGGGAGCGCGGCGAGTTTCAGCTATCCATACGGCATAACGTATGACAGCACGGATGGAAACCTCTACGTCGTCGACGCTGCGAATCAGGCGATCCGCCAGGTGACTCCCGCGGGGGTGGTCACCACGATCGCCGGCTCGACTCCGCCGACACCAACCTTCGGCGCTTCGGGCGGCTTCGGATTTGCAGCGCGGTTCGGATATCCCTATGGCGTCGCGTACGACGCTGCGACAAACGCGCTCTACGTTTCAGACGAAAGAAATACTTCAATCGTGCAGGTGCAGCTATGAAATCGATCGTTCGTCCGCTTGCCGGGCTCGCCATTGCCGTTATCGTGGTTTCCTGCGGAGGCGGAGGCGGCTCATCGGGTTCGTCGCTCGTTCCAAACGCGCAACCTCCGGGCCCGGCATCGATCGGATCGGTAAAACTACAACTCAATATTCCGCCGAAGAGTGCGGCGACGGGGCGCGCCCCCGCGTACGTCTCCCCTGCAACGCAATCGGTGAGCGTTGCGATCGACGGCGGTACGCCGACGGTGCAGAATCTCTCGCCGAGTTCGCCGAATTGCTCGAACTCCGGCACCGCATACCCCTTGCTCTGCACGGTGACGCTCAGTGCGAGTGCGGGCGCGCACACCGTCACCATCGACACCTTCGATCAGCCCAACGCTGCAGGGCATAGTCTTTCGGTCAATAGCATTAGCGTGACGTTCGTTGCCGGGCAGAGCCCGAACGTTCCCGTCGTGCTCGCCGGCGTTCCCGCCTCGATCGCCGTCTACCCCGCGGCCCCCGCGAACACGATGTCGTTGAACCCGACGCTCGGGCTCATGTTTCTCGCCGCACAGAGCACCCAGGCGCCGATTCTCGTTGAAGCGCTCGATGCCGACGGCAACCCGATCGTCGGCCCCGGTTCGCCGACGCTACAGGTGAGCGTTACCGGCGCGAGCAGCGGTTCGGGCATCGCAGTAAGCGCGCCCTCCACCACCAACCTGAATGAATACACGCTGTCGTCGACGAGTGCGGGGAGCGCGACGTTGGCGGTCGTTGCAACGCCGACCGCTGCAGTAGCGGGCAGCCCGGTCAATTTTCATCTCTCGCTGGTCGCAACCGTGCTGGTGAGCACGCTCGCCGGTTCGGCGACCCGCGGCTTTGCCGATGGCACGGGGGCTGCGGCGGCATTCGATCAACCTCGGGGCGTTGCCTACGATTCGGCGAACGGCGATTTGTACGTGATCGATGGGAGGAACAGCTCGATACGCCAGGTGACCCCGGCAGGTGTCGTCACGACGATCGCCGGCCCTACCCCTCCGACGCGCACCACGGGGTTTGTCGACGGTGCCGGTTCGACCGCTCGTTTTACCAAGCCCTCTGGAATCGTGTACGATCCGGTCGACGGAAACCTCTATGTCACCGATGCGGGGAATTGCGCGATTCGCTCCGTGAGCCCGACCGCACCGTACACGGTGACGACCGTCGCGGGCGCCGCTCCGTCGCGCTATTGCGGAAACCACAATGCTGTCGGAACCGCTTCGAAGTTTCGAGCCGCCCTCGGCATTACCGTCAATCCAACGACCGGAACGCTCTACGTGGCCGATACGTTCAACAACGAGATACGAGCGATCGCTGTTCCCGGGTACGCGGTGAGAACGATCGCCGGCTCGCGCTCTCCAGGGAACTCCGGCAGCACCAGCACCAGCAGCAGCAGCGGCAGTAGCAGTAGCAGTAGCAGTAGCAGCAGCAGCAGTAAGCCGGGAGGCACCACCTACGCCGACGGTAGTGGGAGCGTCGCGACCTTTCATGACCCCATCGGGATTACGTTCGATCCCACCAACGGCGACCTCTACGTGACCGATTCCGCGGACTGCGCAATTCGTCAGATATCGACCGTATCGCCGTACACCGTCTCGACGCTCGTCGGCGTCTCGCCGACGGCCTGCGGATTTGCCGACGGCACCGCGACGACCGCGACGTTCAATAATCCGCGCGGGATCGCGTACGACCCCGACACCGGCGATCTCTACGTCTCCGACACCTTCAATAGTGCGATCCGACAGGTCACCCTCTCGGGCGTCGTGACGACGGTTGCGAATGTCGCGTCGAACACGCGTCGCTTCGGGCTCGTCGACGGCTTCGGCCCGCTGGCGGCCTTTAACACCCCGACGCAGTTGGTCTACGATCCGGCGCTCAAGAGCCTCATTGTCACCGACACCTATTCAAACGCGATTCGACAGGTTGCGCTGTAATTTTCGTGGAGGCGCGGCGTTCGTTGCGGCAGCGGCGCTGCTCTGCGCCTGTGCGCGCAGCGCACCGCACGTCGCCGCGCTAGCGGGAATCTGGCCGCAGTACCAAAGCAACGCGGCGCACAACGCGGTCGTCGCACGCGGGGCGCTGCGCGTGCGCTGGAAATTCGACGCGCGGGCGCGGATTAATGGCGGCCTTGCGGTCGTCGGCGGGCGCGTTTTTCTCGACACCTTCTCCGGCGATCTCGTCTCGTTACATCTCGCGACCGGGAAGATTGCGTGGAAGCATCGTGCCGATAATATCGTGATGAGCACGCCGGTCGTCGGCGATGGGTTGGTCGTATTTGGGACCGGGCGCAACGGCGCATCGGGTGGGACGAATAAAAGTTTCGTGTACGCCGGTGGTGCGCAGACCGGCAAAACCATCGATTTCTGGGGGCGGCCGGCGGGCGATCACCTGCTCGCATTCGATGCCGCCACCGGAGCGCGCCGATGGGTCTATCGTACGGCGGGCGAAGATATGCCCTCGCCGGCGATTGCCGATGGGCGCGTCATCTTCGCCAACGGCGACGCGCATGCATACGCGCTTTCGCTGAAGAAGGGCCACGCGCTCTGGCAACGCAGCCTCGGCGGTATCGCGACGATGGCCTCGGCGAACGTCGCCTCGAGAACGCTCTTCGTTTCGGTCTGCTCGCATGCGATGCGCCGCGCGCAGAGCCTCGCACTCGCTCCGAGCACGGGGCGCATTCTCTGGCGCGCACCCTACGGGAACTGCGATTCCGCGCCGACCTACGCGCACGGGCGGCTCTTTCTCAGTGGCGTCGTCGGCAATCGCGCGCGCTTCGGTTTTGGCTCGCGTGCGGTTATTGCCGCGCTCGATGCGCGGACGGGGCGGATGCTTTGGCGCTATCGCAGCAAACACGCGCGGCCGTACAGCAAAGTTGGTTCGAGCGAACGTGCGATCGCGGGAACCTACGCGAACGGGCTCTACTATCAAGCGATACCGACCTCCGATGAAGTGCTCGCCTTCGACCCGGCGAGCGGAGCGATCCGCTGGCGCTTTCGCTCGAACGGCGCAATCAAGATGAGCCCGATCGTTGCCGGCGGAAAGCTCTTCGTCGGCGATGCAGCCGGGCTTTTCTATAGCATCGATGCGCGGAGCGGGCGATTGTTAGCAGTGAAGATGTTCGCCGATCCGTTCGCGACCGCGCCGCCGGTGTTAGTCGGAAAAACGCTGTTGCTGGTGAATGGGGAAAACGTTTATGCGTTCCCGCTCGTCCATGGGGTGCTTCGTTGATGGTTCGTCGATTCGTTGCGTTGTTGCTGTTGAGCGCGCTTACCGGGTGCGGGTTGTTCTCGCCCGAGCGGGCGTTCGTCACCCAGGCGCGAACGCATATCAAGCACGTGGTGATTATCGTGCAGGAGAATCGAAGCTTCGATAATCTCTTCCACGACTATCCGGGCGCCGACACGGTCGATTACGGCTACGCACATGACGGAACGAAGGTAAAACTCAAACCGATTCCCCTGAACGTGCAGTTCGATATCGGGAATGGTATGCGGGCATTCAGACTCGCCTACGACCACGGGAAGATGGACGGCTTCGATCTTCGTAAAATCGGGCCTCGCCCCGGCCTCAAAGTCCCGTTGCCCGATTTGCAGTACCCCGAGTACGCCTACGTTCCACACGACGAGACAAAGCCGTATTTTGCGATGGCGCACCAGTACGTTCTCGCCGACCACATGTTCCAGAGTAATATCGACCAGAGTTTCGTCGCGCATCTCTATCTCATCGCGGGGCAGGCCGCGCATTCGGTCGACCTGCCGAACGGCTATCCATGGGGATGCGACGCACCGGTGGGAACGACCGTCGG
>JABEUX010000208.1 GCA_013044185.1 Vulcanimicrobiota bacterium | reverse complement strand
GCGAAGGGCGTTCAGGCCGCCGACGAGATGCTCCGTATCGCGGACAACCTCAACCGTGGCTAGCGAGATTGCGGCGCCGGTGCTCGCGACCTTGGAGAGCCTGCTGCTCGAAAGTGCGCTCGCGCCGCTGGAAAAGGCGCTCGGCCCGTTAGGCTCGGCGGTATTGCAGCCCTTCGCCGACGAAGTCGCGCGACAGATGAGCGGCGCGCGATGACCAAACGCGACGCGACGATCCTCTCGTTACTCCCGTTGGTGCGCCGCCTCGCGCGCCGCGTGAAGCGTGTGGTGCGGCAGGCCGAACACGAAGAGCTGCTCGGCGAGGGATATCTCGCTATCGTCCGCGCGGTCGATCGCTACGATACCGCGCTCGGTATTCCGCTCGAAGGCTATGCGGCGAAGATCGTCTTCGGATCGATGATTAATGCGCTGCGTCGGCGCGATCCCGTCGGCGAGCGCGCACGCCGTGTCTTACGCGCTGTCGAACGCGAACGCTTCGCACTTGCCGCGCGCGAAGGCGCGATGCCGAGCGAACGGAGGCTCGAAGAGCAGTTTCCGCAGTATCGCTCGAGCGCCGCCGAGGTCGCCGAACGCAATCCGCTCTCGCTCGACTCGCCGCTCCCCGAGTACGTTCGCGTTCCCATCGATTGGAGCGGCGACCCGCTGCTCGAGGTCTTGCGCAACGAACGCGATCGCGCGATCGAAGAGGGCATCGCGCAGCTTCCACAACGCAAACGCGCCGTCGTCGTCGATCACTACCTGCACGGGCAGACGCTCGCAACCGTCGGTTCCTCGCTGGGCATCACGCGCCAACGCGTCTCACAACTCCACATCAGCGCGCTGCGCGACCTTCGCACGCACCCGTATCTTCATGCGCCGCATTGAACGCGAGGCGCTGCAGCGCAGCCCGGAGAGCGCGTACAACGATCCGCTGGCGGCGATCGCGCCGCACGTCGCAGAGATCGAGCTGGAGGCGCCGCCGTTTTCGCCGGATCGCCCGGAGTGGACGCGCGATGCGCTCACGCTCTCGCGACGCGCCCGCGAGTATATCGCGCGCGTACGCCCGATCGCGCTGAAGGTGTTGACGTTCTGGGACCACGTCGCACGGAGTATCGCCGTCGACGGCGCTCGCATCGCGATCGATGCGAGCGGCAGCTACCGCCTTGCGCGGTAACCCGACGGATCGCTAGACGTGCATCAAGAACGCGTCGATCAGTTCGGCGAGCCGGTCGCCGGCTTTCACCGCCGCTGCATTCACGGCATCGTGCCCGGTCGCCGGTGCTCCGGCCTGGTTGGTGATGACGCTGACGCCCACGGTGTTGAGGCCGCGATACTTTGCAACGATCGCTTCGAGGACCGTCGACATCCCCACGGCGTCGGCACCGATCGTCCGCAGCCAGCGTGCCTCCGCAGGCGTTTCGTAGGTCGGGCCGAGTAGGCCGGCATAGACGCCTTCGTGGAGGCTCTGCGAACCAGCCGCGGCGCGCATGTGCGCGCGCAACCGTTCGCTATAGAGTTCGCTGCAATCGAGAAAGAGGTTCTGCTGCGGTAACGCGACGAGCGGATTGTGCCCGGTGAGATTCAACTGGTCGGCGATCAACATGAGATCGCCGGCGGCGTAGCTTTCGTTCGTCGCACCGGCGGCATTCGTGAGCAGAATCGTTCCCGCGCCAGCTTCGGCGGCGAGCCGTACCGTCGCGGTGACTTGTTGTGCGGAGAATCCTTGGTAGAGGTGCACGCGCCCGGCGAACGCCGCAACGCGCTTCCCGCGCCAGACGCCGACCATCACTTCGCCCGCATGTCCGAGCAGCGGTGCGACCGGAATCCCTAAGAGCCGGTCGTAGGGCAGCGCGGTAAAGCTCCAGTGCTGGTGCAATGCGGTCGAGAGCCCGGTACCGAGAACGATCGCCACGTCGATCGTGCCGCCGGCGAGTTGTTCGATGGTTGCAGCGTCGCGCGAGAGCACCTTATCGGATGGGGCGCGTCGGTCGATCATGAATATACCTCCTTGTGGTGGTGCGTTAGGGTTCGAGCAGGATCGTTCCGGTCATCTCCAGCGGAACGGGAAGGCCCATCAGCGCGAGCAGCGTTGGTGCGACGTCGCCGAGTTTTCCTCCCTCGCGCAGCCCCATTTCGAGATGCTCCACGACCAAGATAAGCGGCACGGGATTCGTCGTGTGGGCGGTGAGCGGGTTTCCGGCTGCGTCGATCTTCTCTTCGGCGTTGCCGTGGTCGGCGGTAATCGCGAGCAGCCCGCCGGCGGCGAGCACCGCCTGCGCGAGCTCGGCGATGCAGGTATCGAGCACCTCGCAGGCCTCGATGGTCGGCTCCCATTTCCCGGTGTGCCCCACCATATCGGCGTTCGCATAATTCATCACGATGGCATCGAAGGATCCCGAGGCGAGTGCGGCGAGGGCTTCGTCGGTAATCTCCCGCGCTTTCATGCGCGGCTCGAGATCGTAGGTCGCGACGCTGCGGTCCGAAGGGACGAGCGTTCGTTCCTCACCGGCGAAAATCTCCTCGCGGCCGCCGTTAAAAAAATAGGTGACGTGCGCGTATTTTTCCGTCTCCGCAAGCCGTAATTGGCGCAGCCCGGCGCGTGCGAGCACCTCGCCGAAGGTATGGTGCTGCGGCCTCGGCCCGAAGAGGACCGGGTTCGGAAAAGATTCATCGTACGTCGTCATCGTGACGAAGCGAAGGTCGTGATAGCGCTCGTCTTTATCGAACATCGTCGTCATTTGACGCGCACGGTCGGGGCGAAAGTTAAAAAAGATGCATGCGTCGCCGTCTTCCACCGTGCGTTCGCTTCCGATCGCCGAAGGAATGACGAACTCATCGCTCTCGTCTCGTGCGTAGGCGTACTCCAACGCATCGGAAGCGTTCGCAAAGCGGCGCTCCGTTTTCCCGAATGCGAGCAGATCGTATGCGGCCTGCGTCCGTTCCCAACGCGAATCGCGATCCATCGCATAAAAGCGGCCGGAGAGCGTCGCGATCGCTCCTTCTGCCCGAACGGTGGATAAGTGACTTTCGATCGCATCGATATAACGGTGCGCCGAACGCGGCGGCGTATCGCGGCCATCGAGAAAAGCGTGAATCGCGAATGGAATTCGCGCCGCGGCGGCTTCATCGACGATTGCGAAGAGGTGCGTGATGGAACTATGAACCTGGCCGTCGGAGAGTAGGCCGAGCAAATGCAGCCGTCCACCGGTACGCCGGAGATGC
>JABEUX010000207.1 GCA_013044185.1 Vulcanimicrobiota bacterium | reverse complement strand
CCACAACGATAATGCGTTACTTCGGCACCGACGGAATTCGCGGCGTCGCGAACGACGAACTCACACCGGAACTCGCGATGCGCGTCGGGCGCGCGGCGGCGCACGCACTCGTCGGCCGCTCGGAGGCCGCACTTCCTATCATCGTCGGGCGCGATACGCGCCTCTCGGGGCCGATGCTCGAAGCGGCGCTGATGGCGGGCATCGCATCGGTCGGCCGGCACGCAATCTCCGTCGGCGTCCTCCCGACCCCCGCCATCGCCTGCATCGTGCGCGCGACCGGCGCGGCTGCAGGCGCGATGATCTCTGCATCGCATAATCCGATCGCCGATAACGGTTTGAAGTTCTTCGGAGCCGACGGCTTCAAGTTATCCGACGCGCTCGAAGCGGAGATCGAAGCGGCGCTCGAGCGCGACGAATTCGAACGGCCGACCGGTGTCGGCATCGGACAGATTACGACCGCGCAGAATCTCGGCAAACATTATTACGCGATGTTGGAGGGGCTCGGTGCCGATCTGCGCGGCATCGACGTGGTGGTCGACGCGGCCTACGGTGCTGCATATGCCGTGGCGCCCTATGCTCTGCGCAAAGCCGGCGCGACGATCCACGAACTCCACTGCGAACACGATGGCGCCCGCATTAACGTGCATTGCGGTGCGACGCACCTCGAACCGCTCCGCGAGGCGGTGAAAGCGCTGCACGAACGAGGAAAGCGCAACGTTGTCGGCGTCGCGTTCGACGGCGACGCCGATCGCGCGCTCTTCATCGACGAACGCGGCGCGACGGTTACCGGCGATCACGTTCTCTACGCGCTCGCATTGGCCGCACGCGCGCAGCACGAAACGCGCGCCGACCGCGTCGTGGGAACCGTGATGAGCAATATCGGGCTCGAACGCGCACTCACCGCGCAAGGGATCGCGCTCGACCGAGCCGCCGTCGGCGACCGGTACGTCTTGGCGCGCATGCGCGAGAGCGGCGTCTTTCTCGGCGCGGAGCAATCGGGGCACGTCATCGACCTGCGTAGCAATACCACCGGGGATGGAACGATGACGGCGTTTGCGATGCTCGGCCAGATGGCGCGCTCGCAGCAACGGCTCGCCGATCTCGTCGCGGCGGTGATCGAGGCGCCGCAGGTCCTCCAGAACGTCCGCGTCCGCTCCAAGGCGAGCGCACAGCACGAGGAAGTTCTTCAGGCGATCGATCGCGTCGAACGCTCGCTCGCAGGGCGCGGCCGGATCCTCGTCCGCCCCTCGGGGACCGAGCCGCTGGTCCGCGTGATGGTGGAGGGGGACGACCACGACGAGATTCTCCGGGCCGCCTCCGAGGTCTCGGCGGCAATCGCCGAGGCCGAGAAGGAGATCGAGCGGGGGCGGCCAACGACGCACGCCGGATAGCCCGCAGGGGCTGTCCCCAACCTACATCACTGAGTCCGAGCAACGCTCGGAGCGGGGGAGCACTAGGGTGGGGTGAATGGGCCGGTCGGCCCTAGGGTGACTTTCACATCCGAACCCGTCAACTAACCTCGCAAGTGTCACGAAAGAGGACGACTCGATTTGAAGCAGGCATTTTTTGCCGGAATCGTGGCAGCGATCGCATTTGCGCTGCCGCTTGCAGCGAGCGCAGCTCCCACGAGCTCGACCGCTAGCCCCGACGTCACCGCGTGGACGTCCCATCTGCTCGCCGTACAGGCGCAGGTCAAACCCAAACACGAAGGACTTCTCGAACGCTTTGCCGGTAGCGTGCTTTCACGCACCTCGAAGATCGCTCAAGGGCTCACCCATAGCGCGCTGCGCTTTCTGGGCGTCCCCTACGTGTTCGGCGGAACGACCTCGGCCGGGTTCGATTGCTCGGGGTACGTTCAGCACGTCTTCGCGATGGTCGGCATTCATCTGCCGCGCACGGCGGACGCCCAATACTACGCTGGGAAGCCGGTCCACGGCCATCTCGTTGCAGGCGACCTCGTGTTCTTCCAAACCTACGCTCCAGGCCCGTCGCATGTCGGGATCTATCTCGGGCACGGAAAGTTCGTGAGCGCGAGCGACCATGGCGTCATGGTGAGCAGCCTCTCCGAACCGTACTGGGCCTCGCGATATCTCGGCGCGAAGACCTACATCGCATCGAAATAGAACCGCAGCCGCAGGAACCAGCCGACGAGCAGCGGCTCGTCGCGTTAGCCTATCTCGCGTGGCCGATTGCGCTCCTCGATCGCATCGCGCCACGCGATTCTGCTTCCTCCTGGTATCGCGGACAGATGCATCAGGCGCGCTGGTTCGGTGGGGCGGCCCTCGCCATCGCCGCCGCCGCGCTCCTGTGGCCCTTTCTCCTCAGCGCCGTCGTTCCCAATACGACGGCGATTATTGCGTTCTATATCCTCGCCCTCGCGATCGATCTCGTGCTCTTGGTCGTATGGTTGGTCGCCGCGCTCCGGTATAGTCGTCGAGCAGCGCACGGGGAGTGGTTTGAGATCCCCTGGCTCCGCCGGAGCAGAGGGAGGAACGGGCCGCCCCTGTAACTCTCCCGCGCGCGCGTTACGATGGGGTGTAGCCAAGCGGTAAGGCAGCGGACTTTGACTCCGCCATGCGTTGGTTCGAATCCAGCCACCCCAGATTTGCT
>JABEUX010000206.1 GCA_013044185.1 Vulcanimicrobiota bacterium | reverse complement strand
CTGCTCCAACCAACGACGCCGGTCGGTAGCGCGGTCGCCGCGTTGCGCATGGTCGCGCACGGGTCGACGGGGCGTACCGCGATCGTTATGCTCGACGCCGGTAAGGCGCCGAAATAATGCGCGAGCGTACGATTCGTGGGACAGTTCTCGCGACCGTCCTCACCGCGTCATGTTTCGCTGCGGCGCCGGCGCACGAAACGAACTACGTCGGCTTGCAGCTCTTTGCCGTCGCGGGGGTCCATAAGGACGTTGCGGGTACGCAGTACGGCGCGGGGATCGGCCCGCTGCTGCAGGCGCGTCTCGGTGGGCGGCGGCTCGCGTTTCGGTTCGAGGGGATCCCCGTGGTCGCGATTCCGCAGCGTGCCTCGGCCTATTACGGGCAAGCGACGCCGAGCATCGGTATCTTCAACGCGACGCTCGGCTCCCGCATCGTTCCGCGCGTGAGTGTCGGCCTCGGCGAGACGGTGATCAACCAACGGACGCCGTTACCGAATTTGCAGCAAGTCGTCTCTTCGCGGCTCGCCGGCTTTCGATATGCGGTGCGCTATACCGAACCGATGCGCGGCAATCGAACGCTCGAAGCAAATCTCGGAGCCGCGCCGACGCTGTGGGGGAGCGACGTCTACGTCTATAGTAACGGCGTCACCTCGCCGATCGTGAAGGCCGAACAGGCCGCGGAGATCGATGCCTCGCTGGCAATGGGGTTTCCGCGCCCCTACGGCGAGATGCTCGTAGGGCTCCGAGCGCTCAACTTTTCGGCGAAATATACCGCAACCGGAATCGCTGGCGACCGCAACGCGGGCGTCGGACTCTTCGTTGAATTTCGAAAGGCGATCCCATGAGTACGATTATTGATAGCGCCGAAGGCGTGATGACGATTCGTTTCGATCGTCAGGAGAAGAAGAACGCGATGACCGCGGCGATGTACGCCGCTGCCGCCGACGCGCTGGAGCGTGCGGCCGAGGATAGCGAGGTGCGCGCGCTGCTCTTTCTCGGGCGCGAAGATTTCAGCGCCGGAAACGATATCGCGGATTTTCTCGCCGCCGGGGCGATGCAAGCAAAGATCGAAGATCTTCCCGTCGTACGGTTTTTGCAACGCCTCGTCGCCTGCGAGAAACCCGTCGTAGCCGGAGTGAACGGCGTTGCAATCGGTATCGGCACCACGCTGCTCTTGCACTGCGATGGTGTCGTTGCCGGTGCCTCGGCGCGCTTCGCGCTGCCGTTCGTTCCGCTCGGCCTCGTGCCGGAGGCGGGTTCGAGCATGCTGTTGCCGCTCGTGGTCGGGCGTAACCGTGCATCGTGGCTCCTCCTCTCCGGCGAGCGGTTCTCCGCGGAGGAAGCGCGCGCGATGGGGCTGCTCGCCGAGGTCGTACCTGATGCCGAGGTGGAATCGCGTGCCCGTGCGATGGCCGCACAGCTCGCCGCGCTCCCACCCAACGCGATACGCACGACAAAACGGCTGATTCGTGGTGCCGATTCAAGCGCGCTCGCCGCAGCGATGGGCGCGGAATTTGCGGCGTTTGGCGAAGCGATGCGCTCCGAGGAAGCGCGCGCCGCGTTCATGCGGTTTCTTACCAAGGGATAGCCCGTGAGTTAAGCCTCATTAATCAAAAAGGTCATAAAATAATAAAAACAAGAAAAAGTCGATAAAGACCGGTTAAACAACTGATGATACCATGCCTCGGAACTTCGTACTAATTCAAAGAGGAATGCGATCGTGAATGCTATTCGTTTACCCCATTTTTTGATTGCGCTGCTTTTTTGTAGCGCAATTTTTTCCGCGCTGCCTTTTTCGGCCGTAGCTGCCTCGTCCGCTCGCGAGAGCGGCTCGCTCGTCGGCAGCGTCAGCGACGCCGCAGGACATCCCGTCGCAGGTGCGGTCGTCAGCGTGAGCGGTCCGGTTCGGGAATCGACGGCGACCGACGCCTCGGGACGCTTCGCTCTCCGTGACTTACCGGCGGCCTATTATGCCGTCAGCGTCATCAAGGCCGGCTTCCTCCCTGCGCGCAGCACGAACGTGGCGGTCTTTGCCGGTGTGACGCTCCCATTGAAAGTGCGACTCGTCGCGCTCTCGGCGAGTTCGTTGCAGGTCATCGCGCGCGTTGTCGCCTCCGGAAAGAGCTCGATCGACACCGGAACCGCGCAGACGACCTTCGTACCTCGTAGCTCGCTGCTCGACCTCGCGAATCCGCAGATCAACGATGTCGTTGCGCGGATTCCCGGCGCCGGTATCGAACGCGGATCGAGTTCGCCGAATACCTCGATCTCTCTCGGTGGGGCCCAGCCGTACGAAACGCAAGTGTTGCTCGACGGACACCCGCTCTCGGGCGGAAGATACGGCGTCTGGTTCTCGCAATTCTTTAGTTCGTTCATGTTGCAGGGCATCCAGGCAGATACGGGACCCGGGAATACGACCCCATTCGCTGCCTCGGCGATCGGTGGCACGGCGAACCTGCTGACGCCGACCTTCACATCGAAACCGACCTTTGAATTCATCGATGGTGTCGATAATTACGCATCGCAGTATTCAAACGCATTGATGACCGGATCGATCGGACGGCTTTCTTACGTTCTAGATGCCGGTTACCAGGGCCTCAACGGTCAATTTTTTCAGCACTACGGGTGCGTCATTAAACCGCAGAGCTATCCCGCGCTCAACACCGCCGCCGCCGCCGGCATCATCCAGTTTTGCGGCGATCTCAGCGGCCCTCTCGCTACCAAGGGAGAGATCGTAAAATTCAAATACGACTTTTCAAAATCGACCTCGCTCGAAATCGGTTTTGTCGGCTCGCAGGCGGGATATAATCCGCAGGGAACGGCGTACGGACAGTATGGCGGAATGGTGACGGT
>JABEUX010000205.1 GCA_013044185.1 Vulcanimicrobiota bacterium | reverse complement strand
CGGCACGGTCGGCGGCCGAATCGCCGGCGCTTCGATGCGCCCCGTACGCAACGCTGCGGCAACCGCGAGCGCGCGCTCCTCGCTGCCGAGAACGATCGGGACGATCGGAGAGAACTCCGCCGAACTCGCTACGCCAAGCGAAGCGAGACCGGCATGAAGGTGCGCGTAGGTATCGCGTAGATGTGCGCGCCGTCGATCGCCGAGTTCGCCAGCGAGCAACATCAACGATACGCGTGCCGCGGTGGCGAGCGCGGGGGGCATTGCGGTGTCGAAAATAAAACTCCGGGCCCGATTGACGAGCAAATCGATCGCTTCGCTCGGCCCGGCAACGAAGCCGCCGAAACAGCCAAAGGATTTCGAGAGCGTTCCCATCACCAAAATGCGCTCGTCGTCAACGCCGTGCGCGAGCCCGGCACCGCGCGCACCGAGCACTCCGAGTGCGTGCGCTTCATCGAGAATCAGCACGTCGTGCGGCCCGAGGAGCGCGCGGTAACGGGCGACGTCGATCGCGTCTCCGTCCATACTAAAGAGGCTCTCGCTGACGACGGCGCGCGGGCGACCGTCGCCGATCGGCGGTTGCCCGTGCGCGTAGATCGCACGCGGCGTTCGCGAGAGGCGCATACCATCGATCCAGCAAGCATGATTGAGTTCGTCGGAGTCGATGCGGTCGACGAGGTCGCCGATCGTCGGCGCGATCCCGATTGCGGCGTGATATCCCGATGAAAAAAGCAACGCACGCTCGCGTCCCAGCCAACTCGCGAGCTCTTCTTCGAGCAGATAATACTCGCGGTGACGCCCACCCAGGAGCCGTGATCCGCCCGAGCCGACGCTTCGCGCCCGGCGCAACGCTTCGACGACCTGCGGTTCGTGCGAGAGTGCCAGATAGTCGTTGCCGGAGAAATCGATCGCATCGAGAGGTGCCTGGGATTCCACCGAGCGACGGCGATGCATGCCGTCGATCTGCGCGAGTTGATCGCGCGCGCGTTCGAGATAGCTCACGGCCCTAGCTCCGCAGTTAACGCATCGAAAAACGCATCGACTTGCTCTTCGCGCGCGCAGAGCGGGGGAACGAATTGAATGACGTCGCCGATCGGTCGCGTGAAGTGCCCGGCGCGATAGAGTCCGTCGGCGACGCGCCACGCCGGCGTGAGCGATCCGCGCTGCTCGATTCGTTCGGCGTGCAATTCGACCCCGACCATCGTTCCGACCGCACGCACGTCGCGAACGAGGGCATGCAAGCGCAACGAGTCGAGCCGACGGCGAATGCAGGCTGCCAACGAGAGTGCGTTAACGATCGTTCGCTCTTCATCGAAGAGCGCGAGGCTCGCAAGCGCCGCCGCACAGGCGATCGGATTTCCGGCGTACGAATGTCCGTGAAAGAGGTGTTTGAATGCGCGGTACTCGCCGAGAAACGCATCGTAAATACGATCGGTCGCCAGCGTCGCCGAGAGCGCGAGCGCGCCCCCGGTTATGCCTTTTCCAAGCACCAAAAGATCGGGGCGTATCGGCGCCTGTTCGAAGGCGAACATCGTGCCGGTTCTCCCGAATCCGGTCGCAATTTCGTCGCAGATCAATAACGGCGTCATCCCGACCAGCATCTCGTAGCGATGTCGCGAGACCGTGCGCATTCCCGCCGCCGCCTGCACCAAAGGCTCGACGATGACCGCAGCGATATCCTCGCCCGCGAGATCGACGCTGCCGAGTTCGAACGTTTCGAAGGTGATCGCGGAGAACCGTTCGTTGAAAAGTGCGATATTCGAACAACTCATCGCTCCGACGGTATCGCCGTGATAGGAACCGTGCAAACGTACGATTCGCGTGCGCTGCGATTGCCCGAGATTCTGCCAGTACTGAAGGGCGATCTTGATCGCCGTCTCGACCGCACTCGCACCGTCGGAGGCAAAAATCGCGTGCCCCATGCCGGTTAGCGCGCAGAGCCGAGCCGCGAGGCTCTCGGCGACGGGGTTGCTCGCTCCCAACGCGGTCGCATGGTCGAGCAGATGCGCTTGCTTCGCGATCGCTTCGGCGATGCGCGGGTGGCAGTGGCCGTGAATGGTTGTCCAGATCGAGCTCACCGCATCGAAGAGCCGCCCACCGCTCTCGTCGTAGAGCCAACTTCCCTCGCCACGCACGAAGCGGCGCAGGTGCGCCTCCGGAGCGTTCATCTGGGTGAATGGGAGCCAATGGTGACCGGTGCCGAGCATCACCGTCGCCTGTACCCGCCGGATGCGCCGCACCCCTTGTGCGAGCAAGAGTGCCGCACCTCGGAGGCGTACCACCTGCGAGCATGAAACCCGAGGTCGTCATTGTCGGCGCCGGCCCCGTCGGCTGCTCGCTCGCGCTGGGGCTCGCGCACCACGGCGTGCGTAGCCTCGTCATCGAGCGTTCGCGGGAGATCGCCCAAGAATCGCGCGCCTTGGTGATCTGGCCCCGAACCGCCGAGCTGCTCCGCGATTGGGGCGCCTGGGAGCCGCTCCTGGCCGCCGGACGCTTTACGACCCTCTTTACCCCGCACGACGCGGCGAGTAATACCGCGCTACTCTCGGTCGATTTTTGCGAGATCGCCGATAGCGTAGAGAGCCCCGGAGCCCTCTTTATCCCGCAGTACGACACCGTCCGCATCCTCCGCGAGCGCGTCGCAGCGAATCCGCTCTGCGAGCTACGCTTCGATGAGGAAGCGGTCGCGCTCGAACAGGATGAGAGCGAAGTGCGGCTCGGCGTACGCGGCACGAATGGGACGACGACGCTCGCCGCGCCCTTCGTCGTCGGCGCCGACGGTGCCCACGGCTTCGTGCGCCACGCACTCGGCTTTACGCTGCAAGGTGCGACCTATTCAACGCGGGTTGCGATCGCCGATGTAGGAATCGAGAGCGGCGGTCGCAGCTTCCCCTCACCGCGAGTAGCGCTCGACGCGCCGGGGCTGCTGCTCGGCATCGAATACGCGCCCGGGCTCTGGCGCACGATCGCCTCGGTCGCTCCAAGCGTCGGCGACGACGACGCCCTTGCCACCGACGCGCACGCGAAACGTATCGCCCACCTCTTCGGCGAGGAGGCGCGCAGCTCGACCGTCTTATGGAGCAGCCTCTTCCGCATCCATCGTCGCCACGCGCCGAATTTTATCTCCGGTCGCGTCGCGCTCGCCGGCGATGCCGCGCACCTCAACAGCCCGGCGGGTGGGCAGGGCATGAATGCGGGCATACACGACACCGCAAATCTCGCTTGGCGACTCGCCTGTGCGTTGAAATCCTCGCAGTGCGCGGAGGCGCTGCTCGTTGGGTACGATATCGAGCGGCGCGAGATGCAGAACGACAGCATCGAACGTACGACCGATCTCGCAACCCGTCTCGCGGTCTACGCACCGCCCTCGTTGAAACGCTTTGCCTTCGCTTGGATGAGGCGCAGCCTGCGCGCGCGCGGCATGCGCAGAAAGGCCTGCCGTACCCTCGGCATGCTCGATGGGCGGTATACGCGCTCGCCCGACGTCGATACGACGCACCCGCTCGCGGGGCGCCGTATCGGTGACGTCGCACTCGATAACGGCCGACGTATCAACGCCGAGCGTCGCGGCCGCGCGGCGCTGCTCTGCTGTGGTGAGGTGCGTCTCGATGGAATCGAGACGCTCGCACTCGCCAAACCACCGAAGCGGTGGCTACTCAAACACCCGAGCGCGATCGTGATTCGCCCCGATGGATTCGTCGCCGCGGTGATCGAAAAGCCGACACGAGCGCGCGTGGAAGCGATGTGGAAGCGCGCGTTCTGCTGCGCTTCGCCGTTGCCGGGAACGGAGGGCGAATGAACACGCCGCTCCTCATCGCCGGAATCGTCGTCCTCGCAACGCTCGCAGCGACGGCATACATTGCGGTGAAATCGGATATCGCGCCGATTCCACGCGTCCTCCGCTTCGCTCTCGAGCTCGTGGTGTTCGCGCTGGGCATCGTCATTCTCGATCGCGCGGTCGCGGGCTTTCACCTCAACATCGCGCCGATCGGTCGCAACGAAGGCGCGGCGATCCTTGCGGCCTACGCGTTGCTAACGGTCATCCCGGCCTGGCGTCGCATGCACGCCGCAGGCAAGGAGCGGAACTAGGTCGTTTCGATCCGTTCTTCGATCGAGACATTATAGAGGAACAAGAACTTGCCCCATTCGTCGGGCAGCGTATTGCGTTTTACCTGAATCCACGGAATATACTTCGGCTGGCGAGGCTTGCGTTGCAATTCCATGTTCGCTTCGGTCGGCGTGCGATCGTTTTTGCGATTGTTGCAGCGCATGCACGCGCAGACGAGGTTCTCCCAGGTCGAAGGGCCGCCCCGCGATTTCGGTACGACGTGATCGACCGTCATCAGTCGGTCACCCTGCTTCCCGCAGTATTGGCAGGTGTGGTCGTCGCGAATCAGCACGTTCTTCTTCGTGAGTGCGACGCGCTGGCGCGGGCGGCGAATGTAATAGAGCAGCCGGATGATCGATGGCATGCGCATCGCAAAATTCGCAGAGTTAATCCGCCGGTCGCGGTCGTGAACGATCTCGGCTTTCCCCGCAAAGATCATCTTCACCGCGCGCTGGAACGAGGTGACGTTGATCGCTTCGTAGGTAAAGTTGAGAACGAGCACTTCGCTCATCGCCGGTACCTCAAAAAAGCAAAAAAGCGAGACACGTCACGCGTCTCGCTTTCGAACGTACAGGAGCCTGATATCGGTGAGCATCTGTACGAGCGCCAGGCGTTCGTCGCTACTCAACCTCCCCTTCACCCTTTCGAACGCCACGCTCGCAACGTCGATCGCGATCTCGGCGGAGGGGGGATCGGCGGCTCGTTCGGGGCTCTCGCTCAGGTATGCGTGCGCGGAGAGCATGAGGGTCGTGATGATTTCGAGCAGCATGCGGTCGACCGTCGGCATCGCTGCCCGGCCCGCCGAGTCATCCAGTTCACGACTGGGCGCCTCTTGCTGCGACACGATAGCTCGTTCTTTCGCGACCGCGCGAGAGAGCCCCTACGGGTGCGGGTTTAGGGAGCGAGCATCCCCAAGAAATAGCGGTGGACCCGTGGATCCGCAGTGAGTTCGGGGTGAAAGCTCGTGCCGAGCACGTTCCCTTGCCGCACCATCACGCCGTGCTCGCCGTAGGATGCGAGCAGCTCAACCGTTGCCCCCGCGCTCTCGATCCAGGGGGCGCGAATGAAGATCGCCGGGAACGCCGGCTCCCCGAGAGCGGGAATCGCGAGCTCGACTTCGGCGGAGTCGTTCTGTCGCCCGAATGCATTGCGCCGAACGGTGACGTCGAGCAATCCCAGCGTCGGCTGGTCGAGCCCGGCGACGGCACGGGCGACGACGATCATCCCCATGCAGGTGCCCCAGAGCGGCATCCCGGCGCGAACGCGCTCGCGCAACGGCTCGGCGAGCGCGAAGCGATCGAGCAAGCGAATCACCGTCGTCGATTCACCCCCGGGAATAACGAGCGCCTCGCAGGCATCGAGCGCGGCGCGATTTTTTACCGCAACCCCGCGCGCACCGGCGCGCTCGAGCGCGGCGAGATGCTCCTCGACGTCGCCCTGAAGCGCGAGGACGCCGACCTGCGGCTTAGGCGCCACGCGACGCGAGAAGTTCGCTCTCGGGAATCCTTCGCAGATCGATTCCTTCCATCGCCGTCGCATCGCGCCCTAACGAGAGCGAGGCTTCGACGACGGCCTTCGGATCGTCGTAATGCGTCGTCGCGGCAACGATCGCTTGCGAGAACGCTTTGGGATCGTTCGATTTAAAGATCCCGCTGCCGACGAAGATGCCTTCGGCGCCGAGCTGCATCATCAGCGAGGCATCGGCCGGCGTTGAGACGCCGCCCGCGCAGAAGAGGACGACGGGAAGTTTGCCGTTCTCGGCGACGTAGGTAACGAGATCGAGCGGCGCGCCGAGATCGCGCGCGCGTGCGACGAGTTCTTCTTTCGGCGCGACCGTCAGTTCGCGAATGCCGTCGCCGATCGCGCGCATGTGGCGGACCGCTTCGACGATATTTCCGCTACCCGCCTCGCCCTTGCTGCGAATCATCGCCGCGCCTTCGGCGATGCGCCGTAACGCTTCGCCGAGATCGCGCGCGCCGCAGACGAACGGCGTCGTGTAATCGTTCTTCGCGAGGTGGAACTTGTCGTCGGCGGGGGTGAGCACCTCGGACTCGTCGATGAAATCGACGCCGAGCGCCTGCAACACTTGCGCTTCACCGATATGCCCGATGCGCACCTTCGCCATCACCGGAATCGTGACCGCATCCATAATCGAGCGGATCAACTCGAGATTGCTCATGCGTGCGACGCCGCCTGCGGCGCGAATATCGGCGGGAATGCGTTCGAGCGCCATCACCGCGACCGCCCCGGCCTCCTGGGCGATGACCGCTTGCTCGGGGGTGACGACATCCATAATGACGCCGCCTTTGAGCATCTGGGCCAAGCCGCGCTTGACTGTGAGGGTACCTTTCTGTTCCACCGGGTCGCTCCTATCGCTGGTAATGGGTCGGCCCCTATCGTACCAGGGGGCGCAACCTTCTTCAGCGACAACAGCCGCCGGGGCGCCGAAGTGGCGCTCCCTGCTAACGCGCGCCGAGGAGGATGCTCTCGATCGCACCCTTCGCAAGCTCGACCCGCCGATTACTCCCGCGGAACTCGACGATCGCATCGCGATCCTGCTCGTCGTCGTTGAGGAGAAAGATCCGGACCCCGCCGTTGGGAGCCTCGAAGGCGACCGCACCGATCTCGACCGGGGAGACAGTCACCTCATCGGTGACGTCCCGCCCAGCGTCGACGATGCGATAGGGCTCCTCCGCGGAGAGGTCGGGAGCGTTCGTCGAGATCGTCGCCGCCTCGAAGTCGACGACGTAGGTGCAGCGCTTCCCACCCCAGCGCACGTTGACCCCTGCGACCCAGTTCCAGCCCTTCGGGCGTAACGGGTTCAGGTGCGGGCGTCCGCTGGTGCGGTAACCGTCGAATCCGCCGACCGTCTCGGCGACCGCCCAGAGATACTTCGCTCCGGTCCAGGGCGAGAGGTACATACCGCGATTGGTGAGCGAGCCGCCGTCGAACCATTCCGCGAACTCTCCCGGCACGGTGTTGCGGGCGCTACCACCCTCCATCGCCTCGTAGATGCGCTCCAGAAATCCGACCCCTTCATCGATGCCGCCGTTGCGCGCTAAAGCAACGACGTACCAGAGCGTGAGGTCGGGCCAGACGCCGCCGAGCAGTCCGAAGCCGAAGGACGGAAAGTACCATGGATCGGCGGTCGAGATCGTGCGCAGGCCGACCGGCGTCGTAAAGTCGCTCTCCGAGAGCCGCTTGAGAATCACCTTGCACTCGTCGGAATCGGCAACATTGAAGAGCACCGGAAAGATTTCGTCGGCGGTAAAGCTATCCTGAAAATCGCCGTTCTGGTCGATATTAAGGACGAAGGCACCGGTGTCGCCGTCGAACAAGTGGTTCATCGTCGCTTCGCGTAGCGACTGCGCCTCATCGGAGTATCGCTGCCAGGCATCCTGATCGCCCGCCACCGCACAGAGTATCGCCGCGGCCTCCAACGCGAAGACCCCCTCGCTATTGATCTCGGTGACGGCACCGTCGAGTCGGTAGTACGGGATGATATTGCGCCACGAACTGATGCCGTACATATCGACCCCCTGAGCCTTGCCGAAGAGGAGGCCGCGCTCGTCGCGCTGCGAGAGCAGATAATCTGCGAGTTGACGAACGATCGGCAGGCGCGAACGTACCCATGCTTCGTCGAGCGTTGCGTTGTAGTGGTGTAACATCGCGATGCAGTGCAACGGCGTGTCGTCGTTGATATTGAGGTCGTAGGCGGTTTTATAGGCATTCACGCCGCGAACGTATTCGATCATCAGCCCGTTCGTTTCTATATGCTGGTTAAAGACCTCGATCGCATCGCGGCTAAAATCCGGTAGAAAATAATCGAAGCCATGGACGAACCACGAGGTATCGCGCGATACCAAGATATCGGAGGGCGGCGAATTCGTCGATCCCCACCCAATCGGGTACTCCTTGATGATCCGCAGCATGTTCGCTTTCGCCCAGACCACGCCGCGCGATATTCGCTGCGACGGAGTCAAGAAACGAGCATCGGCGAGTCGCTTCGCAAAATATCGCTGCGTATCGTGGAGCGCCTTCGAATCGGCGAGCAGATCGTTGAAGCGCGGGCGCAGATCGAGCGTGCCGTCCTTATGAAAAACGACCGCGAGCCGCAGCAGCGAACGCGCGCCGGGATCGACGGTGATACGATACTCCATCGCGCCGAAGAGTCGCCCGCGCACGCTCGATGTACGCGCCGCATCTCCGCCCTCGACGAAGGCCTCGACCGCCGCGTCTTCTTCGAGCAACGTTCCGTTGCGCATCTGCGCGAGCAACGCCTGTTCGCGCACGGAGACCGTCGCGGCGTACGGCTCGCGCGATCCGCCCCACCATCGTTGCGCACCCAACGTAGAGTTCACCGCATGGATGCTGCCGTCGACGACGCCCGCATCGACATCCACCTCGGTCTCACCATAAAATCGTTGCCCGACGAGCAGGGCCCACGGGAAGACCGCGACCTCCGTCGCACTGTCTCCGGGATTGTAGAGCGTGAGGTCGACGACGAAGGCAACGCTGCGGTCGAACTTCGGCCCGTGCGGAACGTAGAACGCTTCGGTTATGTGAATGCGCTCGCCTAACGTAAACTCCGAGAGTTGCGCGTAGGGAAGGAACGTGAACGTGCGCTCGATTTCGTGCGGAAAATAAGTGACGCCGACATCGCGCAGCCGATACGCAATTTGATGGGTTCCGAAAATAATGCGATCGCTATCGGCATCCCAGAGACCGCGAACGCCGGCTTTCGCCGTCGACTGAGCGTACGATTTAAAATTGCCGAGCAAGAGACCGTACGGCGTCTCGCGTTCGTGCATGACGTAGGCGCAGAACTCATTCCGCTGGGCATCAAAACTCGAACGCATGGCGGCTCTATTCGCCCAGGAAGCCCGCGCTCTTTCGACAATCGTCAACTCCGACGATGAATCGCTCGCTTTTCATGGCTCCGGCAAAAATCAATCTGACGCTCGAGGTGCTTGGAAAGCGCCCCGACGGCTATCACGCCCTCCGCTCCCTCATGGTGCCGATCGAGCTCTACGACGAAATCGAGATCGAGCCAGCCGAGCGATTGGCGCTGATGTGCGACGATCCGGCGCTCGCCGGCGAGGAAAACCTCGTTCTGCGCGCGGCGAACGCGATCGGCGTTCGCGGCGCCCGCATCGCGCTACGCAAACGGATTCCCACGCAGGCAGGGCTCGGCGGGGGATCGAGCGATGCGGCAGCGCTGCTCATCGCGGCACGCGCCGGTACCTTCGGAGCGCTTCCTCCCTGGGAGGATCTCGCGATCGCGCGTTCGCTCGGCTCCGATATCCCCTTCTTCCTCGTCGATGGAGCGGCACTCGTTGAAGGAACCGGCGAGCGCGTGACGCCGGTCGGCGCGATTCCGCCGTGGGTAGCGCTCATCGTGAAGCCCCCGGTTGCGATTTCGACCGCGGAGGCGTACCGGCGCCTCGACGAACGCGAGCGCCCGCAACGCCCGCGGAGCGAGAGCATCGGCATCCAAGCCGTTGCCGCACTCCAGCGAGCCGATTTCGCCGAAGTCACGCGCCTGCTCAGCAACGATTTTCACGAAGACGCCCTCGCCCGACACGCCGAGATCGCGCGCGCTGCCGCGGCGATTGAGAGCGCGGGTTCATCGCGTGCGCTCCTCTCGGGATCGGGATCGAGCCTCTTCGCACTCTACCAACGGCGCAGCGATGCGGAGGATGCCGCTGCGCGCATCGCGTTGCCGCCGGAGTATCGGCGCTTCGTTGCCGCCTTCCATTCCGGCGCTCCGTGGCGGGGCGCCGCGGCGTGAGGTGCATCGTTCTCGCCGGAGGGCCACACGACGCGATCGCCGCAGGTACCCCCGACGCGCCGAATAAGGCCTTCGCGCTCGTGGCCGGGCGTACGCTGCTGGAACGGACGCTCGCTCCGCTCCGAGCCTCGAGCGCCGTCTCCGCGATTCGCGTCGTTGCCCCGCCGAGTGCGGCCGGGCACCCGGCGCTCGCATTCGCCGACGAGTGCGTTCCCGATGGGGCGAAAATTCGCGATTCGCTGCGCTCGGGGCTCGCCGGGCTTCCACCCGACGAGATCGTTGCGGTCTGGACGAGCGACCTACCGCTGCTCTCCACCGCTGCCGTCGACGACTTTATTGCACGGGCGGGCGAAGCCGATGCCGATATCGGCTACGGATGCCTCGAGTACGGCGTCCACATGAGGCGCTTTCCCGAGGTGCCGCACACGTGGGCGCGCATGCGCGAGGGGCGTTACTGCGGCGGCGGCGCAATCGCGATAAAGCCGCGAGCGCTACCGCGGCTCGACGATTTCATCGAACGGCTCGGCGCTGCGCGCAAATCGCCGCTGCGGCTCGCCGGGCTCTTCGGCTGGGGCTTATTACTGCGCTACGCGCTCGGACGACTCAGCATCGAGATGGCACAAACGCGCGCGAGCGAGATCGTCGGGGCCTCGGTTCGTGCGATTCCGTCACCGTTCGCGGAATTTGCGGTGAACGTCGACCGGCTTAGCGACGTTGCGCTGGCGGAGCGACTTCTGGCGTCCGCCAACGCCTGAAGAGTTCGTTGGGAATCCCGAATTGGTCGAGCACCTTCCCAACGGTGTGCGCGACGATATCGTCGACGCTGCGCGGGTTGGCATAGAGCGCCGGAACCGGAGGAAGAATCGTCGCGCCGATCTCGGCGAGCTGTGCGAGCGTGCGAAGGTGGCCGAGATGGAGCGGCGTTTCGCGAACGACGAGCACGGTGCGACGGCGCTCCTTGAGGCAGACATCGGCGGCACGCGCGAGTAAATTATCGTTGAGCGAATAGGCAATCGCGCTCGCGCTCTTCATCGAACACGGCACGACCATCATGCCGTCGGTCAAAAACGAACCGCTCGAAATCGCCGCGGCGAGATCGTCGTCGCGATAGACGACGTCGGCGAGGGAGTAAAAATCTTCGACGGTGAGATCGGTCTCCAACGAAATGGTACGCAGAGCGGCCGCACTGAGCACGAGATGCGTCTCGACGCCGCCGATCGCGCGGAGCGCTTGCAGCGCCATATAGCCGTACGCGCTGCCGCTCGCGCCGCTGATGCCGACGATGATTCGTTTCATTCCAGAGGACCTCGCTTTTTCGGTGCACTTCGCGGGAGGGGACGAAGCCTCTTCCTGAAACCTTAGCGCGACGTGAAGTTTGCAATGCTCCGCCCCACGATCGCGCAGGACGCGTCCGCGTGGTCGCACCGCGGTGACCGTGCCGCGCTCGAACGAGCGCTCCTCGCGTATTCGGCGATCTCGCCGGTTACTTCGGCTGCTGCCATCGCGCTCGCACGAGCGACCGAACGCCCTCTCACGGCGATCGAAGAAGCGCCCCTTCCGCTCGGCGGTCGCGAGCGCGAATCGTTCGCCGCGTGGCAGAGCGCCGCGAGCGATTCGCGAGCGGCCGGCGATCCGTCATCTCTTCTGCGCCTCGTGGAGTCGGCCTCGCCCGCCGTACCGGAGAGTACCACTCCCTCGGCGCCGGCAGAGATTCCGCCCGCTCCGCTGCCCCCGGAGCCACCGCGCCCCGTAGCGACGCCGAATCGCCCATTGAGTGCGTCGGCGCTCAATATGTTCGTCGATTGTCGGCGACGCTGGTTTTTCCGATACGTTTGCGATCCCATCGAAGAGCCCGATTCATCGGCCGCGAGCTACGGCACCGCATTTCATGCCGCTCTCGAGAGCTTTCATGCCGAATTCGCCCGCCCGTCGGAAGAGCTTCGCGCCGAGATGGCGCAACGGCTCGACGCACTCATCGTTGACGCGTTCGACCGCGCTCGTTCTACCTTCGCCACCGTCGTGGAAGTGAAATTGCAAACGCAGCGAGCGCGACGCACCGCCGTACGGTACATCGATTGGCTCTGCGAACGTGCGCGGCAGCTCCCATTCGAAGTCGTCGGCATCGAACGACGCGTCGCGCCGACGATCGGCGAGCACCAGTTCGTCGGATTCATCGATCGCATCGATCGCTTCGATGCCGACGGCAGCCTCGCGGTCATCGATTATAAGACCGGTTCGATCGCCGAGAGCGCAAAGGAGTATCGCGAACGCGTGCGGCGATTCGAGGATTTTCAGCTACCGTTTTACTATTGGTCGCAAGAGATCGCCGGCGAGCACGTCTCGCGCCTCGCCCTGCTCCCGCTGAAGGATCACACGCTTCCGATCGTTCCGATCGAACTTGAGGTCGTAGGCGGCGGCGCA
Source organism: Vulcanimicrobiota bacterium (assembly GCA_013044185.1). Classification (GTDB taxonomy): domain Bacteria; phylum Vulcanimicrobiota; class Vulcanimicrobiia; order Vulcanimicrobiales; family Vulcanimicrobiaceae; genus JABEUX01. The sequence continues at coordinate 997 of JABEUX010000205.1, read as the reverse complement.
GCTCCTCGCGATAACGGTGCTCGCGGAACGATCTCCATCCTCGATCTCGAGCGCGCGCGCGATCGCATGGTCGAGATCGGCGACGAAATTCGTGGCGAACGAATCGCACACTTTCCCGCCAGCGACGATCCCGAAGCCTGCGCCTACTGCATTTACACGCTTTCGTGTACCGCCCGCCCACAACCCGAGCCGGAGCGCTTTTCGCGATGAACGACGCAACGAACGAAAGGGTCGTCATTCGCGCCGGCGCGCGAGCTGGGAAAACCGAGCGTCTCGTCGGGCTCGCCATCGAAGCATCTCGCCGTGGCAAAACGCTGCTCGTCGGTATCGGCAGCGGAAGCACGGCGGTCCTACGGAACCGCGCTTTTGACCGCGGCGCGAACGATATGGCGATTTACGAAATCGGGGATCTCGCCGCCGAGATCGCGGCGTTCTCCGAACCGAGGCTCCGCTTCATCGACGAGCCCTCCGCCTACGGAGTCTTCGAATGCGTCGCCGCGGAACTCTTTGCCGGGACGTGGCCCCCGCAGGATGCTTCGATCGAGACCGATGTCGCGGAATTACGCTCGCCGGAGCGCTTTCTCGAACACGCATGGACGCTCGTCCAACGGCTTCGTCGCGCCGAGATCTCGCCTCGCGACGTCGTCGAACGCGCCGCGCATGGGGCGACTGCTTTTTACGCCCACCCGCCCAATCTCAGTTCTCCGACGTTGCTCTCCTATCTGAACGATGCGGCACGCAGTTCGCTCGATGTCGACGCCCAGGAACTCCTGCGACAACATCGTCGTGAAATCGATCTCGCAAAGATTCTCACCGAGATCTACGCCCGCTTCGAATCCTCGCTCGCCGGCGATCTCCTCGCCGATCGTTGCGCCGCATTATCTCGCGCCACGCTCTGGTTGCGGGCCAACGCCGACGCTACGAGCCGCGGTGCTTTCGCCTTCGATGCAATATTCGTCGACGATGCAGAGCACTGCGACGAACGCATGCACGACTT
>JABEUX010000204.1 GCA_013044185.1 Vulcanimicrobiota bacterium | reverse complement strand
GTGCTGCAAGGGCAGCGCTTCGACCCGGAGGGAGCGTTCGTTCGCGCGATGATTCCGGCGCTGCGCTCGGTGCCGACGAAATACGTGCACGCCCCGTGGCAGATGCTACCGCTCGTGCAGCGCGAATCGGGATGTATCGTCGGCGAAGATTATCCCGCGCCGATTGTGGATCGTACGGAGACGAAAGCGCGCGTACTCGCCGCTTTCTCAGCGGCATTGGGAAGAGCATGAAGCGGATCGATGTGGTGCGCCCTTTCCTAACTTGTCTATGACTGTCAGCGCTTGTTTATGACTGTCAGCGCTTGTTTATGACTGTCAGCCCGAGTAGCGCGAAGCGCGTATCGAGGGCCCGCACGTGGACGATCCCTCGATACGATGGCTTCGCCATCTACTCGGGATGACAGCGCAGCGGCTATTACCGTTGCGTCGGTGAAGCGACGCGAAAACAACTGCCGTCGTGATTGCGGCGCGTCGCTTCACCGAGCGTTCGTGCGGCGTGCGTTTCCGAGCCGCGAATGACGCGCTCTTCCTCCGCGGTGTCGTAGCGGCCGGCGCAGCGCGCGGCGAGTTGGAGTTCGCGCGCGGGGCGTTCGACTGCATGGTCGATCTCGTGCCCTAAACCGAGCGCTGGCGATTGCGTTCCGCCGGTCGTGGTGCGCAACGCGCTGGTGGGATCCCACCAAATCGTATCGTCGTTCGGATCGAAGCGATCGTTATTGCGCGTATCGGCGCGCAACGTAAAATCTCTGCTCTTCGAACCTTCGAGCCGCCCGAATAAGCCGCGCTCGACGGCATCGGCGCGTAAATAGCGCTTCGCCTCCTCGTAGCTGCGGTTGAGGCTGCGCTCGACCGCGAGACTCCCGTGCCGAACGAAGGGCTGCGAGGAGGAAGAAAGGGCGATCATCGTGCGATCCGTTCACGCGAAATCGCGATCTGTCAAGTCTTGACGCCGGCGTAAGAAGCGCTTCGAACCGGTGGGAGCGTTTGTGCGCGCGATGCTGCCAGCGAAGCGCGAATCGGGATGTATCGTCAGCGAAGATTATCCCGCAGCCTTTTCGGGGGCATTAGGGCCGATGAAGCGCAAAGTAAAATATTTGTGAAGTTTTCGCAGGTGATTCAGGGGGGGGGGGGGAACACCGACCGCCTACTACCCTCACCCCAGCGCGGAGGCCCACGTTGTCTTTCAAGAAAGCCATTCTTATCGCCGTAGCGATTTTTTGCGTGCGCGGCATTGCCCTCGCAAAACCCGTATCATCGGTTCGCATACTCCCCAATCGCATCACTGCGAAATACCTGCTTGCTGATGCACTGCACCGCACGTACCGCTTGGAGGAATCCGGAAATCTCCAGCGTGCGGCGATTGACGCGCGTTACGGCTTCCGACGCTCGACTAAGCCTCGCCCGCGGCTGGCGGTGCCGGTCGTTATCTCTGAGGGAGCGACGACGTATATGTCGCGGCATGGGCGCCGTCTCGCCTATAAAATTGTCGTGCTTGGGAGCACGAGCATTCACGGAGTCTCGATCACCTCGCTCTATTCCTACATCTACGCCCGGCAAACCGGATTGTTGCTGCAATACGATAGCGTGCCCGCGAGCGCAGCTCTCGCGCGCGCGCACGGCTTCCCCATCAACCCTTTCTTGAAGTAGAACGATAGAAAAAATGAATAAATTTGCGAGCAACGGGAAAATGATCCTACTCGTCTCGGCGTTGTTGATCTTTGCTTCGACAGGGTCTCAATGTCCGGGTCAGGTGGGCGCCATACAAAGCGCCCCGCTTCCGGCGACGGGCCGCTTCGCTGTGTTTGGGATTAATAGCTATCCGTGTATAGGTACAAACCTATCAGGGCAAGTCGGCATCGAAGACGCGATCGATTTAGCGCTGGCCGGCGGTGGATGGACAGATGTGCTATCACAAAGCAATCAATCCGTGAGTGCCGACAGCTTCACGCAGGCCGTAAACTCGAATGCCGATGCGATATTTTTCGCGGGACACGGAGAACCGGGCGACGTGAAGTTTAGTGGAACCGAATGTGGCGGTCTTCCGAATAATGACGTGTATTGGGGAGTTGGAAATTTAAGCAACGATACTGCGTCGTCGCCCAATTTCGATGGAGCACCTTGGTTTGGAAAGCGGATTAAATGGCTGTTCTTGTCGAGCTCGGACACGGTTGCGCCGTTCGCAAGTGCCGACCCTAACGATGATCCGGCGTACCAGGTCAAAAACGGATCGTGGGAGGAATTGTTCGGAGACGCTCAAAGTAGCAGCCCGTCAGTTCCAAGTTACCGGGTCGGGCAAACTTTACGAGGCGTGTACGGCTACTGGCAGGCGCCCGGGAGTTGCAACACGGCGAACCAGTCGAACCCAACCCGCATGTGCGACATGATTACCGGCAAGGATGCCACGGCGATGCAGGATTTCTTGGCGGAGCTTTGGCCGACCGCTGCAAACGGCGGACCATCGCAGGAGCAGGATATCAATTCCGCTTGGGTCGACGCGAACAATTCCGCGCTGATGGCGCACCGCTGGGCGATCGTTCAAGATTGCAATGCAACCAACGACAAATTCGCCGGTACCAATCAGTCGATCGGCAATCCACCTGTCGCAGGATATCTGTGCTACACAAGCCCAGTCATTGGTAGCATATTGTACGATGGAAGTCAGCGTACGCCGCTAGCGCTATCAGCGATTCCCCACGCGAAGTTTACGCTTGAGCCGTACTCGCTTGTGCCTCGACCGGTCGATGTTCCGGGGTTGATTCAAAAGGCGCAGCAGTACCTTCCTGTTGGCGCGGTTGCGGTATCGGATAATGGAAGGATCCGTCACTACTCTACTCAAGCGGGAGTAACGGTCGATGATTACTACGGGTATTCGGGCGGAGTTGTCTATAATGGAACGATGCTGAGAAATCCCGTGGCGTTCACGCAGCAGACGGCGCTAAATGCGGCGACTCAATATATCGAGCAGTCATCAGGGATGCCCGGAGACGCCGCTCTCTCGAGTATCTCACCGGTGTATTCCTCGAGCGACGCCCTCGGAAGTCGCGCGCTCATCGGCTATGAGTTCGCGTGGACGCATAGCTCCGGAAATGTAAGCGGAGGCGACCAAATTCAGGTGGACGTCGACGACGTTCACACGGTTGCGACAACATGTCTGCAATATAAGATTATCTCGCGACCCTATGGGGAGAAGCCCATTGTCTACTGTGTCTCGTGGCAACGAACGGTCACCGACGTCCCGGGCATCTCGTACTCGTACTACCTCTGGCGAGAACCCTCGGGAACGCGGCAACTCATGTCCGCGGGCCGAGTGACCGGTGGAAGTTCGATCGACGCGTACACTGCGGCGTTGTCGCTGCCGAATTCATCGGCGATTGCGTCGTACGCGAGCGGCTATTGGACCAGCGGGTTAGAAAGCAGCGATAACGTCGAACATCCCGCATGGATCTTTACAATGCTCAATGGTGAAGTCATCGCAGTGGACGCATTTTCCGGGCAGATACTTGGAGAGAATGATTAGCCGGGCGGGGGGATTTGAAGTGACGGGTTTGCAATGTGGGCCGTCGGCGGCGAGATGAGGCCACCCCTCCGAGCGGGCATTTGCTTATTGTCGTTCATTGTGTTGGCCGGGTGTAGCGCGATCAACTATTTTAAGTATGTTGGGTTTGGCTACCAACATGAAAGCGATATTAGTAGTGCGGTTAGAGCCTTCCTCGCACGGAACCCGCCGTCTGCAGATATACTCTCTGGCAAGGTATCTTCGCGGTCGTATTGGGAGATGCTGGAGAAAAGTGGGCTTCTAACACGACTCCCGCTTAGGAGCGGGAGCCCCTCACGCCCATATACAGACGTGCGCCTAACGAAACGCGCCGAGGCGCTGGCTCGCCGAGATCGGTGGCAGCGAATATCCACCGACCTTCCTCCATCATACAAGGTGAATGTTGGTTCGCTTCGGTTGACTCGCATTTGGACGATTTCGCCAATGTTCTTGGGAAAATTCGTGCGACCTCGAAATATGAGGTGCTATGCCATTACGTTTGCGGTGCAATTTTCGCTGAATAGGGCGGGCCGAGATCTGGTTCCGATGTTGCGGCCGAACTGGAAATTGTTTTTATCCGGCGGAGGAACAGTGGAACTCCTGGAACTCGATTTTACGCCCAGCCCATCCGATGCCGGTAAATCAATAAATGGGCACCTTTTTGTTTGTACGCGGCACGGACGATGGTTCGTGTACTCCTTCGAAAAATAACGAAAGCAGCTCATCGATGAAACCCGCGCAGTAGTGGTGGCAGCCTCACGACGGAAGGCGCGGGCATTCTTTGGGCTGCTCTTCGCGGCGATAGTTTTCGTCTACCCCGGCTGCGTCGAAGCGCTGCCAGGCTACATTCTCACACACGTCGCTTTGCACGAGCAAGGCCGCGGCGGGGCGATAACGGTTCAGTTCACCGGCGGGTTGCCGCCCTATAACGTCGTGAATGACTCGCCTGCCTCGTATACGGTACTCTTTGCACGCAGCACTACACGCGCTTCGCGAGTGCAGATTCCCGCTGGTGGTAAACTCGTAACGCAGCTTGCGTTAAGGCGGGAGGGCGGGAACCTTCTGCTGGAGATTGCAACATCGGCGCCCACCGAGATTCACCTAGCGCCGACGCTGTCCGCGCTAACGATCTATCTCGCGCCCGTAGCTCCAGTAGGAAGTGCCGATAGCGGTGTCGGCGTTGTCCCAATCACATCGCTATCGACGATCACGCAGGTCGTTCGCCTCCGACACGCGAGTCTTGACGAGATCGCCGCGCTTTTTTCGCCCTCGCCGCTGCACGGAGGACGCTCGTTTCAGACGACCTCGATCCTCTCGCAGGCTCCCTTGAGCGGCGGCGGTTACGGTGGGCAGTCCTTTGGCAGCACGCTTCCGGGCGGTTCGCTCACCCTCGATATGCGCAATCAGCTCGGGTCGCAACGCATCTCGGATAACGTCGCAATCGACCGTCGGCTCAATGCAGTCATTGTAACCGGAACGCCCGAACAAGTTGCGCCGATCGTAGCGGAGATAAAGGCGGTCGATCGCCCCGACGCCCGCCAGACCAGCGTGCAACTCGATGCGAAGATATTCGAGCTGACGAGCAGCGGAGCGCGCCAAGTCGGCATCAATTTCGCGCAGAACGGGCCGTTCGCGACTGCAACGCTGCTGTCGCAAACGCTGCAAAAACCGCAGCTTCAGGCCACCTTTCAGGCGCAGCTCTTCGCGTTGATCCAGCAAGGGAAGGGGACGCTCATCTCCGCCCCGCGCCTGCGCACGCTCAGCGGAACGGAGGCCTCGATCCTTACCGGCGATGCACTCCCGGTCGTGACGACGATCACCTATCCCGGGAATCCGCCGACCGTTCAGGAGCAGTTACAGTACGTCAACGTCGGCGTCCACCTTCAGGTGCGCCCCTATGTCTCCAGCAGCGGTTACGTGACGTCGGTCGTGCTCGCCGAAGTCTCCAACGTGACGGGCTTCATCCAGGGGAATATTCCGCAGATCAGCCAGCGGCAGGCGATTGCCACCGTACGGGTTCGTGACGGGCAACCGTTCGTGATCGGCGGGCTGTTGCAGAACAACGACATCACCTCGATTGCACGTGTCCCGCTTCTATCGCGGATACCGCTCTTCGGCGATCTCTTCAAATTGGAGAGCACGACGCACGAGGTAACGAATCTCTACGTCGTTATCACGCCGCATATCATTACCTCGGCGAGTACTCCGTGACGGGGCGTCGGTCGCTGCCGCTACCGGCACTCGCGGCGTTGCTGCTGCTCTTCAGTACGTTCTGCGAAGCTGCAGTACCGAAGCAGCCGATCGTGTTTTTCCTGGGCGCTAGCGAGACTGCGGGGTACGGCCTACCGAGCAGCGCCTTGGCTTTCCCCTATCTCGTCGCGCGTCGATGCGGCGTTACCGCGCGCGCGAGCGCGACCCCCGACGTGCCGACGCTCCTGCGCTCTCCGAAGATTCCGCCGAACTCTGCGGCGATCGTCCTGACGCTCTCGTTCATCGATGCGGAGGTTCCCGCCCCGATCGGTACGGTACGCCGGTGGCTCGCTCGGTATTCGTCGGCGGCGCCGACGCTCGTGATGACGACGCCGAGTATCGGTGCACTCGGCATGCGGGCACCGACGTTAGCCGGTAAACAGCACCGGCTGTATGCGCGGCTCGATGCAGCCGCACGCACCGATCGCGCAGTGCGTATTTCGATGACCATGCCGACGCCGCGCGAGCGCTACCTTCAACGCGATGGAATTCACCCGAACGCTCGTGGCGATCGGCTCATCGCGCGGCTCGTTGAGTCGTGGCTGCAACGGCAAGGTCTTTGTAACGCGCGGCGCGCATCGACGCGCACGTGGACGATCCCTCGATACGATGGCTTCGCCATCTACTCGGGATGACAGCGCATCGGCGCTGAGGTAGCGCTTCGCCTCTTCGTAGTCGCGGTTGAGGCTGCGCTCGACCGCGAGACTCCCGTGGCGAACGAAGGGCTGCGAGGAGGAAGAAAGGGCGATCATCGTGCGATCCGTTCACGCGAAATCGCGATCTGTCAAGTCTTGACGCCGGTGCTAGGGTTGGGGTGGTGACTGCGTTTTGCGCGCAGCGTGCCATAGGTGCTGGACCAACGAAAACCCTAAGGGAGCATCAGCTCCGGATACGAAGGCGTGACGGGCAACTGCCTGTCGCTCCCGCGCCCGGGCCGCACCCACCTGCGAGAAAGCAGGTTCTCACCTCGCACGAAAGACGCTTGACGCGGTCACCCTATCGATCTCCCCGATTCCGCACGCTCCGCTCCGCGCGTCGAGGATGACGTACCCACGATACCCAGGTGCCTCGCGCTCGATAAGCGAGCGCGCTTTTTCCGCGTCCTCGGCAAGGTCGTGGACGAGAGCGACGCTCTTTCCGACGAGCGCTGCAAGCGAGCTCCCCGCGTCGAGGCGCAGCGGCTCGGGCGCGAAGCGGAGCCACGCCGAATCGGCCTCCTTCGCCAAGCGCTTGCAATCGGCGTCGCTGCTCGCGTGGGTATCGGGTGCGTTGCGCAGGGCGATCGTCACGTTCGCCGCCTTCGCGAGCCCGGTTGCCTCACCGAGTGCCGCGGCCAACTCCGGGTAAGTGCAGGCTGCGAGCCCCGGGGCGCGGGCGAGAAGGAGGGGCGCTCCGACTGCGAGTGCGATACGGAGCGACTCCTCTTTTTCGCTCCGCGAGGCGAGGAAGAAGCCGTCGTCGAGCGTTGCGACCGGCGTCACGCAGAGATCGACCGTCGCCTTCTTGATCTG
>JABEUX010000203.1 GCA_013044185.1 Vulcanimicrobiota bacterium | reverse complement strand
TACTTTATGGTCGGTTCGATCGGCGCACCCTGGTTAGCGCCGGTGCGCGCCGTGGTTCCGCTCGGCTTGCTCGCCGGCGTCATTCTCTTCTTGCCCGCGCTCGGCGTCGCACTGGTGAAGCCCTCCGTCGTCGGCACCACCGCACGCGCATCGAAAGAGAGCGTTCGTTCCATCGGCTATGCGATCTATTACACGATGGTCAATATCGGCAGCACGATGGGGCCATTCCTCGCCGGCTGGCTCCATTCGCGCCTTCCGCCGCAAGACGTGTTTCTCATCGCAGCGCTGAGCGTCGCGCTGATGTTCTTCGTCGTGCTCATCTTCTTCCGCGAGCCGCGCGCGCGCGCCGACGAATCTTCAAGCTCCCTCGCGAAAACCGCGCGCGATTTTCTGACCGTTTTCAGTAACTGGCGTTTCGTGCTCTTTCTCGTTATTTTTTCAGGATATTGGATCGTCTATTGGCAGCAATATCTCATTCTTCCAATCTACATTCACGATTACGTCGACCCGAACGCCAACACCGCCATGATTCTCATCACCGATCCGTTGATCGTCATCACGCTCACCGTCGCCATGAACGCGCTCACGCGGCGCATTCCGTCATTTAAAGCGCTGACGTTGGGAACGCTGGTCACCTCGGTTGGATGGCTGCTCATCGCCACGAAGGCGAGCGTTTTGATGGCGATCCTCAGCCTCGTCGTGCTCGCGCTCGGTGAAATCATTCAATCGCCGCGCTACTACGAGTACATCTCGCGCCTCGCGCCGCCGGGGCAGCAGGGGACCTACATGGGCTTTGCGTTTCTCCCGATCGGGATCGGCTCGATCGTCGGCGGCTGGTTCGGCGGAACCTTACTGCAGCATTATGGGAGCGCCGGCGATCACCCGGCGACGATCTGGCTCATCGTCACCGGCGCGGGCGTCGTGACCGCGCTGCTGCTATGGATCTACGATCGAGCGTTCAAGCCTGCGGGGTGATCGCGCGAGCAAGCACGAATGCGGCGCCCCGATAGGCCGCTCCTCAAGGCTTCGCGAAAGGCGAGATCATGCAGCGATCGGCTCCGAAAAGTCTCCATTGGCCCGGCGTACTCGCCGCGCTCCGCACCTGCGAGGGCGAGTCCGTCTTTTTACGCACGGGCACCACGAGCGAACCCGCAGGCGATATTCGCACTCGCCCCGCCGCACGCGGCACCGAGTTCTGTCTTTTCGAGGGCGACGCCCCCGTTGCGCGAGTCGCGCTGATAGAACGGCTCGAACATCTTGCCGCCTCGCCCGACCGCCGCTTTGCAGCGGCCGCACGCATTCACGTCGATGGAAGTTTCGAACTCGTCGAACGCGTGATGAACGATTCGATCGCCGGTGCTGCGTGCGCGGTCATCATCGCTCGCAATTCGGGAGGGCGCTTCGAGCCGTTACGCGGGAAGGCGCCGCACACCACCGGTCGCAGCAAACGCATTAAGACCGGATAAGCGTTCGCTCCGAAGCTATGGGCAGGTGAGAATCCAGGCGTCGAGCGTCGGGTGCTTCAGAATCGTCGTGTCGCCGAGCGCGGCGGCCGCTGGGCAAAAGGCCGAAGTAAACTGCGCCGCACTCGTCACGTCGTCGTATTCGACATCGACGATGAATTTGTGTTGTGCGCGGAGCGGCGCATCCTGCGCGCACCAGCCTTGTGCCCAACAGCTCTCGTTTATCGCGAAGTCGACGGTCGAAGCCATCGCTGGCAACATCTCCGGCGCATTTTTGAGCCCGACTGCCAGCCCGTTGGCGTGCGCGAATGCAGCGAGATTTGCGAGATAGGTTTCGTCGTCTTGGAGCGTTAGCGGAAAGCCGGTATTGTTATCGTATCCGTCGACGTTATCGAATTCGACGCCGTCAAATCCCTTCGCTTGGCACGTCGCGATACGCGCATCCATAATCGGCGCGAGCAGATCGATGCGCCGGATATCGAGCCAACGCTCGTTCGGATAACCGGCATAGGTGTTTCCGAGAACGACGGCGGGAAAGCTTGCGGCATCGGGACGCCAATTTTCGTAACTTCCTGCATCGACGTAACAGACCGCGTGCGCGCCCGCAGCATGCAACGTTGCGACCTCGCTCGCCGTCGTTGCCTCCCAATCGATGTCTTCGATCGAGGCCCCCGGCGACGGGAGCCCCGCCTGGCTAAGGTCGTACTGAAAACTCGATCCCGGTGCGGGCACCCACCACCTCGCACTCGGGCTCGCCGGCGGTGCCGTACCGGAGCCACCGGTCGTCCCCCCCGTTCCACAGGCTGCAAGCAAGGCGATTGCCGCAACGAAGTACGCGAGACAAAGAGCATTCGCGCGCATTACTGCATCACGGCGAGACAGCGCGAGCGCCTTCGATACCGGGAAGATGCGCTGCCTTCAATCTCGCTTGCAGCGGTCTCATGACGTCGGTCAGTAATGCGGCGTAGCGCTTCATTGCGCTTCGATAGCGCTGCTGGAACGCGCGATCGAATGCGAGGTCGGCCGCCGTCGGCGGGTGGAGAGAGAAGCTGAGCCCCGCGGGCAGATCTTCGCGTAGCGATCCCGCACGGAGCGCGAAATCCTCGCCGTTGCGGTAGTTCGCCGTAAATGCCGCGAAGACGGCGCTCCGCGCCTTCAACGCGCTCGCGATCGCCGCGCGCAGCGCCGCATCGTGCGTCGCCGCTCGCGCTTTGCCGAGCGAACTCCCCATCGCGTCGAGGTTGTTGAGCACTCTGTCGATCGCCGAGGTCACGTGCACGTATCGGAGGTTGAAGCGATAGGCCCGTTCGTAATCGGCTTGCCTCCACGGTGAGCGCGGATCGGCCTTCAGCGTTACCGTGGTCGTTGCGGTATGGCCGTCGGCGGTGAGACGCAGCGTGTAGATTCCCGGAGGAACCGGCGGCCCCGACTGCACGCGAAAGGATCGTGCCGCCCCCTTCCACTGCAACGCCGGCGTTGCGTTGAGATCCCAGACGTAACGATTGATACCGACCCGATTCGAAATGCGCGCGACGTGTTTTTTTCCGACCTTATGCGTGCCGGAGATCATGCGCACCAGATGACCCGCTGCGTCGTAGATCTGCAGGGTCGGCGGCGTCGTCGAAGCCGTGCGTTGGTAGTACGAAATCAGCGCACCCGCCGGGGGATTCTTCCCGGAGAATCGTCCGTAGAGCCCCTCTTGGTTTGAGTGCAGCACCCATCGGTAGGTCGTCCGCGGGTGAAAGAGCATGAAGCCGGCGCGTTGTGCTGCGCGAAATCGTTCGAGCGGCGTCAGATCGTCGAGGATCCAGATGCCGCGGCCATGCGTTGCTGCAACGAGGTCGCGTTCGCGTGGTGCGATGCGAAGATCGCGAAAGCTTGCGACCGGAATGTTGTCGCGCAGATTCTGCCAATGCGTTCCGCCGTCGAAACTGATATAGAGGCCGCGATCGCTCCCGAGGTAAAGCACGTGCGGATTGACCGGGTCGGGGCGAATCGTCCGCACGAATTGCGTCGGCGGTATCCCCGCGACGATCTTGCGCCAATGTTTACCGAAATCGGTCGTGACGAACGCATACGGTGCGTCGTCGCCGGAGCGATGCCGGTCGAGAACGGCGTATGCGGTACCGGCGGCGAAGGGTGAGGGAGCGACCGTCTCCACGCGCCCGAACGGCGCGAGGCCGCGGGGCGTGACATTTTCCCACGTTTTGCCCCCATCGCGCGTGAGCTGCACGAGGCCGTCGTCGGTGCCGACCCAAATCTCGCCCCTCGCAACCGTCGAGCCCTCGATATCGAGAATCGTGTCGGAGTATTCGGTGCCGAAGACATCCTTGGTAATCGGCCCGCCCGATGGCGCTTGGTGCGATTTTATATTCAACGTGAGATCGGGGCTGATCGGCACCCAGTGCTCGCCGCGATCCGTGCTTTGAAAGACGACATCGCCGCCGTACCACATGATGTGCGGATTCCAGGGAGCAAACGCGATCGGCGAATCCCAATTAAAGCGATACTTTGCCAAACGCAAATCGAAGCGAGCCGCCGAGGTCGCGTTGTAGGGACCGACATACCGGAAATCTTCATCTTTCCAATCGTATCGCACCAAATAGCCGTCCTCGGAATCGGCGAATACGTAGCGTGGATTCGCCGGGTCGGGCACCGCCCACATCCCGTCGCCGCCGACCGTTACGCGCCAGTCGCGCCCGGTAATGCCATCGAACGATCGCGAATTCGAAGGCCCGCAGAATGCTTCGTTATCCTGTAGTGCCGCACAGAGCATAAAGGGACGAGCGGCAGAGAGCCCAACGTGGTAGACCTGCTCGATCGGGAGATTGCGCGTGAACGTGAAATGCTTGCCGCGGTCGAGGGTGAGCGCGAAGCCGCCATCGTCGCCGATGATAAAGCGCTTGCCGTTGGAAGGGTCGATCCAAATCGCATGCGCATCTGCGTGCACGCCGCGCCCGAAGCGTTTGAACGTTTTTCCAGCATCGGTGCTCAGAGCAAGATTCATCGAGAGCGTATAGACGCGATTTTCATTCGTTGGATCGACGGCAAGGTGGGTAAAATAGAACGGGCGTTGGTCGATGAGCGTTCCCGAGAAGAGTCGCGTCCAATGCGTTCCGGCATCGTCGGAGCGCCAGAGCACGCCTTCGCGCGATTGGACCAACGCATAGATGCGTTTCGGATTGCTCGGCGCTATTGCTAGGCCAATGCGTCCGGTGATCCCCGTGGGAAAACCATTGCCCTCGATGCGCTTCCAACTCTTCCCGCCGTCGACGGATTTATAGAGGCCGCCATGGGGGCCGCCGCTCGAAAAACTCCACGGTTGACGGCGAAACTCCCACATGCCCGCGTACAGAATACGCGGATCGCTCGGATCCATCGCGAGGTCGCTCGCCCCGCTATTGGGAGCGAGGTAGAGCGTTTTCTTCCACGTCTTGCCGCCATCGAAGGTGACGTAGACGCCGCGATGCACGCTATCGCGAAAGACATCGCCGAGAACGGCAACGACGACGTGATTGGAATCGGTTGGGTCGACGGCGATCGCCGCGATATGTCCGCTCTTTCGCAGACCGACGTTTTCCCATGTTTTGCCGCCGTCGATGCTCTTATAGAGGCCATCTCCGCGAATGACGTCGTTGCGCGGGTTGCTCTCGCCGGTACCGACCCAGACGGTCTTCGCGTTGCGCGGATCGATCGCGATCGCGCCGATCGATGCGACGGGCTCTTTTGCAAAGACATCGCTCCAGGTCGCCCCCCCGTTCGCGCTCTTCCACACCCCACCACCCGCGGTGCCGATGTAATAGAGGTTCGGCCGTTGCGCACTTCCCGCGACGGCAGGGACGCGGCCACCCGCGATCGCCGGCCCGATCGAGCGAAACGTCATCGATGCATACGGCGAACGAGGCAAGCGCGCCGCGCCGAGCGTAGCGAGAGGGATGAGGGCGATCAACGCGCCAGGTAGCGACCACCAACGTTTCACGGGGAGTCCTCCAACCTCGAAGGTTACGTGGCGGCCGAACTATTTCCCGGTCGTTAAGCCGTTTTCGATCGCTTGGTTTTGCGCGGCGGTCGCGTCGTTGACGGTCCAGATCATCATTCCGCCGTAACCATTGTTCTTTACCCATGCGGCGAGCGAATCGAGCGTCGCATTCGGTGGAACCGGCACGTCCCCGTCAATATCGCTACCGAGCATCAGCTGAGCCGAAGGGAAAACGAGCGCAAAACTCGCGAGATCGCTCTGCGCCGCAGTATAATCGTAACTCATGACGTTCACCCACGAGAGCGCGCCGGCGACGCCGGGTGCTGCAAGGACGGTTCCATCGCCAAAGCTCGTCGGTGTATCGAAGGCGGCGAGCGTAATGAGATCGTTGCCGATGCCGTTGGCGGTAAACGCCGCGCGCGTTGCGGGGATCAAGCTCTCCAATGCAGCGACGCGTTGGGCTTGCGTCCCCGATTCGTCGTCGAAATCGACGCCGTCGAAACCGTACTGCTGAAGCACGGAGATCAGGTTCGTCTCGAAGTCTTTCGTATCGCCGTCGAAAACAAAGGCCGTAGAAGGGCTCCCGCCGCCGAGCGAGAGCAAGACTTTTATGCCGCGCTGGTGGAGTGCGGCGACCGCGGCGGCGGTTACGTAGCCCGGCGAAATGCCGTCGGGTACCACGCTGTGCCCGGCGACGAAATCGAAGGCATAGATTAACGTCGTGACGCCCTGTGGGACTGCGCTCCAGGGCGTTTGCTCCCAGTCGTCCCAATATCCGACGTACTGCGGTGCGGCGCCGCTCGATGCAATCGGCGAAGGTGCGGAGCTGGGGAGTACGTTCGCGCTCCCTCCACCGCCCCCGGCGCCTCCACCGCAAGCTACGAGCGAAAGCATCATCACGAGCGCAACGGCGAGCGCGTTCTTGCGCGGCGCGAATCTCTCGAGCATGCTTAACTGAAGAGTCGCTCGATATCGGCGGCGTCGAGCGGGAGTGGCGCGCTCGATGCATCGGCAAATTGGCTCGCAGCGAGTTCGCCCTTGCGCGCCTGTAACTCGAGAATCCGTTCTTCGACGGTGCCCTCGGCAATAAGCTTATAGACGAAAACGTGCTGCTCTTGACCGATGCGATGCGCGCGATCTGTCGCCTGGCGCTCCACCGCCGGGTTCCACCACGGGTCGTAGTGAATCACCGTATCCGCGGCCGTGAGGTTGAGCCCGGTACCGCCGGCTTTGAGACTGATTAAAAAGAGCGGCACCTCGCGATTCTGGAAGCGCTTCACCGGGCTCTCGCGGTCGCGCGTCGCACCGCGAATCTCGACAAACGAGATATCGCGCTTCACGAGTTCCGGCTTGATAAGATCGAGCATCGACGTAAATTGCGAGAAGAGGAGAATGCGTCGTCCATCGGCGATGAGGCTCTCGAGCATCTCGAAGAGCGCATCGAGCTTCTGCGATTCTTTCACGCCCCGCGCAGCTTCGAGATCGAGCAATCGCGGATCGCAGCAGACCTGCCGCAGCTTCAGCAACGCGTCGAGAACCACGATACGGCTGCGTGCGAGCCCGCGCTTCGCCACTTCATCGCGCACGCGCTTATGCATCGCCAGGCGGATCGTTTCATAGAGGTCGCGCTGCGCTCCGCCGAGTTCGATACGATGGACGATCTCCGTCTTCTCGGGAAGATCGCGCGCGACATCTTCTTTCGTACGGCGCATGAGAAAGGGATGCAAGCGCTTCCCTAATGCGCTTCGCCGCAATGCATCGCCGCGCTTTTCGATTGGCGTCCGAAAAAATCGCGCGAACGAACTTCGCGTTCCTAGGAGTCCCGGAAGCGCAAAGGCATAGATCGACCACAGCTCCTCTAAATTGTTCTCGATCGGCGTTCCGGTCATCGCAACCCGTTGTTCGGCATGCAGTTTTGTGGCGGAGATCGCCGCCTTCGCGCGGGGGTTTTTAATCGCTTGCGCTTCGTCGAGCACCGCAATCGACCACTCGCGAGCGTGCAACTCTTCTGCGTCGCGGACTAAGAGCGCATAGGTGCTCAAGACGACGTCGACGTTCGTGATTTCCGAAAAATAACGGGCTCGGTCGGGGCCGCTGAGAACGAGAACGCGCAACTCCGGGGTAAAGCGCGCGATTTCGGCGCGCCAGTTCGGAACGACGCTCGTCGGCGCGACGATGAGCACGGGTTTGCGCAAGCGCCCCGCCGCCTTCTCCATCGCTACGTGTGCGAGCAGCTGCACCGTTTTGCCGAGCCCCATGTCGTCGGCGAGCACACCGCCGAAACCGTGCGCGCGCAGCAATTGCAACCACGCGACGCCGTCGCGTTGGTACGGACGCAGTTCGGCATGGAAGTTTGCCGGCAGCGCCGGTGCGTGCGCGCCGAGATCGTTCAGGCCCTCGATGAAACCGCCGAAGGCATCGGTAACCGCACCGCGTCGGAGAATCGTTCCATCGATTTCCGCGAGCGATATCGCGCGCGCGGCCGGGAGGGCGATACGTTCGCCCTCCACCAATGCATGCTCGCCGTCGAAGAGATCGACGAGCGTCGCCAACACGCGGGCGACGCGTGCCGGGGGAAGCGCCACGTACGCGCCGCTCGGCAAACGCCCAAAGATCGGCTCGCTCCGCGACGCGATCGCCGCGAGATCGTCGGTAGAGGCGATCCCGTTCGCTGCGAGCGCTTCGACGATCACCGGCAGTAACGGTATCCGCTCGCCGTCGACTTCGATGCCGAGATCGATCTCAAACCATCCCGTACGGTGCGCGTCGGGTTCGATATCCGCTTGCCAATCGTCGGAAAATTCAACGATCTCATGCGGAAACTCCGCGTCGACCTCCACTCTCCAGCCTTCGGTTCGCAAGAGCGGAGCGGTATATCCCAAAAAGCGTGCCCATGCGTACGAACTCTCCTCGGCACCGAGCCGAAAGATCGCGCGACGCTCCTCGTTTTCGAACTCAAACGAGCGCGGGATCGCCAAAAAACCGATCGTCTGCAAGCGTTCGATCGCGCGTTCTTCAAAGGCACGTTGGCGCGGCCAGAGCGCGCCGCCCTCGCCTTCGGCGATACGAAACTCGCTCTCGTTGCTCTCGGGCGAGATGCGATTATCGCCATAGAGAAAACCGAGTTCGGCAGTCGCCCCCGTGCGCGCGCGCCCCAAGTGCAGCACGGGGATGGGGTCGCGCTCGATCACCCGCACGTCGAGCTGCGCCTGCGGGCCGTCGATAGCGGCCGTTGAAAAGACGCGACGCAACGCGACCTGCACGCGCTTCGCATGCTCGGCGGTCATCGCGGGCGCCCCGGCGAGCACCGCTGCAAGATCGGGCGCGAGATCGCTCTGCGCGCGTCCGGCAACGTTGCGATCGGGGTCGACGTACCAGAGGGGGATCGCGCCGACGAGTACGCTCCCGGGAAGAGCGCTAAGATGCGGGCGTTGCCGCTCGTCGTCGTCTATGCGCCATGCGATGCGCGCATCGAGGACGTCTTCGCGCCGTATCGCCTCGTTTTCGAGCGTTTGCCAGTGAACGCGCTCGCTGTCGACCAACAACTCGAACAGCGTGCCGAGGATCGTCGGCGAGAGTGCGTTCATTCCACCGAGAAGGCCGCTCGCGCCGACGAGGCGACCGATCGTGCGGTCGAGCGGTTGGAGGTGCTTTGCGCTGCCCGCAGCGAGATGCTGGAGTTCGTACCGCCGAGCGGTTCCCAAGGCACCGCTGCGCAGCAACGGAACAACGAAGGCCTGTAATGAGAACGAGGGGACGAAGAAGCGCTCTTCGATCGAAATCACGTAGCGCACGTGCTCTCGATGTAATTCGCGCCGTTTACTCGCGGTGACGGCGTTGACGTTCTCGATCCAACTCTCGATAGCCCCATCGGCGGCATCGCGTTTGCGCCCCGTCGAACGCGCGGCGATCGCGGCGAGCGCGACCGCCGCTGCGTGCTTGCAGTTACTTCCGACCGGACAGGAGCAGCGAGCGAGCAAACGCGTCGTACCGTTCGAGCCGACCGCGCGCACGTGGACGGAATAAGGTTGCTGCTGCGTCCCAATGACGCGAGCATCGATCGCCTCGGCTCCGACTTCGAGCTGCAACACCCGACGACGTTCGAAATAATCGCGTCCCCGCGTGAGCGTGGGCGCATCGAACGATGCTTGAAGTACGGTAAGGTCGAGATGCATAAGGGCGACCTCTGTACTTGGCGAAAGCTGTTATGAATTCCTTTCGTCGAGCAATGTCGCAGCGGCGCGCAATCCCTCACGCAGCGCATCGGGTGTCGGCGGACAGCCGCGAACGACGATCGAGGCCTTCAGCTCTTGGCCGGCCCCGGCGCCGGCACTGCCCGCGCCGCACCATGTGCCCTCGCCGCTCGCGCAATCGCCGACGGCAACGACGACGACGGGCTCCGCCGTGGCCTCGAGCGTCCTCCGCGCGGCGAGGCGCATCGCCTCGGTCATCGGCCCGGTGACGGTGATAAGGTCGGCGTGACGCGGTGAGGCGACGATACTCCAGCCTTCCTGCGAGATATCGTATTGCGGCGCGGCGAGCGCGTTCATCTCCAACTCGCAGCCATTGCAACTTCCACAGACGAGATGCCGGATGGCGAGCGAGCGCGCGAACCTTCTCTGCGACATCGTTAGCGATCCACGCACGAATAACAGAGATTGAAGCTCTTATTCACGAGCGGAAAATCCGGCACGATATTCCCTTCCATCGCTCGCGTCACCAACGGCCAGTTCCGATATGCGGCGGAGATGACGTGCAACCGTTCGACCCTGCCATCGCTACCGAGCGAGAGCGAGAGGCTCTCGGCTCCGCGCGCCCCTTCCACCACCGTCGTTATAACGCCGGCAGGCGGTGCGGCGATCTCCGCCGGCATCGGCAGCGCGGCAATATCCAACTCGCGAAGCGCGCGATCGAGGAGATCGAAGGAGCGCTCGATTTCGCGCCTGCGGAGATCGCTCCGCGCGTAAACGTCACCCGCGCTCGCTCGCTCTTCGGAGAAGGCAACGCCTCGATATGCGCCGTACGGAGCGAGAGCGCGAACGTCGCACGCGATTCCCGACGCACGCGCACTCGGCCCTACCGCACCGAAGCGTCGCGCCAACGATTCTTCGACGATCCCGGCACCATCGAGACGTCGCAGCACCGAACGTCTTGCAAAAAACGCATCGGTAAATCGCACGATGTCGTCGCGGATCTCGCGAAGGATCGCACGGGTGCTCGCCGGATCGGAGAGCGTTCCGGCACGTACGCCACCGGGAACGATACTATCGAAGAGCAAGCGGTGCCCGCTCACGGCATGATTGAGTTGATTGATTCGCTCGCGTAAACCCAGCGCTGCAGTCGTTGCCTTGCCGTAGCCCGCTCCCGCCGCTATATTGCCGAGATCGAAGAGATGGACGTGTACGCGTTCCATCTCGGCCAGAATCAATCGCGCGTACTCCGTGCCCTCGTCGAGTTCGATCCCGGCGAGCCCTTCGATCGCGCGAGCGTATGCCCAAGAGCGGGCGACGCTGCAATTGCCGCAGATTCGCGCGACCTGCGGGGCGAGCGCGAGCGCATCCCGCCCTTCAAACCACGGCTCGAGCGCGCGATGGGAATACGAGAGCTGTGCGTCGAGATGGACGACGCTCTCGCCGCCCGTACTCATCGTAAAGCGCCCAGGTTCGATGATTCCGGCATGCACGGGGCCGACGACGACGACGCTCACGCCCTTCCCCTCCGCGATGATCGCCTCGGGAATTGCGTCGGCGCGAAAATAGAGCGGCCGCAGATCGGGGCTCGAGCGGAGCTCGATGCCCTGCAGCGCTCGCATCTCGCGCTCGTGATAGGCAAAGAGCGGATAGCGAGATGCGAGCGATTCCCACGCCTCCCCCACGCTCAGCGGCGTTCGCAACGCGAGCACGCCGACGTTCGAGAGCAATAGCGTGCGCACCGTCCGGTTCGTCGCATAGCATCCTAACGGCAGCGCGCCGTGCATCGCCTCATCGAGCGCTGCCGGGAGTTCGCTCAGCGGGACGGTACGCTCGCGATACACCTCAACCACCGGAAGCCAACGTTCGCGAGAGTTCGAGCAGGCGCGCGGCCTGCGGAAGGAACGGAAAGATCGCCAAAGCGAGCGCTCCGGCTCCGACACACCAGAGAGCAACGCTCGTATAGCCGAAGAGCGGTTTGGGGCTGGAAGAGACTGCCGGAACCGCGGGCGTACCCGCCGCACTCTCGATCGCGAAGCGCAGGAGCGCGGCGAAACCGACGAGCAGCGCGATGGCCGCTAGCACGGCGAGCCAATAGTGTGCGCCACTCACCAATGCCAGCATTAAGAGCAGCTCGGAGAGAAAGAGTCCGCCCGGCGGCAACCCGCCTAAACCGATCGCCGCGAAGAGCAACGCGAGGCCGGCGGGGCGATGGCGCAACCCGCGAATGTGCCCCATCGACGTCGTGCCTTGTTCGTTCTGTACGACGCCGACACTTAAGAAGGCGAGCGATTTCACAAAAGCGTGATCGATGAGGTGATAGAGGGCGATGAAATACCCAAACGGCGTCGCGAGGCTTAACGCGATCGCAACGATTCCCGCGTGTTCGATGGTCGAATAGGAGAGCAAGCGTTTGATATCGCGCTGCGCGAGCATAAGCGCCGCACCGAGTAGCAACGAGAGCGCGCCGCCGTCTCGCAGCACGTGTTCGAAGAGCGGCGCAGCGTTGGTATGCAGCGTAACTCCTTCCACCCGAACGATCGCGTAAAACGCGCAGGAAACCAGTAGTCCCGAGAGCATCGCACTCACCGGGGCGGGAGCTTTTGCGTGTGCGTCGGGCAGCCACGCATGCATGGGAACGAGGCCCGCCTTCGTCGCAAAGCCAACGAGCATCAACAAGAGTCCGGTTCGAGCGAGCGGAGTATTCAACTGCGCCCCATGCAGCGCGAGAACGCTCCACGAAAAACGATCCCCCGTGAGCATTCCGGCATCGCCGGCGGCACGCGCGAGCATGAAAGCGCCGATCAATGCTACGGCGATGCCGAAGCTGCAGAGCATCAGATACTTCCACGCCGCTTCGAGCGCGGTTCGTCCGCCGAGGTGGGCGACGAGAAAGGTCGTCGCAAGCGTCGTCGCAGTAATGCCCGCCCAAAGACCGACGAACGTCGTCGCGGTTACGGCAAAGAGCATCGAACTCCAGAAAGCGCCGACGAGTAAAAAGAATGCCGGCGGGCGCGACCACGCTGGGCGATTCTCTCCCGAGGGCACCGGGAACAGGCCACCGGCGAAGAGCACGACGAGCGTCATCAAGAGCGAGACCGTGCAGGCAAAGATCGCGGAGAGCGCATCGAGCTGCGGCACGAGTGCGAAGGTGGCGATCGTTATCGCGATTGAAAAGAGGGTGCGCGCGGCGAGGCGCAACGAACGCTGCCACGGAATCGACGCAACCGCGAACGAGAGCACGGGAAAGAGCGTTAAGGCCAGAATCATCCGCGGAGCTCGCGCATATCTCGAACGTCGAGTTCGGGGTTCTCGCGCGCGATCTCTCGCGCGATGGCGAGACCGACGAGCGTCGCGAGCACCGCATCGAAGGTATCGGCGAGTTCGGCACTCATCGGTACGTGCGGAACGAAGACGACGGCGGCCAAAGAGACGGTGCTCCCCAACGCGAGCAACCCGATCGCATTGGCGATCAAGCTTCGGTGCGCGATCACCACCGCGATACTCGTCGCCAGCGCAAAAAAGACCAAACCAACATTATGAATGCCGCTAAATGCGGGAAGCCGTCCGGCCAAATGCGCGAGCCCAAGCGCGAGTAAGACGATCGCGATCCTTCCTCCGAGCGAAAAAGATGGACGGAGATCGTTTCGCAGCCCGCGACGTTTTTCGAGCCAGAGGATCGATACGGGGCCGGCGACCAATTTCACGAGTGCGAGCACGACGAACACGGCGAATACCCGCACGTTTCCGAGACCCGGATACGAAAACGAGAGTGCTATTCCGGTAAAGAGGACGTACCCAAGTAATGCGGTTCGAATGCGAGCATCGACGACCAATGCAGCGAGCGCACAGAGGAAGAGCAGCGTCATCGCACTCCTCCAATGATATCGATCCCTAGCGCGGCGACGGCGAGCAGAGTCGCTGCAGTCGCAAGTTGGGGAACGTCGAAGAGGCGCATTTTCGCCTGGAACGCCTCGACGAACGGAATCGCTACGACTGCGGCGACGAAACAGAGCGCCATCGGGAGCCCCGAGCCGGCAAGGACGAACGCGACGAGTACCAACATCGCCACCTGACGAAGCTGCGCTCCGTACTGCCACGCGGCGAAGACGGGGCCCGCATACTCCAGCAACATGCCTTCGTGGATCATCGTGAGTTCGTAATGCGTCTCCTGATTGTCGACCGGAACGCGGGCGCTCTCGAAAAGCAGCACGATAAAAAGTGCGGAACCCGCGAGCAACGCCGATGAGGGCGTCGAACGAGCCGCGAGCAGTGCGAGCAAGAACGGCGCTTCTACGATCGCTGCGAACGCAATCTCTCTCCCAACCGCCATCGCCGAAAACGAGGAGTCGGTGTCGAGCGCGGCGATAACCATTGCCGCCCGCCCGAGCGCGAAGAACAGCACGAGCGCAACGACGTCGAGCGCCGTGGTTCGCACGCTATCACCGATTATATGTGGGAGCACCATGAGGATCGTCACGGCAGTGCCGAGCGCAATTCCCACCGCTACGAAACCGATCGACGAACCGGCTCGGCCGGCCCGTGGTTCCTTCCGAAGCAATTTCGCAAGGTCGCGATAGGGCTGCAGGAGCGAAGGGCCCGGGCGGCCGCTCAGCCGCGCGCGCATACTCGCGAGCACGCCTTGCACCAGCGGCGCAGAGAGCAGGATCGCGAGCACCTGCAGCAGCGTCATCGGCCTAGTACCAGCGCGAGGGCGATGGCGATCGCCGCATAGGCGATATATGCGCGCATTCGCCCCGATTGCACGACGCGTAAACGACGAACGAAACGTTGCGAGAACGCCGCGACACTGCGTGCCGCTTCGCTGGTAAGATCGCGCGTTTTTACCGCGTACGCGATCTGCGCCGGAAAATCGACGCTCGTTGCCGATTCGATCGATCGACGTCGTTCGGGGAAGAGCGCAAATGCGAAGATTCTACGGAGCGGCTTCGTGAGCGCGGTTGCACTATACGAAGCGCGCGCCGGGAGCGCCGACCCGCAAGCCCAGACCGGGTCGCTCCGTTGCATCGTACGCCGACCGTACCACCAAGCACCGAGCGCTACGAGCACGGGGATCGCGGCGAGCCATGCGAGGCGCGCCGCACTTTCGAGCGTCGCGCCGAGGTTCCCCGCGGGCGCGCCGACGATTCCCGAAGCGAGAGCGAGTAACGGATGGAGCACCAGCAGTGGGAAGAGCCCCAGGACGAGCACGAGAATTGCCGCAGTCACCAACGCGATCGTCGCCGCGTCGATCGCTTCGGGAGTTTCGCGTTCTCGTGCGGGAGTGGGAGTACCGGCAAAGGCGATCCCAAAGAGCTTTACGAACGCCGCCGCCGCGAGTCCACCGCCGAGTAAGAGCGCAAAGAGCGCGATCGCTCCGAGGCTGGCGAGCCAGGAATTCCCCGAAAGCGTTGCATCGATGAAAGCATGGAAGAGCAACCACTCCGAGACAAACGCATTGCTCGGAGGCAATGCCGCTGCTGCGAGGCAGCCGACGAGAATCCACGGGGCGCTCCGTTTGAGCGCGCCGCTACCGAGCCCACGCAAGCGGTCGAGGTCGGTCACATGATGCATGCGTTCGACGACGGTTCCCGCTGCGAGGAAAAGCAGCGTCTTGAGGACGGTGTGGTTGAGCGCGTGAAAGAGCATCGCCAGAAACGCTAACGTTGCCAAGGCTGGAAAACCTAGGGCCGATGCAGCGATCGCGAGGCCAAGTGCCGCAACCATAACGCCCATGTGTTCGATCGAGCTAAACGCCAGTAAACGTTTCAATTCGCTCTCGACCGCTGCATAGAGGCCCCCGAAGAGCGCGCCGGCGAGCCCTGCGAGCAATACAACGACGCCTGCAATCACGCCGACCGGCGCGACCAGCACGAAGGTTCCTAGCGCGAGCGCATAGAGCGCGATCTCGATCATCACGCCCGAGAGCAGCGCCGATGCATTTGCAGGGGCGGCCGGATGCGCGCGCGGCAACCAAAATTGCAGCGGTACGAGCCCGGCCTTCGATCCAAACCCGATAAAAAGCCCCGCCAGGACACCCGCACGCGTTGCCGGAGCGAGCGAGGCCGCACCGGCCGCAATGGCAGCAAAGGAGCCGCCGCCCGCATGTACCGCGAGCATTGCAAAGGCGATGGTTATCGCCAACGCTCCGAGTTGGCTTATCAGAGCGTAGGCAAACGTCGCGCGGCGAACGCTCTTTCGCTCGCTCTCGGTCGCCACGATGGCGATGGAGATCAGCGACATGAGCTCCCAACTCAACAGAAAGGCGAGAACCGATTGAGCGAGCAGTACGCCGATCATCGCGGCACTAAAACATGCCAGTGGAATACCCGCCGCCGCCTTGCCGCGCTTCACGTTCCAAATCGCGACGACGATGACGCCGATTGCGAGTAACGCAAGAAATGGGCGGGCGAGCGGGGTGGCGACGAAATCCAAGGTGAGATATCGTGCGAAGATGGGCGCATGAAAAACCAAGGGTGCGAACGGCAGCGCTGCAAATGCGACCGCCGCAGCCGCGACGGCGCCGAGCAGGCACGTGGCGAGCAGTCGTATCCCCCGCACTAGCTCTGCGCTTCGAAGTTCGCGCGTTGCTCGCGCAGAAGCCGATCGCTAAAATCGCGCGCGGCGTCGAGGAGATCCCAGAGTCGCGGATCGGCGACGCTGTAACGAACGAAGAGCCCCTCGCGACGGGCTACGACGAGCCCCTTCCCGCGGAGGGCGGCGAGATGCTGGGAGACCGAGGGTTGGCCGAGATCGAGCGCCTGTTGCAGCTCGACCACGGTTTTTTCCCCCTCGCGGAGGGCATCGAGGAGGCGGATCCGTGCGGGGTGCGCGAGCGTCTTAAAGAGATCCGCCTTAAAGTTGCGAAGCACATCTGGATATTAGCATATTCATATTTACTAATACAACCCTAGCCCTTGAGAGCACTCAGTGTCTCCTTCAGGAGGGCGTCGACCTCGCCGGCGACGCCGACGAGCTCGGTATTGCCGGTCACCCCGAGCATCGCTCCGGCATCGATCGCCTTCACGTAGGTTTTCCCAGCCTTCTGCATGACCACGACGTTGCACGGCAGCAAGAGCCCGAGGTCGGGCTCGCGCTGGAGTGCCTCGTGTGCGAAGGTCGGATTACAAGCGCCGAGGATGACGTAGGGCTCCATCTCGGCGCCGATCTTCTTCTTGAGCGTCGCGGCGACGTCGATCTCGGTTAAAACGCCGAAGCCGCGCTCCGCGAGCGCGGCTTTCGTGCGATCGATGACCTCTTCGAACTTCCCTTCGACGACGGTTTCATGTCCGTATTTCACGAGCGTTTGGCCTCACTTTATCTGCAACCCCAGCGGTTTAATAACCGTCGCTAGGTAACGATGGTATGCATCCATCGCCGCAGCAAAGCGTACATCGAGGTGCCTACGATATGCAAGCAACGATGCCGTCGGTGGTGAGTTGGCGCCGAGGAAGAAGCCGCCGGGCACCGCTTCACGCAGCGCGCCCGGGCGTTGGATGGAATCTTCGTCGTTCTGATAGTTTGCGGTAAACCTCGCAAAGATCGCCTCGCGCTGCTTCATCGCCGCAGAGATTGCCGCCAAACGCGGAGCGTTGTCGGCCGAGCGAGCGGAAGCGTAGGCCTTCTTCAAGGCGATCTTCTGCGCGTCGAGCGCATCGAGCACCGCATTGATCCTCCCGGACATATCGAGGAAATGTTTGCCGATCCGATACCCGGCACGCATCTGTGCGAGCGTGTAGGGCGTCTGCGGATCGGGTTTTACCAAAAACGACTGGGTTAAGGTGCGTCCGTCGAGCGTAACGCGCGCCATATAACGGCCGGGCAGGGCGGTCAGCCCTTCTTTCGGTCCGCGATACTGTTTGCGCGCCGCGCCCATCCAGCGCGTGACGCCGTTCTCATGGAAATCCCAAACGACGCGGTTGATACCGGCCTTGTTCGGCACGAGCGAGATCTTCTTCTTCCCGATTTTGATGCTTCCCGAAATCGTGCGAATCACGTGCCCCTGCGAATCGAGCACCTGTACGACCGGCGCTTTTTTCTGGGGAGCCTTCTGATAGAAGTCGAAGATCGCTCCGTACGGCGGATTTTTCGCCGCATAGCGCGTGTAGAGGTTTTCGTCGTTGCTGTGCATGATGTATTCGTACGCGGTGCGCACCGGAAAGAGCATCGACCCTTGCGCCTGCGCGGCCGGCAAATTCTGCAGCGCAGCGATATCGTCGAGAATCCAGATCGCGCGGCCATGCGTGCCGATCACCAGATCGTCGAAGGTCGGTTGAATGCGAATATCGCGCACCGAGACCGCAGGCACGTTCAGCGAAAACGGCTTCCAGGAAGCGCCGCCGTTAAAGCTGATGAAGATCCCCTCTTCGTTCCCCGCAAAGAGCAGGTTCTTGTTGTGGATATCGGGGCGAATCGTCCGCGTATAGATATCGGCCGGCAACCCGTTGACGATCTTTTTCCACGATTTGCCGTAGTCGTGGGTTACATAGAGATACGGCGCGTAATCGCCCATGCGATGATCGTCGAACGATGCGTAGGCGGTCGCAGGGTCGAGCGCCGAGGGGGCGACGGTCTCGACGCGAGCGAACTCCGGCGCGCCTTTCGGGGTGACGTTGCTCCAGTGTTTGCCGCCGTCGCGCGTGAGTTGCACGAGCCCGTCGTCGGTTCCGACCCAAATCTCACCCTTTGCGGCCGACGACCCTTCGATATCGAGAATCGTATCGCTATACTCCGCACCCGAAACGTCGTGTGCGAGCGGGCCGCCCGCAGGCATCTGGTGTGCTTTGATATTGCGCGTGAGATCGGGGCTGATCGGCTGCCACGTTTGGCCGCGATCGGTGCTCTGAAAAACGACGTTGCCGCCGTACCATAAAACCTGCCCGTTCCACGGAGCGAACGCGATCGGTGAATCCCAATTGAAGCGATACGGGCGCTTATTGAGATCGAAGATCGAGAGCCCCGGCTCGAAGTAGGGGTTGATGAATCGATAGAGCCGCGCCCGACGGTTGAAGAGGTTGACGTAGCCGTCCTCGAGATCGGCGACGACGAAATTCGAATCGCTCGGGTCGGGAACGGCCCACATGCCGTCGCCGCCGACCACTTGGAACCAGCGACGATTTTTTATCCCTTGCGGATCGCGCGAATTCTCCGGCCCGCACCAGCCGCTGTTATCCTGCCAACCACCGCAGACGAGATACGGATTACCGTTGGAGAGGGCGACGTGATAGACCTGACCGATAGGAAGGTTCCGCGCAAAAGACCACGCCTTTCCCCCGTCGAGCGTTAACGCATAGCCACCGTCCTCGCCGACGATGATGCGCTTACCATTATTCGGAGCGATCCAAATGGCGTGATAATCGACGTGAACGCCCTTGGCGATGCGTTTGAATTTTTTGCCGCCGTCGGTGCTGACCGAGAGCATCTCGGAGACGCCGTAGACGCGATTCGCGTTCTTCGGATCGACGGCGATATGGGTGAAATAGAAGGGACGCTGATCGACCAAGGTGTTATCGGTCATCAGCTTCCAATGCGCACCGGCGTCATCGCTGCGCCACAGGATGCCGCCCTTCGCTTCGATCAACGCATAGACGCGCGCTGGATCGCTCGGCGCGATCGCGAGCCCAATCCTCCCCTCGTAACCCACCGGCAGGCCGTTGCCGACGAGCTTCGTCCAGCTTTTGCCGCCGTCGGTCGATTTATAGAGGCCGTCATTGGGGCCGCCGGAGTGAAAGGTCCACGGCTTGCGACGGAATTGCCACATCCCCGCATAGACGATATTGGGATCGGCGGGATCCATCGCGATATCGCTCGCGCCACTGCTCGGGCCGATATAAAGCGATTTCGTCCACGTTTTCCCACCATCGAAGGTAACGTAGACGCCTCGATGCACGGAGTCGGCGAACGGATCGCCCGATGCACCGACCACGACGTGCTGGGGGTTCTTTGGATCGATCGCGATACGCGAGATCTGGCGCGTCAGCGCGAGCCCAACGCGCGACCACGTCGTACCGCCGTCGACGCTCTTATAGAGACCGGTACCGAACGAGACGTCGTTGCGTGGGTTACTCTCGCCGGTGCCGGCCCAAAGAACGTTCTGATTGCTCGGATCGATAGCGACCGCGCCGATCGATCCGGTCGGTTCTTTGGTGAAGATCGGTTTCCAGGTTGCGCCGCCGTTCGCGCTCTTCCAGACGCCGCCACCTGCGGTACCGATCACATAGAGATCGGCGTTCTGCGCCGTCCCCGCGACCGATGAGACGCGGCCACCGGCGATCGCCGGGCCGATCTCTCGCCATTTCATGCGTGCGTACGGTGCGGTCGCCGCCGCAGCCGGAAGAAAACTTCCGGCCGCGAGCAGCGCACCCAACGCGAGAAACCGTATCTTCATGCTCTCTCCTCCACGAGTGGTGTCGTTAGTGCACCGTGCCGATACCTGCGATCGGTTTGAGCCCCGCTGCCTTCATTTCGGCTTGCAGTGCGGGAATCGTGCCGACGAAGGCGTTATATTGCCCGAGGGCTCGGGCGTATTTTCCGTCGAGCCGTTGCGCGAACGCAACCGTCGGCGGCGTGATGAGACTCTGGGCGGCGAAGTAGAGCTGCTCGAAATCTTCGCGCAGCGCACCCGGGCGCTCGATCGAGTCTTCATCGTTCTGGTAGTTCGCCGTCAGGATATCGAACATGCCCTGGCGACGACCGGAGAGTGCGGCGAGCGCGGCCGTAACGCCGGTCGCCTTTTTCGCGGTCGCGACCTTCTGCGCCGCATCGAGTTGCTTTTTAAGCGCGTCGAGGTTGTTGAGCATCGTGTCGATCTTTCCGAACATCGTTTCGTACTTCATCGAGAACGCGAACGTCCGGTCGTACTCCGCTTGCGTGAATTTCGAGCGCGGATCGGGCTTCACGACGAAGCGACGCGTGTAGGTTTTCCCATCGAAGGTGAGTTTCGCGGTGTAAGTACCCGGCGGCACGGTGGGCCCTTCCGGGAAGCCCTGGTACGACTTCTTGGCCGCACCTTTCCATAACGCAACACCATTGGTGCCGTAATCCCAGACGTAGCGATTGAGACCGACCGCGTTAGGAAGCCGTGGTTGCGCCTTTCCGCCGACCTTATGGGTGCCGGAGAGCGAGCGCATCAGTTGGCCGCGTGCATTAAACACCTGTAGCGAGGGCGGCGTCTTTGCATTCGCCGTCTTCTGGTAGTAATCGAAGATCGCGCCGTAAGGCGGGTTATTGCCGACGAAGTCGGTGTAGGTACCTTCGTCATTTTCGTGCAGCGTGTATTGATAGGAGACGCGCACCGGGAAAAATCTGCCGCCGGCCGCCTCCGCGCGTGCGAGTTGCTGGATCGGCGTCATGTCGTCCATGATATAGATCGAGCGCCCGTGCGTCGCGACGACGAGATCGTCGAAGGTCGGCTGCATGCGGATATCGCGAACCGAAACCGTCGGCATGCCGTTCTTGAAGCTCTCCCAGCTCTTGCCGTCATCGAACGAGATGAAGATTCCCGTTTCGTTGCCGAGATAGAGGATGGACGAGTTCTTGATATCCGGGCGGATGGTGCGTACGAAGACGTTCTTGGGAAGATTGCTCGCGATCGAGCTCCACGTCTTGCCGTAGTTGTGGGTGACGAAGACGTAGGGTCGGTAATCGCCGGAACGATGGCGATCGATAGAAACGTACGCCGTCGCCGCATCGAAGGGCGAGGGAGCGACGGTTTCAACACGTCCGTAGGGCGGAACGCCGGGGATAAGCATCTTCTTCCAATGCTTCCCGCCGTCAACGGTGAGGCCGATGACGCCGTCGTCGGCGCCGGTCCAGATCTCGCCTTTCCGTACCGGCGAGCCTTCGATATCGAGCAAGGTGTCGCTATACTCCGCACCCGAGACATCGTGGGTGATCGGACCGCCCGAAGGAATTTGATGCGATTTCATGTTTAGCGTGAGGTCGGGGCTGATGACTTTAAAGCTCTTGCCACGATCGGTGCTCTGGAAAACGACATTGCCGCCGACCCAGCCGATATGTGGGTTCCACGGTGCGAACGCAATCGGGGAATCCCAATTAAAGCGATACTTGCTCGTGCGCAGGTCGTACTGTTCTTTGACGCCCTGGAGATAGGGTTGCGCGGACCATTCGTCTTGCGTTTTCTTGTTCCAAACGACGACCGAGCCGTTCTCGGAATCGCTCCAGATATAATTTGGGTCGGAGGGATCGGGGACCGACCACTCGCCGTCGCCGCCGACGCTAACTTTCCAGTATTTATTGAGTAAGCCGCTGGGGTCGAGCGAGTTCTCACGCGCGCAGAACGCGTTGTTATCTTGCAATCCGGCGCAGACTTCATACGGGTTTTCGTTGGAGAGCCCTACGTGATAGATCTGTGCGATTGGGAGGTTCTTCGAGAAGAACCAGTTCGCGCCGCCATCGACGGTAAGCGCGTACCCGCCGTCTTCGCCAAGCATGATGCGCGACGGGTCGTTCGGCGCGATCCAGATCGCGTGATAGTCGACGTGCACCGCGAGCGCGATGGGGTGGAATTTCTTGCCGCCGTCGGTAGAGACCGAGGTCAGCTCCGAGACCGCATAGACTTTTTTGGGATTCATCGGATCGACCGCGATGTGGGTGAAGTAGAACGGACGTTGATCGACGAGCGTATTGTCGCTAACCATCTTCCAACTCTTGCCCGCGTTTTCGCTACGCCAGAGAATACCGTGCGCCGCTTCGATGAGTGCGTAGACGTAATTCGGGTCGCTCTGCGAAACGGCGAGCCCGATGCGCCCGGTGATACCGGCCGGCAAACCGTTTCCGACGAGTTTCGTCCACGTCTTGCCGCCGTCAACCGATTTATAGAGCCCGTCGTTGGGGCCACCGCTGCGGAAGGTCCACGGTTTGCGCCGAAACTCCCACATGCCGGCATAGACGACGTTCGGATCGCTCGGCACCATTGCGAGATCGCTCGCACCACTATCGGGCGCGAGATAGAGCGTTTTCTTCCAGCTCTTGCCGCCGTCGAAGGTCACGTAGACGCCGCGATGGACGCTGTTGCGATAGGGGTCGCCGAACGCCGCAACGACAACGTGATTGCCATTTTTCGGATCGACGACGATGCGCGAGATCGAGCGAACGCCTTTGAGCCCGACTCGCTTCCACGTCATACCGCCGTTTGTCGATTTATAGAGGCCGTCGCCGTAACTGACGTCGTTACGAGGATTGCTCTCGCCGGTACCGACCCACACGATATTGTTATTGCTGGGGTCGATCGTAACGGCACCGATCGCTGCGACCTTCTGATTTGCAAAGACCGGCGTCCACGTGAAGCCGCCGTTGATCGTCTTCCACACGCCGCCGCCCGCGGAGCCTACGAAGTAGAGCTTCACGTTCGTCGCCGAGCCGGCGACCGAGGTGACGCGCCCGCCGCCTGCGGCGGGGCCGATCTCGCGCCACGTCGCCTGCGTGTACGGCGGCGGCGGGGTCGGCGTAGGCGTCGGTTTGGGGGAGGCCTTCGCGGCGGTTTTTGCCGGGGCCGGGCTCGCGGCGCTTGCCGCACGCGCGAGCGAGGGAAGGCTAAGAGCAAAGAGGGCTGCGGCGGCGAGCGCCCAGCGTACAGGTGTGCGAGACAACGACTTCCTCCTCGAAGAGAGCTTCATGTTCAGCCCGAGGAGTCCGATAGCAGAGGCCGCGCTCCTGCGAGCGCGGCCTCAAATGTTGCTCAAAAACCGAGGATTCTAGGCCGACATGCGCGTGATCAACACGTCGATATCGTCACGCCCCGCTTTCCGAACGAAAGTAATGTGCACGCGCTGTGCGCCCCAAGCAAAACGGAAGGTGTAATCGAACGTCTCGATTCCCCCGCTCGACTTTGCGGCAAGGGTATCGAAGCGCCCCTGGAACTCCGGGTTCGCGGTACACGGCGCGACTTCGGTAAAGAAGTTGCGTCCGACCTGGGATTTCTGATCGAGGCGTGCCATCTCAGCCTCAGTACGATTGTAGCGTACGATCTTGCCGTCGAGCCCCAAGGTGATAACACCGACGGGTAATCCGTCGATCTCTTGCGCGCTCATAGCTTCGACGCGTTCGACCAACTCGTGATCGTGCATGAATGCTCCCCTTTTGCGATGATG
Organism: Vulcanimicrobiota bacterium; assembly: GCA_013044185.1. Taxonomy (GTDB): domain Bacteria; phylum Vulcanimicrobiota; class Vulcanimicrobiia; order Vulcanimicrobiales; family Vulcanimicrobiaceae; genus JABEUX01. Next base: position 4,344 of record JABEUX010000203.1, on the reverse strand, counting down.
TCAGCGTGCTGAAACGCTCCCCGTAAGGGAGCCTCGCACTATAACTCGCTCGGCGATGGCGGGGTTGCTGCGGTCGTGGAAGGCGCGCGGGGAACGCTTCCGCTACCGGATAGCAAAGCGCACGAGCACCTGCCCGGCAAACGCAGCAAGGATACCGAGCGCGACGCTTCCTAGTGCGTACATCGTGGCGATACCGAGCGCCCGATCTCCGACCAACGTTACGGTGTCGAGCGCGAAGGTTGAGAACGTCGTATAGCCGCCGAGTACGCCGACGGCGAGAAAGAGACGGAGCAGCGGCGTCATCCCCAACGACGATGTCGCAGCGAGCTCGGCGACGACGCCGATGAGCAGACTGCCCGTAATGTTAATGAGCAGCGTGCCCAGTGGAAAACCGGGACCGAAGCGCGCGACAACGAGGAAATTTACGACGTATCGGAGCGCCGAGCCGACTCCACCGCCGAGGGCGACGGCGAGGATCGCCTTCAGGCCCATCACGCGCTCGCTCCCGAACCGATCCGGAGAAGCTCGAGCCCTTCGAGCGTGACGAGCCCTTCGGCGACGATCTCGCGAACGATCGGCAGGATCGCATCGATTTTTTCGGCGCTCTCGATCACTTCGATGACGACCGGTAAATTGGTAGAGAGATCGAAGACGCGCGCGGTATGCACGGTGCGCCGGCTGCCGAAGCCCTCGATTCCTTTAAAGACGCTCGCGCCCCCGACTCCCGCATCGCGCAAGCGCTCGACGAGCGCAACGTAAGCGGGACGATCCCCGAAGCGATCGCCCTCATCAAGGTAGACGCGCATGAGTTGCGCACGTATCGTCATGTTCTGTGGACCCCTTCTGAAGAACTCGATGGCTCGTCAGGAGTCATTGGCCCACGGCGGGCGATTCGCGCCAAAGCGACGCAGGGCGAACCCCTCCACCCTCTCCCAAGGACATGCGGCACACACGGGAGGCGATCCTGCCGTTACGGGGTGCCGGAGCGTTCGTAGTGCGGCACGTTGACGTGAATCGCGTACCACTGGGAATAGCCGATGGCGGCGATGAGCAGGACGAAAAAGAGGATCAATCCTACCCCCCAGGCACGTTTACCGGTCGGGCTCATCTGCGAAAATCGGCTCATAGGGCTCTCTTCGGCACGGCGCGAACCCTCGGCCTCCATGCGGAGATTTCGAACCCTGCTCCCCGCGGCATTTGCTGTGGGCCTGCTCCTCCTCGCGCCGCACCGCGTGCTCGCGGCTCCGCGCCCGCAGCCGATTCCCGCGACGATCGGGAACGCCCGCGCCTACGCGCGTTTTCTGCAGAAGGCGAACCCGCAGATGCCGCGTTGGCAACGCGAACAACTCGCGCTCCACGCGCTGCGGAGCGCGTGGCACTACCACCTCGACGCAAATTTACTCGTCGCGCTCGTCACGGTGGAATCGAGCTGGCACACGCACGCGCGCTCGTGGGCGGGAGCGGTCGGATTGGGGCAGTTGATGCCGGGGACCGCGGCGCGAATGGGGATCGATCCGCACGACCCGCTGCAGAACCTCTCCGGTGCCGCGCGCTACCTCAGCGAACAGGTGCAGCGTTTCGCCAAAACCCACCACCCGTATCGCAATGCGATCGCAGCATATAACGCGGGGCCGAAAGCCGTGGTCGAATACGGCGGCATTCCGCCGTATTACGAAACCCAGCATTACGTCGTAAAAGTCACCCGCATCTGGCGCCGCATCGCGCGGAGCGTGCATGCGACGCACGGAATCGCGCTGCGCAATCCTACGCCCGACGAACGCTACTGGATTTCCTCAACCAACAGCATCGGGAACCCGTAGCACCCTACTCGGCGTCGTCGCCGTTTCCCGGATCGCCGTAAAAGCAACGTAGCGCGGGCATCGCATGAGCGAGCCCTACCTTCGGATCGACTTTGAGCGCACGCACGCCAGCCGCCTGCGCAGCTTCGATATCATCATTTTTGTCGCCGACCATCACGCATTCGTGCGGGTCGACGCCCATCGTACGCATCGCTTCGAGCAGCATACCGGGTTTGGGTTTGCGGCACGCGCAATCATCCTCCGGGCCGTGCGCGCAATACAGCAGCACGTCGAAGGGGCCAAGCATCTCGACGACGCGCGCGTTGACCGCCTCGACCTGCGCGCGCGTAATGAGCCCGCGAGCGATTCCCGATTGGTTGCTTATTAGAGCGACCCCGAGCCCGAGCCCGCGCAGTTCGTCGAGCGCGGCTTTCGCGCCGGGTAACGGCTCGACGAGTGCCGGATCCCCGTTATAGGGCTCGTCGCGAACGATCGTGCCGTCGCGATCGAGTAAGAGCGCTGCAATCACGGGGCTGCGACGTAAACTTCCGCGCCGCTCTCGATAAACTCGCGGCTCTTCTCCTCCATACCGGCCTGCGCGTACTCGCGCACTTCCTGCGTGATTTTCATCGAACAAAAATGCGGCCCGCACATCGAGCAGAAGTGCGCGCTTTTCGCACCGGGGGCGGGGAGCGTTTCGTCGTGAAATTCGCGCGCCGTTTCGGGATCGAGCGAGAGTTCGAATTGATCCTCCCAACGAAATTCAAAGCGCGCCTTCGAAAGCACGTCATCTCGATGCCGCGCATGCGGATGTCCTTTCGCGATATCGGCGGCATGGGCGGCGATCTTATAGGCGATCACGCCGTCCTTCACGTCTTTCTTATCCGGTAGACCGAGGTGCTCTTTCGGCGTCACGTAACAGAGCATCGCGGTGCCGAACCAGCCGATCATCGCCGCGCCGATTGCACTGGTGATATGGTCGTAACCCGGCGCGATATCGGTTACCAACGGGCCGAGCGTATAGAAGGGCGCTTCCTGGCAGAGCTCGAGCTGCTTCTCCATGTTTTCTTTAATGAGATGCATCGGCACGTGCCCAGGCCCTTCGATCATCGTCTGCACGTCATGTTTCCAGGCGATCTTCGTGAGCTCGCCGAGCGTTTCAAGTTCGCCGAACTGCGCCGCGTCGTTCGCGTCGGCGAGGCAGCCCGGGCGCAAACCGTCGCCGAGCGAGAACGCCACGTCGTACGCCTTCATAATCTCGCAGATCTCTTCGAAGTGCGTGTACAGGAAGTTCTCCCGATGGTGCGCGAGGCACCATTTCGCCAGAATCGATCCGCCACGCGATACGATGCCGGTGATGCGATTGGCGGTGAGCGGAACGTAGCGCAGCAAAACGCCGGCGTGGATGGTAAAATAATCGACGCCCTGCTCGGCCTGCTCGACGAGCGTGTCGCGATAGAGCTCCCAGGTTAGTTCTTCGGCTTTGCCGTTGACTTTCTCGAGTGCTTGATAGATCGGCACCGTTCCGATCGGCACCGGTGAATTGCGCAGAATCCATTCGCGCGTTTCGTGAATATTTTTTCCGGTCGAGAGATCCATGACGGTATCGGCGCCCCATTTCGTCGCCCAGGTCATCTTTTCGACCTCTTCGTCGATCGAGGAAGCGACTGCGGAGTTGCCGATATTCGCGTTGATCTTCACGAGGAAGTTGCGCCCGATAATCATCGGCTCGCTCTCGGGATGGTTGATATTGCTCGGGATAATGGCCCGGCCGCGCGCGACTTCGTCGCGCACGAATTCCGGCGCGAGCCCCTCGCGAATAGCGATGAACTCCATCTCGGGCGTGATCTCTCCGCGCCGTGCGTAATGCATCTGCGAGACGTTCGCACCGGGCTTTGCGCGCCGAATGCGGCGCGGTTGCGAGAAGCGGATCTCGTCGAGCTCGCGCATCGCCTCTCGCCCCCGCTGATAGACCGAGGTCGGAGCGTCGAGTTCGAGCGTATCGCCGCGCTGTGCGATCCACTCCGCGCGTAGGTGAGGGAGCCCGCGGCGAATATCGGTCGCCATCGCGGCGTCGCCGTAGGGGCCGCTGGTATCGTAGATGGTGTGCGTGCTGCCGTCGGTGAGCTGGATCGCCCGCATGGGAACGCGTATCGAGGGCGCGCTGCCTGGTGCATAAACTTTCATCGTGCTTCTTCCTCCGCCGGCATGACCCGGATCAGGTGCAACGGTCGGCGGAGCGAGCCCGCCCTCTCAGCCCAAGACCGGGCTCCCGTGGAGTCCTAGGCTTCGCGCCCATCGCATCGCGTCCTCGGAGCCTGGATCTCTGCCGACGGTGGCGAGTGGCCCGAGGCACCTATGTGTCGAGAGTCCTTAGTGTAAAATCTTCGTCAATTTTCGACAGGAACCTGAACGTCGATCGGAAAGCTCGTAGGCGCAGCAGGCACTTTTGCACTTTTTCTATCTCTCCGTGCCTGCTGCACTCCGAGCGCCATCATGCGCGCTATGCTTTGAATAACACCAGTACGAAGCGCGGATCGTTATT
>JABEUX010000202.1 GCA_013044185.1 Vulcanimicrobiota bacterium | reverse complement strand
GATGAGTGCGTTGATCGGCGCGAATCCTCGGCTTACCACCGCGTAGGGTGTGACCTGCAGGCCTAGAGCTTCAAGACGCGCCTTTGCGGCGACGAGCTCGGTCGCGTTGGTGATGACGTCCTCTAGTAGAAGAACGTGCTGCCCCGGGGCGTAGGCGCCCTCGACGTACTCGTCGGGGAAGGCGCCGTAGCCTTTGGGCTGTTTGCGGACCGCGAGCATCGGGAGGCCGGTGAGCTGTGAGACCGCGGTCGCGATAACGACGCCGCCGAGTTCGGTGCCGCCGATAACGTCGGGGCGTAGGTGCGCGATCACCGGAGTGAAGAGCCGAGCGATACGGCGCAGGATTACCGGATCGCTAAAGAGGCGAAACTTGTCGATATAATAGTCGCTGCGCACGCCGCCCGAGAGCTGATAATCCCCTCGGGTCAGCGCGCGTTCGACGATGGTTTTGCGCAGCCAGGCGATATCGCCCGGCGGCACGACCGATTCGCCCGGGTGCCCTAGATGCTCCATTGCCACGCGTTCCAACTCTCGACGACGTGATTGGGAGCGAAACCCTTGAACGAGGTGCTGATCGGCTCCATCTGGCGTTCGTAGTACAGGTAAATCATCGGAACGTCGGTCGCTAAGAGCTGTTGGATCTTTCCGTATGCTTTCTTGCGAGTGGCACGATCGTAGGAAGTGAGCGCGATTTTTTGCAGCGCTTCCATCTTCGGATTGCAATAGCGCGAATAATTGTAACCGGCGGGCGCGACGTTAGCACAGGTGGTCTGCGTCGAATCATCGGGATCGATCCCGGCAAACCAGCCTGCTAAGGCGAGGTCGAACTTGCCGCCTTGGAGGATGCCGCCGACGCTCGCCGGCGCGAAGAGCACATCCCCGGCGAAATACTTCACCTGGACTTTGATGCCGACCTTACGCAGCATCGCCTGGATGATCACGCTCTTTTTCACGCGCGTGGCATTGGAGTTATCGGTGACGAGGACCAATTCGAGTTGCTGCCCGTTCTTCACGCGAATCCCTCCGGGGCCGACCTTCCAGCCCGCCGCATCGAGCAGTGCGCGCGCCTTCGCCGGATCGTAGGAGATCGCCTTAACGTTGGGATCGTATGACCACATAAATGGCGGAACGTCGGCTATTGCCTTTTTCTCTTGGCCGAACGTGAGCGTATTGATGATGCGTTGCTTGTCGATCGCGGCGGCGACCGCTTGACGAACGCGGAGGCTCTTGAGGAACGGGCGTTGCGTGTTCACGTAGATGCCGGAGAAGCCGTTCGCGCTCATCCAGCGGACGTCGATCCCGGGGATGTTCTTGACTACTGGGTAGTTGCTGATCGAACCTTCGAACATCCAGTCGATGTCGTGCGTGCGTAGCAGGTTGATCGTCGTGTTTTCATCGGGAATAATGCGAAGGGTGATCTTTTTTAATTTTGGCTTCCCGAGAAAAAAATTGTCGTTTCGCAGCAGCGTAATGTGATCGCCGTGTACCCAATCGGCAAAACGAAACGGCCCGTCGCTCACCATCGGTTCGCTATTGAATGGGATGGTGTTGAGGTTGGGATAACGAGCGAGGACGTGCGCCGGAGCGACGAAGTACGGCTGGTCGCTATCGGTGAAGAAGGTGTCGACGAACGGCGCGAACGGCTTTTTGAGGTGGACGACGACGGTATATGGGGTTGGGGCGTCGATCGATGCGATATCGGTATACCCGTGACGCGAGATCACGTCGTTGTTCGGGTTCATAATCGCTTTCCACGAAAAGATGACGTCGGCGGCGGTCACCGGTTTGCCGTCGGTCCACTTGGCATCGGTTCGCAGGTGGTAGGTAATCGTTAATCCGTGGTTGGTGATGCCGCCGTTATGAAGCGTCGGCACCGTCGTCGCGAGCATCGGTTGCATCGTGCCCTTGGCATTGGGAACGATGAGCGGCTCGAACATCAGCGCATCGACCAATACGTCGGTCGTATTGGAATTCAGCAGCGGATTGAGATTCTTGACGTCGCTCTGGATAGCGATGCGAAGATGCCCGGGCTCTACTCCGGCACCGGGAGCGCCCTGCGTTCCCGTTTTCGAGCAGGCGACGACGAGCGTAAGGAGCAGCGCTCCCGAGAGCAAGCGTTTCAACAACGACGGATCCTCCGAGTATGGGGCGATAAGTGGTTACGTGTGACGGTTATGAAGCGGTGGCTGCGGTAATGCGCCCGGGTGGTGCCGGGTCGTACCGTTCGTGGCTCCACCGATAGGTTCCCAACCCCTGGGTTGCGGTGCGAAGTTCGGTGATATAGCGAGCGAGTTCGACGAGCGGGACGTCGGCCTCGACGATCTCACGCTCCTCTCGGTCGCTTGGTTTCATGCCGAGAATCTGCCCGCGCTTTGCCGTGAGTTGGCCGATCACGGTCGCGGTGAAGTGCGCTGGAATCGTCACTTCGACCCGGGCGATCGGTTCGAGAACGATCGGCTTGCACTTCGGTAGCGCGTCGCGCACCGCCATGCTCGCCGCAGTTCGAAAGGACTGCTCGCTTGAATCGACATCGTGGTATTGGCCATCGAAAAGCGTTACGCGCAGGTCGGTGACCGGATAGCCGCTCGTTCCGCGAGCGAGCGCCTCTCGAACGCCTTTTTCGACAGCCGGGATAAAGTTTTTTGGAACGACGCCGCCGACGATCTCGTCGTCGAAGAGCAGGCCGCTCCCGCGCGGGCGGGGCGCGAAGCGTATCTGTACGTCGGCGAACTGCCCGTGGCCGCCGGTCTGGTGTTTATAGCGCGAGTGTACCTCGGTGCCCGCGGAGATCGTTTCGAGATAGGGAACGGCGGGTGGCGCGATGTCAATCTCCACGCGATGTTTGCGCGCGAGCCGTTCGATCGCAATGCCGACGTGTTGCTCGCCGCACCCTAAAAGGAGTTGCTCTGAGGTAAATTGCGCGCGCGCGAGTTGTAGCGAGGGATCCTCTTCGATAATGCGGGCGAGCATCTGCGAAATTTTCGCTTCGTCTATGCGTTCTTTCGGTTTAATCGCGACGGCGAAGACGGGGGCGGAGAATTCGATCGGCGGAAGCGGCTTCACCGTAGGCGAGCCGGCAAGGGTGGATCCGGTCAGTACGCCTTCGAGGCGAGCTATGGCGACGATGCTTCCGGGACCGGCGCTTGAGAGCGCCTCACTCTTTTTCCCGAAGAGGCGATAGAGACCGCCGACGCGGATGCGTTCGCCGGTGCGTAGATCGATGAGGGTCGCGTCACCGGTCAGCGTGCCGTCGTGGATGCGCGCTACCGAAAGCTTTCCCGATTGTGGATGGACGATCGTCTTGATCACCTGCGCGCGAATGGGTGCTCGTGCGTCGCCGACGGGCGCGGGAAACCAGCGCTCGATCGCGCGCAGCAGCGCGGCGATGCCGAACCCGTGAAGCCCGGCGGCGACGAGAACGGGAACGATTTGGTCGTGCGAGCACTCCTCGCAGAGATCGCGATCGACTTCGTCGGTCGGCGGTTCGATATCGTCGAGCAACTCTTGCATCAAGCGATCGTCGAAATCGGCCATCGCTTCCAGGAGCGTCCGGCGTCCCTGCGCTGCGGGCACATCGAACGCGGGCTCGATTGCTTCGTCGCGATCTCCATCGGCTGAGTAGCGCGCAGCCCGCATCGTCGCGAGGTCGATGAAACCGACCAGCGCGTCGTCGCGTCGAATAGGGAGCTGCTCTGCGACGACGTGGCGCCCGTAGAGGCGCTGTAACTCGGCGAGCGTTGCATTGAAATCGGCACCGGGGCGATCCAATTTATTGATGACGACGATGTGGGGTAGCCGAAGCCGTTCGATCTCCTCCATCAACGCGTGCGTGAGTGGGATGCGCGATGGGTCGGCTTCGACGACGACGACCGCGGCATCGACGCCGCGTAACGCCGCTCGGGTCTCTTCGAAGAAATCGATGAAGCCCGGCGTGTCGATGAGGTTGATCTCTATAGCATCGTGCGTCGCGCGAGCGAAACCGACGCAGGTCGATTGAGCGTGAGCGATATCCTCTGGCTCGCTGTCGGTGGTGGTGGAGCCGTCGGTGACCGAACCGCGGCGAGCGATCGCTCCGCATGCGAACAACAACGCTTCGAGCAACGTCGTCTTGCCCGAGTGATGAGGGCCAACGAACGCGACGTTCCGAATACGCAGATCTTCGGACATAGGAGCCCTCCTAGCGCCGCATCTATCGGCGTGTTGACTTGTTCGCCGAGGCGGTTTTCTTTCCAGTGGTTTTTTTCGACGTTGATTTTACTGCGGGGCGGAGTGCGGGCTTCTTCCCGGCGGGCTTCGCCGGAGGCGCCTTTTTCGCCGCGGCTTTTACCGGGGGGGTCGCCTTCTTTGGGGCAGGCTTCTTTGCCGCCGGCTTCACGGGCGCTTTTGCCGCCGGCTTCGCGGGCTTCTTTGCCGCCGGCTTCGCGGGCGCTTTTGCCGCCGGCTTCACGGGCGCTTTTGCCACCGGTGCCTTCGGCTCCGGCGGAGCTAACGATGAGGGCTTCGCTTTCGGAGATTCCTTCGCAGGTTTCGTCGGGGCGGTGCGCTTCGGCGAGCTCCGAGCTCCGCGTGCGGTCTCGGGCGAGCCTGCGCTCGGGGATTTCGTCGCGCGCTCCGGCGAACCGGCGCGCCGTTTCGAACCCACGTCGCGGACGCTGCGCGCACGCAGCTCGGCGAGCCTGCGCTCCTCTTCCTCGTCGATCTCCGGAAGGCCGAGTTCGGCTCGGCTGAATCCGGCGATGCTGGTGCCGGGCTGCGGGAGGTCGACGCGCTTGGCGCGTTCGATATGCTCGCGACTCGCGCGCAGCGCTACCTTCGCCAAGCGGCCGCCGATCGGAAAGACGACCTCGTTGATCTCGAGTTCGCGCAAGATCTCGATAATACGCTCGAAGCCGTTGCCCTGATCCTTCGGGCTATGGGCGTCGGAACCGATAGCGATAGAAACCCCGGCGGCCGAGGCTTTGCGCATCAGGCGAGTATAGGCGGCGAGCATTAGATCGCGTTGTTCGGGCGCGACGCCCTCGCGATAGAAGAAGCGCAGATTGATCTCCACGGCGATTCCGCGCTCCTTGCAAATCTCCAAGAGACGATCTTCGTAGCTCTCGAGTGTTGCGAGGTTGGGCCACGCGCCGAAGGTTGCGGCGACGTAGAAGTGTCCGACGATGTGCGTCGGCAGCGTCGAAATATCTTCGAAGAGACGGTGGGTATAGAGCTCCCAGAGTCGCTCCGCTCCGACACCGTCGAGGAGATGGGCGAATTCGGGATTATCGAACGCCCAGAGCCAGTCGGCACCCTTCTCGGGATGCTCGATCGGTACGAAATGAATCGAACGGATGATACCGTCGGGACGCATGGCGTCGATGATGTTGGCGACATCGGGGCGAGAGCGCGGGTCGTTATCGACCTCCGCACCGATCGAGAACCGCATCCCGCGGCGTAATGCGTCGGAGACGATCGTCGCGTGCGCGACATCGACAACGGCGGTCTCCGCCGCACCGTAGACGTCACCGGCGAGTGCGAGTTTGAGCGCTCGACGAACCGTATTAATCGCACCGGGATCTTCGAACGTCAGGAAATTCACGTGATCGCTCACCATGAGGAAGCGCGGCGAACCGCGTCGACAGGCGTGATAGAACCAAAGGAAAAGCATGCGTGCGCTATACGGCAGCGGACGCTCTTCGGAAAACGCGCGATGTTCGCCCTTCGCGTGCCCGTGTACGTCGGGAATCGCAGCGATGGCGAGCTGCGTCTCTGTGTCTTTCAGCGTTCTG
>JABEUX010000043.1 GCA_013044185.1 Vulcanimicrobiota bacterium | reverse complement strand
TTCATCACCGAGTACTACACCGGCTCGCAATTCTCGCCGGTGCAACGTATTGCGAAAGCTTCGGTAACCGGACACGCGACCAATATGATCGCCGGGCTCGCCGTCTCGATGCAAGGAACCGCGCTTCCCGCGATCGTTATCGTCGCCGGCATCCTCGTCTCGTACGGCGTAGCCAACCTGTACGGTGTGGCAATCGCCGTCATGTCGATGCTCTCGATGGCCGGTATCGTCGTCGCGATCGATTCGTTCGGACCGATCACCGATAACGCCGGCGGTATCGCCGAGATGGCGGAGATGCCGAAGGAAGTTCGCGACATCACCGACCCACTCGATGCCGTCGGGAACACGACCAAAGCCGTCACCAAAGGCTACGCGATCGGCTCGGCGGCACTCGCTGCCGTGGTGCTCTTTGCGGCGTTTCTCCAGGAGCTCATCAAACACTCGTGCGCTGTCGGCAGCGATCCCTCATGCGCCGCAGGCGTTGCGAATCTCTTCACCATCGGCAATCCGTACGTCCTCGTCGGGCTCTTCCTCGGCGGTCTGCTTCCCTATCTCTTTGCCTCGCTCTCGATGGAAGCGGTCGGCCGAGCGGGTGGTGCGGTGGTCGAAGAAGTCCGTCGCCAATTCCGCGAGATGCCCGGCATCATGGCCGGCACGCAGAAACCCGACTATGGGACGACCGTCAGCATCGTGACTGCGGCCGCACTCAAAGAGATGATCGTTCCGGCGTTGATTCCGGTGGGAGTCCCCGTCATCGTCGTCCTGCTCACCGTCTTTAACGTTCTACAAGGCACGACGGGCGCGCAGGTAATGGGCGGCATTCTCGTCGGCTCGATCGTTACCGGCTTCTTCGTCGCCATCTCGATGACGACGGGCGGCGGCGCGTGGGATAATGCCAAGAAATACATCGAAGAAGGCAACTACGGCGGTAAGGGATCGATCGCGCACCAGGCGGCAGTGACCGGCGACACCGTCGGCGACCCGTATAAAGACACCGCCGGCCCGGCGATTAACCCCATGATCAAGGTGCTCAATATCGTCGCACTCTTGCTCGTCGGATTCCTCGTTCATTAAACGAGCTCGGCTCGGTTACACGAAAGGGCGTCGCGTTCGCGCGGCGCTCTTTCGTTACTCCAACGCGATATATTTTCGATAGATCGCGAAATAGCTCACGGCGAGAAACGTTATTGCGAAAACGAGCAAGCCATCGCCGACGACGATACCGACCGTGCTACCGATCGGAAAGATCACGCGCAAGGCGAGCCGCGCTGCAAACGCCGTGACGTAGATCAACGCCGGCACGAGCGCCGATCCCAACGTCATCACGCCGGGATTTTCGGTCGCCTGCACCGGCGTATGCGCACCACGCAAGAATCCCAACGGCGCACCGAGCAGCAGCCCGAGTGCTACGGCGACGACGAGCTCCCAGAATGGAGACGGCGTTACCTGTTGTTCGACGTAGATCACCCAGAGCCCGACGAAGGTTAGCAAGCTCGGTGCGATCCAGAGGCGCGCCGTGCTGATGCGTTGCGGACGCGACATACGAAAGAGCACCAACGCGAACGCGGCGATGTAAATAATGATGGTGAGTGCGGGCGGGGCGGATGGCTGTGGCATGAGCGAGGACTCCTATCGAGGATACGGCAAAAAAAAAGAGGCGCAACGCTGCAACGCGTCGCGCCCTCTCTTCTTGGTACGGGGGCGAAACTACTTGATTTCGACCTTCGCGCCGGCTTCTTCGAGCTTCTTCTTGATGCTCTCGGCTTCGTCTTTGGCGATGCCTTCTTTGATCGCTTTCGGAGCGCTCTCGACGAAGGACTTCGCTTCGGTGAGCCCGAGGCTCGTGATCTCGCGAACGGCCTTGATGACCTTGATCTTCTCGGGGCCCGCATCGGCGAGCACGACGTCGAATTCGGTCTTCTCGGCGGCCGGAGCGGCGGCGGCCGGAGCGGCCATCATCGCAACCGGTGCGGCGGCGCTAACGCCGTATTTTTCCTCGAGCTGCTTGACCAGGTCGGCGAGTTCGAGAACGGTGAGTTTGTCGATATGATCGATAATTTCGGCAACTGCCATGATTGATATCCTCTCTTATGAACCGGATTGCGCGAGTTTCTGCTCGCGGATTGCATGAAGGGCGCGAACGAGGCCGCTTTGATTTCCCGAAAGAACGGTCACGAGACCGCGCAACGGGCTTGCCAGCGAGCCGACCATTTTCGCGAGGAGTTCGGCCTTGGGCGGGAGTTTTGCAAGCACATCGACCTGCTTGGCGTCGACGAATTTACCATCGACGTAGGCAGCCTTCACCTCTAACGTTTTGACGTTGTCGGAGAATTCTTTGAGCGCTTTCGCCGGAGCGACGGGGTCGAGACCCGCGAAAACGACGCCGGTCGGACCGTGAAGGTACGACTCGAACATCGAAGCGAGTTCGCCGTCGGCGGCGATTTTGAAGAGGGTGTTTTTTACGACTGCATAGGTGCTGCCGTCCGGGCGAAGCGCCGTGCGGAGCTTCGTGATCTCGTCGACGGTGAGACCTTGGTAATTCGTAAGGAACACGCTCTGCGCACCGGCGAGCCGGTCGCGCAGCTCTCGTACCGAGGCTTCTTTGCGTGCGGTTGGCATAACGCTCTGCTTCCTGATGAGATACAGTAAAAAAGCGCTCCATCCGTCCGGAGGGCGCTTCCACGCGAATCTGGCGCGAGAGGATTCTCGCGGAACATCATCGGATTTCACGTCCTACTGTAGGCGCCGCTACGGCATTACCCCCCGACTGGGGGACCTACGGTCTTTGGAGCCGCACGTATCCTATCACAGGCCCGTGCCCCCACGCAAGGAAGAATGGACGAGACGATGGACATCGAGGAACGGGCGCGCGCGATGACCCCCGATTGGGCACTCGCGGAGCTCGCCGCCGGCAACCAGCGCTTTACCGAAGGGCGCCCGAATTTCGGCACGCAGAGCGCCCACCGCGTGGAGCTCGCCTCGGCGCAGTATCCCTTCGCGGTCATTCTCGGCTGCTCCGATTCTCGCGTTCCCGTCGAGACGGTCTTCGATCGCCCGGCGGGCGACCTCTTCGTCATTCGCGTTGCTGGCAATTTTATCGACGAGTACGGCCTTGCCTCGTTGGAATACGGCATCGCGGTACTCGGCGCGCGTCTGGTCTACGTGCTGGGGCATAGCTCGTGCGGAGCGTTGACCGCCGCCGTCAACTTTCTCGAAGAGGGAGTGCCCGCTCCGGGAACGGTTCAGCGCATCGTCGACCGGCTCACGCCGATCGCGCGCGCAACGCGCCGAGATGAGGGGTGGATCGACGCAGCGGTCCGGCACAACGTTCGCGAGACCGTTGCGGAGATTCTCAGGACGTCGTCGGTGGTCGCCGAAGCAGTCGCCCAGAAAAAACTCAAGGTCGTAGGTGGAACCTACGACCTTGCAACCGGTCACGTGGAGCGACTCGACGCTTAGGCGGTCGCCTTCACCCGATTGGGATCGACCTTCACGCCGGGTCCCATCGTGCTGACGAGCGTGATGCTCCGCAAATAGGTGCCCTTTGAGGAGGCAGGCTTCGCGCGCACGATCGCATCGAGTAGGGTGGTAACGTTCTCGGCGAGTTGCGCTTCGTCGAAGGCTGCCTTGCCGACGATCGTGTGAACGATCGCGGTCTTGTCGAGGCGGAATTCCACCTTACCGGCTTTGATATCGCGAATCGCAGCGGCGATATTCGGCGAGACGGTGCCGGCCTTGGGGTTCGGCATTTTCTGCGCGAGAATACGTCCCAATTCCTTACCGACCTGGGCCATCATATCCGGAGTCGCTACCGCGACGTCGAACTCGGTGAAGCCGGCCTTGAGCTTTTCGATGAGCTCGGTGTCGCCGACGATATCGGCGCCCGCTTCGGTCGCCGCACGAGCGTTATCGCCCTTCGCGAATGCAATCACGCGAACCGTACGCCCCGTGCCGTGAGGCAAGAGCACCGTACCGCGAACCGTTTGATCGCTCTTCTTTGGGTCGACGCCCAAGCGGATGTGCGCTTCGATCGTTTCGTTGAATTTCGCGTTTGCGTGCTTTTTCACCAACGCGACCGCTTCGACGGTCGAAAAGAGTTGTTTCTTGTCGTATTCGGCAGCGAGCGTGCGAAGACGTTTTCCATACGTGCGAGCCATTTTACGCCTCCACCTCGACGCCCATCGAGCGTGCGGTTCCCGCAACGATTTTCTTCGCCGCGTCGAGATCGTTAGCGTTGATGTCGGGCATCTTCACCTTCGCGATCTCTTCGAGCTGTGCGTTCGTTAATTTACCGACCTTATTCCGATTCGGTTCTTTGCTCCCCGATTCGATCTTCAGGGCCTGCTTGATAAGGAACGACGCCGGCGGCGTCTTCGTGACGAACGTAAAGGTACGATCGTCGAAAACGGTGATCTCGACCGGGATGATCATGCCGGCCTGCGAAGCGGTACGTTCGTTGTACTGCTTGCAGAAGTCCATGATATTGAGGCTGTAAGGGCCTAACGCCGGGCCGATCGGCGGCGCCGGGTTCGCTTTACCGGCAGGGATCTGTAATCCGATCTTGCCGATCATTTTCTTAGCCATGTACTCTCCTTTGTTAACGAAGCGGCGAACCGCATCTCCCCCGTTTCAACGGCTCGGAGCGAGCCTATCCCCTATCGGCATCGGGGTAGCTGCCGACGGGAAATCGCGTTGCGGTCGTTAGACCTTTTCCACCTGAAAGAACTCGAGCTCGACCGGTGTCTCGCGTCCGAAGATGGAGATGAAAGCGCGCAAGCGCTCCTTCTCGGGGGTAATTTCGTCGACGACGCCCGTGAAGTCGAAGAACGGTCCCGAGGTGACCTTGACTCGGTCGCCCTTGTTGAAGTCGATCTTCAGCTTCGGAGCTTCGATACCCATCTGCTTCAGGATCGTCTTCACTTCTTTATCTTGCAAGGGTACGGGCTTCTCGCCCGGCCCGGTACTGCCGACGAAACCGGTGACGCCCTGCGTATTGCGCACGACGTACCACGAACGATCGTCCATCACCATCTCGACGAGTACGTAACCAGGAAAAACTTTTTTCGGGGTTACTTTACGCTTGCCGTCTTTGAACTCGACTTCATCTTCCATCGGGACGAGCACGCGGAAAATTTTGTCCTGCATGTTCATCGAATGAATGCGACGTTCGAGATTCGCCTTTACCTTATTCTCGTAACCGGAATAGGTATGAACGACGTACCAGTTCTTCTTCTCGTCGCCGACGGGCGCCGAATCGAGTACCGTTTCGCGTTCGGCGAGCTCTTCGAGATGATCCATATCGGTCACGCGGACACCTAGAACGGATGCACGAAGTTGAAGAGGAAACCAAAGAACTGATCGGCGACGTAGGTGAAGAGCCCAAGGCAGACCACGAGCCCAATCGTCAGCACCGTCGCTCCAACCCACTCGTCACGAGTCGGCCAGGTCACGCGCTTCATTTCCAGCCACACGCTGCGCACGAAGTCCCCCGCAGCGAGGTTTGCACTCGCGCGAGCCATCGAGGCTGCTTGTCGATTCGGTACGTTTTTCTTCTCGTTCACCACGTCTCGTCTTTCGATTGGGAATGGCAGGGCGGACAGGACTCGAACCTGCAACCGGCGATTTTGGAGACCGCTACTCTACCAATTGAGCTACCGCCCTTTGGGTGGATTACTTCGTCTCGCGATGGGAACGGTGCGAACGGCAGAAGCGGCAATACTTCTTTAATTCGAGACGCTCGGTCGTTTTCTGCTTGTTTTTCTGCGTGTTGTAATTCCGGCGTTTGCACTCGGTGCAAGCCATCACAACCATCACGCGGTTCTCTTTCTTAGCCATCGATCGTCCTTAATACATGAAAGAAACGGAGGCGCGCTCCGTTCGGCTTCTTACGATAGCACGCACTCTAGCGCTATGCAAGAGGGGAAGGGGGAACCTTTTGCGCCCGGTGAGACTCGAACTCACAACCTCGGCCTTAGGAGTGCCTTGCTCTATCCAATGTTGAGCTACGGGCGCAGACCGAGAGCCTTTTATACCGCGCTGGTTCCTCCGCCTTCCATCCGCCATGCGACGAAGCGCTCCACGAGCTCCGGGTCGAACTGGGTTCCGGCGCAGCGGCGGATCTCGAGGATCGCCTCGGCCTCGGAGATCCCGCGGTGGTAGGGGCGATCGTCGACCATCGCCGAGAAGGCGTCGAGAATCGCGACGGCCCGGGCCAATCGATCGATGCCCTCTCCGGCGAGCCCGGCCGGATAGCCCTTTCCATCCCAGCGCTCGTGGTGTTGGGCGACCACCCGCGCGACATCGTCGAAGCGACGAAAATCCGAGAGGATGTTGTGCCCGAATCGGGCGTGCTCTTGCATCGACCGATACTCCGCGCCCGTGAGCCGCCCGGGCTTCACGAGGATCCGGTCGGAGACCAGCAGTTTGCCGAGATCGTGGAGGAGACTCGCCTGCATGAAGGTCGAGAACTCCGAAGGGCTGAGATCGAGATTCGCCTCGGACCAGTGCTTGGCCATCGCATTGACGTGAACTAAATGCACGCGCGTGAACGGATCGCGATCCATGAGCGCATCGACGAGGGTCTGCACCTCGACAAAATGTCCGTTCAGAGCGAGTGCGTCGATCTCGTCCTCCCCAACCGGAGCCCCGCCGCGCTTGCGGCTAAGCCGGCGGCGATGCGTGCACAAGGCGATGAGATCGACGCGCGTCAGCGCATCCATCGGCGCCAGGGCGTACCCACACGCAAGCGAGATCGGAATCTGCCCGTCGGCATTCTCGAAGGTGAGATTTGAGAATGCGCGTGCGAGTTCGTTGATCGTCGCGATCGCCCGTTCGCTCGACTCGCCGTGTACGATCATTAAAAACGCATCGCCGCCGAAACGCCCGACCGTGACATTCGCGGAAAAAAACCGCGAAATCGTCGCGGCAATACGGTGCAGAACTTCGTCGCCGAGCGCGTATCCGTAGGTATCGTTAAACTGCGAAAAATTCACGACGTTGAAGATCGCCGCCGCGACCGGCCGCGTCGAGGTCGCTTGCCCGACGAGTCGTTCGAGATCACGCACGAGCTTGGAATGATTGGGGAGCCCGGTCAACGGGTCGATCTCCGCTATGCGCTGGCTCTGCTCGAATAGTCGGCGATTCTCCAACGCCACCCCCAGAAAATGCGCGATCGCGGCAACAAGCTCGGTCTCACCGTCGGTATAGGCATCGGCTTTCGGGCTCTGGACGGAGAGGCAACCGACGATCGCACCGGCGTGACGCATCGGCGCAAAAATCGCCGATATGCTGTCGTTCCGTTCGGGGTGCTCGATATCGATCGGAACGCGACCATCCGGCGCCCACTGCTCCGGCGCGTTTCCCCAAATAAGTCGTTGTTCGGTAATCGCGCGCAAAGCGACCGAACCTTCTCGCAGAGGAACGTGCCCGCGCAGTACCTTTCCGTGGTCGAAGTGATACTCGAGGGCGTACTCGCCGGTCGCTGCCGGCAGCGCCACAAAGACCGTCGAGGCATCGACGAGTTCGGCGAGCATCTCGGTCAG
>JABEUX010000201.1 GCA_013044185.1 Vulcanimicrobiota bacterium | reverse complement strand
TTTGCTCGCGACGACGCCGTCGGATATTCGCCGATTCGTGATGGAACTTATGGGCCCTCGCGCCTACAACCCCACCTCGGTCCGGCGCAAACTCGCCGCGCTCCGATCGTTCTTTGCGCTCCAACGCCGCGAGGGGCGTCGCTCCGATAACCCCGCCGCCGACGTCCCACCCCCCAAAGCCGCCAAGCGTCTACCCCATGTGATGAGCGAGGGCGAGGTCGGGACGCTCTTGCGGACCCGGATCGCCGGGAGATCCGACGAGCAGCGCCTACGCGATACCGCGATTATGGAGTTGCTCTACGCCAGCGGAATCCGCCGGGCCGAGCTCGTGGGGCTCGACCTCTCCGATGTCGATACCGAGCGGCGGTTGCTGCGCGTCACCGGGAAAGGCAACAAACAGCGCACGGTCTTTATCAATATCGCCGCCGCCGAAGCGATCCGCACCTATCTGGGCGTGCGGCCGCGCTCGACCGATTCGGCGCTCTTTCTCTCGCGCCTGAAGAAACGGCTCTCCTATCGGCAGGCGTGGGCGATCTTTCAGAGCTATGCCAAGCTCTCGGGACTCACCAAACACGTAACCCCCCACGTCATGCGTCATTCCTTTGCGACGCATCTCTTGGAGAACGGTGCCGATCTCGTGACGATCAAGGAACTGCTCGGGCATGAAAGCCTCGCGACGACGCAGATCTACACCAACGTCTCGCTCGAACATATGCGACGGAACTACGAGGAAGCGCATCCGCGCGACCGAAGCGAAGAGCGGTGAAGCAGACTCTTCTTCTCCTCGCGCTCTTCGCCTCGACCGCTTTGGCAGGGTGCACCTCGAAGGCGCCGTACGTGCGGACCGTCGGCGAACTCCAACCGGGGATGCGCATCGAGTTGCGCGTCGCCGGCGCACA
This sequence comes from Vulcanimicrobiota bacterium, assembly GCA_013044185.1. Lineage (GTDB taxonomy): Bacteria > Vulcanimicrobiota > Vulcanimicrobiia > Vulcanimicrobiales > Vulcanimicrobiaceae > JABEUX01. Next base: position 3,143 of record JABEUX010000201.1, on the reverse strand, counting down.
GGTTGAAGCGTACGCACCGCTTCCAAAGCAACCGACGCAAGCCTATACCCTTGAGGCGACGGCGCTCGCGGCGATTCCCCCGGCGCCGACGATCGTCCCCGACCGCCGCGGCATCGTCGTGAACGCACCGCAGGCGCTCGCCGATCTACTCGTACGCGTACCGCCCGGGGTCGATCTCGTCGTTCGGAATGCGGTCGGCGATATCGATGTCAGCAACGTCGGCGGAAACGTCGATCTCGCAACCGAGCGCGGCAGCATCCACGCGCTGCTCGACGGCTACGCACAAGCGCGCGTCGGCACGGGCAACATCACGGTAACGATGGGCGCGCTCGCCTGGCCCGGTACGTTACGATTTCGCGACGATAACGGCGACGTCACGCTCTTCGTCGCTGCGAACGCGCACTTTCACCTGCACTTGCAGACCGGCGACGGGACGATCTTTACCACCTACGGCTTACGCGGAACGTCGAAAGGCACGAGCGAGCGTATCGACGGGGATATCGGTTCTGCCGGCTCCCAAGGCATCTCGGTCGTCGTCAAACGCGGCAGCATCCGCGTCCTACGAATGATGCCGCAAGCGTAGCGCTCTTAGTGTAGCGCCCTTACTGTTTGTTGCCGAAGAGCGAACCGAGGACGTTGCCGATATTACTCGATCCGCCGACCTGCGTCTGCCCCTCGGCCGCCGGTTCGTGATAGGTCATCGACTGAATACCGATCCGTCCCGGACCGTAGAAACGATTCATCTGCAGAGCGAATCCGCCGACCGCCGCACCGAGCGCGCCGAGCAATCCTCCCCCGCCCGCGCTCTGTAACACGCTCACGGTATCCATCCGCACGGTAGAGTCTTTCCAGAGCCACCCACCGGGCTCGACGTCGAGCGTCTCCCCTGCGGCGAGGTTCTTTTCGAAGACGTTCCCGTACCCGTGAATCAGGAGCACGCCCTCGCGATCTCGGGCGACGAAACGGTCGATAAAGAGTCCCGTACGCGAAAAGAGCACGTTCGCGATGCCCTGCTGCCAGTAGTACGTATATTCAATTTCGCTCGTCGCTAAGAGAAATTGATGCTCGCGGACGTCGACCGATTGCCCCGGCGCGAGCCGAAGAGCAACGATCTGCCCGGGAGCCTCGCGAGAGAAGGCAATATTTCCGGGGCCCTGTGCGGTCGAGATAAAAATCTGCAGGCCGGCAAAGAAGCGTTGCGCGGAATTCTTGAGCCCCATGAAGCCAAGCCGGATCTGCGGTGATTTCCAGAGCACGATGTGGTGCTCGAAATAGACCGTTTCGCTCGCTCCGAGTTCGACATCGACGACCGGCACCAACTGCCCTTCGATGCGAATCGAGCAATCGCCGATTCGAATCAATTCCTTCGGATTATCGGTTTCGGCAACGGGCTCGGTGTAGCCGCCAACCCCCGTGCTGCTCGCTGCGGGCGCACCGCAATTCGGGCAGAATTTCGCCTGTGCGGGAATCGCCGCTTGACAGGAAGGACAATTCATACGGAGAGAGATCCTTTCCGCGCACGCAAACTCTCTAACGATTTCATCAGTCGAACGATTGCCTCGTTAAACGGGGTGGCTACGCCAGCCCTCCGCCCGAGCGCTACGACCGCACCGTTGAGGTGATCGATCTCGCTTTTATTGCCGAGATCGAGGTCGAAGGCCATCGAACTTTTACTCTCCGCACCGACGGCGATGACATCGGTCACATATTGCCACGGATTGGCGAATGGCAAAGCGATCTTTAATGCCGCGGCGACCGCCGCAGCTTCCTCTGCTAACGACTCGGCGAGGCGCGCGGCATCGGGCTCGCGTAGTATATCTCCCGCCGTACAATCCAGAATCGCAGAGAGGGCGTTGACGGCGGCGTTGGCGACGAGCTTGCCCCAAAGATGCGGTTTGATATCGTAGACCACCGCGGCGCGGAGCCCGCTCTTTGATAGCAACGTCGCGACGGCTTGCGCCGTCGCTGCCGAAGCGCCCGCCGAGCCGATGAGCGTCATTCCCTGTTCGGAGCTACGCACCGCACCGGGAGCGATCGTTTCGGCGGACTCCGTCGTAACGCCGAGTATGACCGGCACCGCACCGCCGAGCGCGGTCTTAATCGCGTCCTCGTTTCCGACTCCATTTTGCAGCGACACGATCGCCGTCGTCGGGTTCAGTTCGCCGGCGAAGGGGCGCAGCGCACGTAATGTGTCGACCGCCTTCACGAAGAGGAAGAGTACGTCGGAACTGAAGAGCTCGCGTGCGCGTGCTGCCACACGAATCTTGCGAGGCTCCGCATCGTTCACTCGTAGCCCTTCGCGTTCGAGTCCGATACGCACCATTTCATTCGATTCGAGGATCGTGACATCGGCGATCTCGGCGAGATGGCGTCCGAAGAGCGAACCCATAGAGCCGCCGCCGATGAGGCCGATGCGCGGGCGCGACTCCGGATTATCGCGGTGCACCGGTGAACTCGACTCCATAGACGTTTCGACGCTGGGCGTGGAGAATGTCGCGTTCGCCGACAAATACTTTTATGCCGGGCGCGACGCGGAGTTTGGTTGACAGGTCGAGCATCGGCCGCGCGACGTCGTAGAGTTTGGTGGAAAAGCCGAGCCCGCCGCGCGAATAGCGCCCGAGCACACCGAGACGCGAATAGAGAATTCCACCGCCGAAATAGAGCCCGTGGCCGACGCGGCGCACGGCCGCGAGGTCGAACGTGGTCGTTCCGCTGCCCAAACTGTTCGCACCAAGAAGAAATTGCGTCGGTGCGCTCGGGAAAACCCGTAGAGCGAGCGAACTGCTCGGCCCGCGTGAGGGGCCCAGCAGCGGCGAACCGCTGCCGACGCGTTCGCGGGAATAGCCCGTGATACGCACGTTGGCCGAGACGAGCGAGAAGGGCTTGCCCTTCCCTGGCTTGCCTTGGTGCGTACTGCCGTTGCGCGGGCCGGGCGATTGCAGATGGCCGCCGAGTGCTCCGAGCAACGAATTCGCGCGTTGCGAGGTTTCGTCGAGGTTCCGAATGGTCTCGCGAAGCCGACTTTGGGTTTTGGGGTCGCCCGTAATGCTCTCCATGTCGGTCGCCATCTTCTTCAACTTCGCGCTCGCCTCGGCGATATTCGTCGTCGTCGCCAAGACGTTGCCCTTAAACGCGGGGTCGTT
>JABEUX010000042.1 GCA_013044185.1 Vulcanimicrobiota bacterium | reverse complement strand
GTGCATATCCCAGCCCGGCACGAAGCGCGCCGCCCGCCCTTCCAGCAACGCAATCTTCACGAACATATCTTTGAGCACCATGTTGAGAAAGTGCCCCATGTGCAGCTCGCCATTCGCATAAGGCGGGCCGTCGTGAAGGATCCACGGTTTCGCGCCGGCGTTGCGTTCCAACGCGCGCTGGTAGATGCGCTGCTCGTTCCACCATGCGACGCGCGCGGGCTCGCGCTTGGGGAGCTCCGCTTTCATCGGGAAATCGGTTGCGGGGAGATTGAGGGTAGCGCGATAATCCGCGCGCGAAGCATCGTTCATGGGAGGGCTCTCATTCGCCCTCGGAGCGCTCTGCTCTTACCCGTCGAGTAAATCTTGCAAAAGCTCGAAGTTGCGCTCGGCGCCGCTCCGCAGCGCCGCAACGGCTCCTTGCAGGTGCTCGCGCAGCGCCGCGTGCTCCGACATCAGTCGCTCTACACTCGCATCGACCGCGGCGTTCTCTGGGATCGGCCCGCCGGGAACCCAGAGCGGCGCGAGCGGATAGGCGAGATCCTCGCAGAGCGCGGCGACCTTCGGATCGTACGGAATCGCCAGGAACGGCACCGCGAAGCGGGCGGCAAAGATCAGCGCGTGCAGGCGCATACCGATAACGGCGCGAGCCGAGGCGACGATCGCCGCGCTCCGTTCGATCGAGCGTTCGGGCAAGAGCATCGGCGCGCTCTCGCAGGCGCGAATTACGCGCGTTGCGACGTCGGCATCCTCGGGGCCGCCGATCGGCAGAAAGACGCCGCGCAATCCATGCTCGCGCGCGAGCCGATCGACCGCGCGCGCAATCGCGGGAATCCCGGCGCGCAAGGCCTGATGCTTGCGGACGCTCACGAGCACGTAGGGTGCGCCGACCGGGTCGAGGCCCTCGTCGCGAACGTCCCGTTCGTCGGGGGTGAGGTCGAGCAGAAAGACGGGGTCGGCGCTCCGTTCGACGCGCGTCGCAGGGAGCAGCGATTGCAGTAAACGCGCCGAACGCGCATCGCGCACGCTGGCGCGGTCGACACCCGAACAGAGCGTACGCACCAGCAGGCGCCCCAGGGCGTCGAGCGGGCCGATCGATTGAGCGAAGATCATGGTTTTCTTTTTGCGGCGGTGCGCGGCGTGAAGCAAGCCCGCGTAATAGAGCAGGCTGCGCGTACTCGTTGCGTTCTGCAAGAGCCCGCCGCCGCCGGAGAGGAGGCAATCGCAGCGATCGATCGCCGCGCGCACCGCACCGGCATCGCGCCGTTGCGTGGCGGCGATACCATATTGCGCCCCCGTCGCTTCGGGGCTCGCCGAGAGCGCTTCGATCTCGACCTCGGGCATGCGCGAGCGAATGCGGCCGACGATGACGCGCAGCAACGCTTCATCGCCGATGTTGCCGAACCCGTAATATCCGCTCAGCAACACGCGCACGCTATGCCGGCAGCCGCCGTGCGACCAAACGGTAGAGTGCGATGCCGACCGCACCGACGATCGCCCCGACGAGAAAATCGTTGCCGATACGGAAGATGGCAATGAGGAGCGGGGTGTGCAGGTGGGAGAAGGTATCGACGGCATCGCCGAGCCCCACGCCGATCCCGAGCGCGCAGAGCCAGCCGATCGCGCGACGGTGCGAGAGCGCGAGCGCCGGCAAGAGCATCGCCGCAGGAATGCCGATGAGAAACTGTTTGAAGCGCGGCCGCACGGAGAGCCAGGTACTGAGATCTTGCCGAACGACGAGCTCGAAGTGGGAGGCACCGATATCGCTGGTGTTGCCGCTACGCAGCAAGAGCACCGTTCCCATGCCGACTAAGACCGCGATAACGATGAGGTGATAGGCGCGCACCGGCGCGAGTAAAACATCGACCGCACGCCCGACCTTCGCCTTAAAACGCGCGTCGAAAACGTAGAGTAATAACGCGATCAACGGAGGGAGTGCGAGCATGAGCTTCACGCCGCGGAAGGGCTCGATCTCCTCCATCGCGAGCGGCGTGCTCAAGAGACCCACGACGACGAGCGCGCCGAGGAGTACCGTTCCGATGACGAGGAACGACCAGCGTAACGAGCGCCACCACTGCGCGAAAAAATTCGCGCGCGGTTCGTCGGCGCAGGCCGGTGCGTAGAGGAGCATCGCGGCGACCACGAAGAGGAGCCCGCCGGCAAGCGCGAGCAGCGAGCGCACGAGATCCGCGCGATGCGTCGCGATGCCTCCGGCATACAACAGTATCGTCGCGATGTAGGCGATGGCCGCGTAGCTCGGCCGGTAGAGCCCGAACGCACCGAGCAAGAGTACGAAGATCGAAGGAACTGCGAGCGCGACGATGCCGACGAGCAGCCGATTCGTGCCGGCGTAGAGCGGGATCGGCGTCGCCGTGCCCAGGCGCATGCCGTCCGCGGCGATCGCTCTCGCGAGGCGGTGGACGATTTCGACGTTGGTGGCTTCGATACTGAGCTTTTTATCGCGATGCGGATATGGGTGCAGGTAGATGACGCGAACGTTGCGCTCGCGAACGCCGAGCATAAAGCGGTCGATCAGCGCCGGTACGCTCAAGCGATCGAGTTCGACTTTCTGTACCGTTTGCACGCGGACCGTTCGGCCGGGGATCAGCTCGGCGAGTGCGTCGTTGCCTTTTTGGAGTTGGCTGGGATCGTAAACTTCGATGGTGCCGAAATTAAAGCGATGCGAGCGGAAGAGTTCGGCGGCATCTTTCTCATGGTCGGGATATCCGAAGACCTGATTTTTCAATCCGAAAAAGATGACCGTCGAAACCTTCGGATCGAGCGAGAGAATGCCGTTGAGTTCGGCGTTCATCTGCGGTGCTTTGAAACGTTCGTCGTTCTGTAGGCGTGGAATCAGCAACAATCCCAATCGCTTGGCGAGCAAAATCTCCGATGTCGGAATGCCGAGGCCGATGCCGTTGAAGTAATCGATCTGGGTGTGCAGCTCGATGAGCCACGGCCGTTGCGCGCGAAGGATGCGAATCGACTTCGGCATGAAATGCAGCGGCAGTTGAACGCGCAGGCGTTGGTAGGTGCTCTTGCGCCCGATGGTGAGGTAGACCGCGCGGCTATCGATTTTCCGTTCGCGTGCGAGCCGCGCGAGCAACGGGTCGCCGATCGGCGCGAGGCGCGCTCCGTTGAGAATCTGCGCGCCGGTCATCACCGTAGTCGAGCCGTCGTTGCCGAGGTTCGAGCCCAACTGTTCGCTGACGGCGAGCGAGGTGAGCCCGGCGCGACGAAGCGCGATCAGAAATGCATCCGCTCGGTAATCGAACGAACGCGCGAGCTGCGCGAAATCGCTGTAGTCCATCGCGATTTCTACCCGGCGCGCGTGGATCTCGGTACGGACGCGCAGTGCGGCGACGAGGCAGCAAGCGAGGAGCGCGACGGCGAGGATAGCCGCAGCGAAACGCGTGTTTTTCTGAATCAGTTGCACGGCCGCTGCCTTCGTCCGCGCCGCCCGGAAAGCCCGCTATGCCTGCCAGCGCGGCGAGCGTTTTTCGAGAAAGGCGCCGATGCCCTCGACGGCGTCGGCAGCGCGTGCGTTGCGCGCCATGACGGCCTTGGTATAGGCGTACGCTTCGTGTTGCGGCAGGGCGATCTGTTCGTAGAACGCCGCTTTCCCCGTCGCCACCGTCGCTCGCGCGGAGCGTGCGATGCGTTCGGCGAGCGCGAGTGCCTCGCCGTGGAGGCTCTCCGCGGTGACGACGCGATTGACGAGCCCCCATGCCAGCGCACGCTCCGCATCGATCGACTCGCCTAACAACAACATCTCCATCGCCGCCTTGCGCCCGATCGCGCGCGTGAGCGCGACCATCGGCGTGCTGCAGAAAAGGCCGATCTTCACGCCGGGGGTGGCGAAGACCGAACGCTCGGAGGCGACTGCGAGATCGCACGTTGCGACGAGTTGGCAGCCCGCCGCGGTGGCGATGCCGTCGACCTCGGCGATCGTCGGCGCCTCGATGCGCTGCAACCGCTCCATCAGCTCGACGCAGATATCGAAGATCTCATCCATCTCGGCGCCGCGCGCCTCGGCGATCTCGCGGAGGTCGTGCCCCGCGCTAAATGCCGGCCCCTCGCCGCGGAGGATCACCGCGCGAGCGCTCGGATCGGCCGCGACGCCGTCGAGCGCGCCGATGAGGGCCTGCATCATCGCACGGGAGAGCGCGTTGCGTTTGGCTGCGTTGGTCATCGTGATGACCGCCGTGCTGCCTTCGCGGTCGATACGTACTAGGGCTGAATCCGTCATCTCGTCCTCGCTTTTCGGTGGTAGGCACCGTGACGATTCGGCGCAGGAATGCCCCCGCCCCGGTCGCAGCATCGCGTACATTTTTGCGTACTCCTAACCAACCGTTCGGATGCCGTTGTTTGGGCTTCGTCACTTACGGGGATGTTCTAGTTGGTCACAGCGACCAAGTAAAGGAACTAGAACATGTCAAACCAAGCAACGATGTCAAAACCGACGCCGAAAACGAACGGTGGAACCGGCGATTCCGCCGCGACGAAGAGCGGGCACGAGTTTTACCAAAAGTTAGAACCCAAAGCCGGTAAGGAGCAAACCGGAAATCCGCCCGTAAGTGCGGCACACCATGAGGCTGCGGGGCATCACGATGCTGCCGCCCACCATCATCGTCAGGCGGCGTTCGAACAGTCTCAGGGCGAACACGAATTGGCCGAGCAGCACGCCCACCGCGCTCACGACCACGGAGAACAAGCGCACGCATACTCCGCGAGTGCCTTGGCACAACTGCGGGGCGAACCTCAGCGAAGATCGTAAGAAAAATGCGCCTCATGCCGACGGCATGAGGCGCTCTTTTTGATGCGTTCGTTAAGTGCGCGTGCCGCGTCCGGTCAAGAGATTGACGACGATTAAAATGACCACGACGACGAGGACGAGATGGATCAGCCCTCCGCCGATATGGAAGAGTAGCCCGACGAGCCAAAACACGAAAAGGACGACGATGATGGTCCATAAGAGATTGCCCATGATAAAGTTTCTCCTTCGTTTGGAAGGATACCCGAACTCACGACGTCATAAACCGCCGTGTATTGCGTGGGATATGGTGGGCGATGACGGGCTCGAACCGCCGACATCCTCCGTGTAAAGGAGGCGCTCTCCCAGCTGAGCTAATCGCCCACGTTCGCGCGAACTTTCGCGAAGAGCGTTCGCCGTACCCCTACGAGCACGCGGACGGCGATCGCGCCGACGAGCAGCGCGAGAATTGCGGCGAGCCACGGCGCGAAAAAGGCAAGCACGGAGAGCCCGAGCGCGGTCACATCTTCGAGCAACGAAACGATCGGGTTCCCGAAGCCACCGGTAAAGGTGGTTGAAAGCCCGCGCCCGCTCGCCGCTGCGGCATGAATGCCGAGCGCGTTGAGCGCGCCGAGGATCGTCAGCGATACGAGCGCGGGGCCCGGAAGCCCGTGCAGCGATCCGGCTACCAAAATTGCGGCGATTACCGGTTTGAGCACCGTCTGCACGACGTGGAGGCTATGGTCGAGCAGAGGCACTTTATCGGCGAGCAACTCGATTGCGGCGAGGACGAGCAGCGCGATGGTGATCGGCCAAGCATCGAGCCACGCAAGATTTGCCGGCGGATGAAACCAACCGGCGTGAACGGCGAGCGAGGCGACGGCGAGGGCGAAGATCGCACGCAATCCTGCCGCGCTGCTGAGGGCGTACGCGAGCGCGTACTGCATCAGCGGTGTGCGTGCGCGCGGGCGACGAGTTGTGCGAGCAGCGCATGCATCGCCGCCTGCAACTGCGGATCGTGGGACAACTCGCCGATGCGTCGTACCTGCGCTCCGGAGACGCGAATATTCGGCGTGAGCCCACGTTTGTTGATATCGCGATGCAGCGGCGTTAAATAATGCGCGGTCGTAATTTTCAGTGCGGCGCCGTCGGGTAGCGGATCGAGTTCCTGCATCACGCCTTTACCGAAGGTCTGCGTGCCGACCAGTTCGGCGGCGCGATCGTCTTGGAGTGCGCCGGCGGTAATCTCCGATGCAGATGCGGTGTTCCCGTTGACCAGCACGATCATCGGCAGGTGCAAGGGCGCGTCGTTCTCTCCGTGAATCGTTGCCGGCGCGCGGTCGCGCCGTTCGATCACCATCAACGGTTGACGACCGAGAAAATCCGAGGCGATCTCCACCGCCGATGAAACGAAGCCGCCGCCGTCGTTCCGAAGATCGAACACGAGCCCCCGCGCACCGGATGAAACCAGGCGATGCAATGCGTCGCCGAATTCTTCGGGGGTCGCTTCACCGAACGCACTCACCGCAACGTAGCCGATACGATCGGGGTACATGCGGCTGGTTACCGTCGGCGGACGATAGAGCGCACGATCGAGAGTGAGCGTCTGTTCGCGCTCGCCGACGCGCGCTACCGTCATCGAAACCGGGGTGCCGACTTTCCCCGCGAAGAGCTCTTCGGCGGCCGCGCTACCGAGATCGCGCGTGCTCTTCCCATCGATGCTGGGGATGCGATCGCCGACGCGAACGTCGGCACGGTCGGCGGGGGTGCCGGGAACGACGTACGCGACGACGATTCCCGCGTGCGATCGACGGAGTTCGAGCCCGACGCCGACGGTACGTTTGGGGTCGAGCTCGTGTTGGAACGCGAGCATCTGCTCGGGATCCCAGAAGACGGTGTAGGGATCGTGAAACGCCGCCGCCATCGCCCGAATGGCGAGGTAGGCGTCCGCGCGCGCGGCGTCATGCGTCAGCCCGGCGATCGTTTCGATCTCGTCGTCGAGTGTGGCGACATCGGCTTGCGGCGTCGACGCCGTCGCCGGAAAGAGCGAGAGCACGACGCCGCGCTCTTTCGCACGCGCTTCGAGGGCATGCCGGGCGACGTCGAGCAAGTGCTGCGCCGAGAGCGGCTTGAACGGCACCGTCGTAAGCAGATGAAATGCTTCGCGAACGTCGGCACTGGCGCGCGGCGAGAGATGGGGGTTGGGGGCGGTGGCGCCGATGCAGGTATACGCCAGGGCGAGGGCGACCGCCCCTCGCGCCCACCGGGCGGAAAACTTCATATAGAATGGTTGTACCGTATCTCCCCGCGCGAGGCAAGGTTCGCCCGACGAAGGTCGCTCGATTGCAACCCCGGTGTGGTTATGCTGGAGAGAGGCAACGAAGGGGGCCGAAAAGCGATGAAGCAAGCGATTGAGATTACCGGAATGACCTGCGAGAACTGTGCCCGGCACGTGAAGGAGGCGCTCGAGGGGCTTCCGGGGGTGCAGAACGTCGACGTCGACCTCGCACACCACAGCGCGCATTTCGACGCCGAGCGAGCGATCGATCGGGAGAAGATCGCCGCCGCCTTGGACGAGGCAGGATATGCGCTAGCGTGAACGCCGCGCACGCCGAGGAGCGCATCGAGCTCTCCATCGGCGGCATGACCTGTGCCTCATGCGTGAGCCACGTCACGCGCGCGCTGCGCCGCGTTGAGGGCGTCGACGAGGTCTCGGTCAATCTCGCGACCGAACGAGCGAGCGTCGCCGTCGAACCCGGCATGCGGGTTGCGAACCTTATCGCCGCTGTGGAGCGTGCGGGCTATCACGCGCAGGTCGCTCCCGACGAAGAGACGGCGACGCGCGAGCGGGTCGCCGCATTGCACGCGCAGGCGCGCGGCCTGCTCTGGGGGAGCGTCGCGGCCGCCATCGTGGTTGCGCTCGCGATGCTACCGCTGCACTTTCCCGGCAACGAGATCCTCCAAGCGATTCTCGCGACCGGCGTCTGGTTGACGCTCGGCGCGCATTTCCATCGCGGCGCTTGGATGGCGCTCCGCGATCGCAGTGCGACGATGGATACGCTGGTATCGCTCGGCTCGACCGCCGCGCTCGCGCTAAGCTTCGTGAATCTCGCCCGCGGCGTTCCAACATACTTTGAAACGGCAGCGGCAATTATCGCACTCATCTCGATTGGAAAATACATCGAGGCGCGAGCGAAGGTCGGCAGCTCGCAGGCACTCCGCGAATTGATCGCGCTGCGCCCCCCCACCGCGGTGCGCGTCGCTCCCGATGGAACGCGCGAAACGGTCGCCGCCGATCTCTTACGCGTCGGCGATCTCGTCGCGGTCGCTGCCGGCGAACGGGTTCCCATCGACGGCGAGATCGTCGAGGGTGGGAGTGCGATCGATCGCTCGATGCTCACCGGCGAGAGCATGCCGGTCGAAGTCGGCGCGGGCGACCGCGTCGACCAAGGCACGCTCAACGGCGACGGTGCGCTGATGGTGCGGGCGACCGCGGTCGGTGCCGGCACCTCGCTCGCTCATATTACCGCCGTGGTCGCGCGCGCGCAGGGAAGTCTGCCGCCCGTTCAACGCACCGCGGATCGCATCGCGTCGGTCTTCGTACCGACGATTCTCGCGATCGCGCTCCTCACGCTCGTGGGGTGGTTGCTGACGCATCACGCTCCCGCCGATGCCTTAATCGCCTCCGTTGCGGTGCTCGTGGTTGCGTGCCCGTGCGCGCTCGGTCTGGCGACGCCGACGGCGATCGTCGCCGGCGTCGGGGTCGCCGCCCGCAACGGCATTCTGGTGAAGGATGCCGATGCACTCGAACGCCTTGCAAGCGTCGATACCGTGCTCTTCGATAAAACCGGAACGCTCACGCGGGGTCGCCCGCAGGTCGTCGCAATCGATACGTTCGTCGGCGACGAAGCGCGGCTGCTCTCGCTTGCGGCATCGCTCGAAATTGCCTCCACGCATCCGCTCGCCGGTGCGGTCGTGCGCGAGGCGCGTGCGCGCTCGCTCGCTATTACGCCCTCCCGCGACGTCACGGCGGTGCGCGGGCGCGGGCTCGCCGCAACCCTCGATGGGGGCACGCTGCTCGTTGGAAGCGCGGCGTTTTTACGAGAGCGAGGCGTGGAACTCAGCGAGCCGCCCGATGCCGAAGCGATCGAGAGCGCGCTCTACGTAGCCGAGAATGGAACGGCACTCGGACGGATTCGCATCGCCGATCCCATTCGCGACGACGCACGGAGCACCGTCGAACGCTTGAAGGCGCGCGGGATCGTCGTCGCGCTCGCGAGCGGCGACGCGCTCGGCGTCACCGAGCGGATCGCCGCCGCCTGCGGCATCGAACGTGTCTACGCCGAGTTATTGCCGGAAGGGAAAGGCGATCTCGTTCGCAAGCTGCGCGATGGCGGCGCGCACGTAGCGTTTTTAGGTGACGGCATCAACGATGCGCCCGCGCTCGCACTCGCCAACGTCGGCATGGCGATGGGCGCCGGTGCCGCCGTCGCCCTGGAGACGGCGGGAACGGCGGCGTTACGCGACGATCCCTGGGCGATCGTCGACGCGATCGAGATCGGGCGCGCGACGATGCGAACGATCGTCATGAATTTCTTTTGGGCGCTCGCATACAATGTGGCGTTGGTCCCGCTTGCGGCGTTCGGCATCGTCGCGCCGATCTATGCCGCCGGAGCGATGGGCGCATCGAGTCTCTTCGTCGTAGGGAACGCGATGTGGCTCTCGCGCCGTTATTCTTCGAGCGCGAATTCGCCGCGCGCGCAGGCGGCGACGAAGGCGGAGTAATCGCGTTCGCAGCGTACGCCGTAGGCGAGCGCGAAACGCAGCATCGCTTCTTCGTACTCGGCGCTATTGCCCAGGTAACCGCCGATCGCGCCCGGCTCGCCCGAGCGCGCGTGCGCGCGGGCGATGGCTTTCCCGCAGTGCCGCGCGTATCGAATCAACGTCGAAGCGCGAATGTTGGTGGTATCGAGCGAGCCTTTCATTTCGCGTAACCGGCGGACGTAGAAATCGCGGTCGCCGTCGTTGCTCCATCCCAAGAAGGGGTCGCTCGTCGCCTGCATGAGGCGCTCGCCGCCGACGACGCGCTCGCCGTGATGGGCGAAACGGCTGAGCCCGACCGACCGCTCCAATGCGGAGCGTTGCGCCTCTTTAATCTGCAAGAGCAGTGGCCGATCGGTATCGGCGAGCAGGAGCACGACGAGGCAGAGCGTGCCCACGCTGCCGACGCCGACCACCTTGAGCGCCATATCGATGTTGTGATAGCGGTCGAAGAGCGTCCGAAATTCTTCGGGGAGCGAGGCTCGATAGGAACGCAAGATTCCGTGCGCGAGCTCGACGCGTTCGTCGGCGTGGCGCAGACGCCGAAAGAGCGGCGGGCGATCCACAAAACGCGTCGTTCGTAAATTCGGAGAAGCGAGCACGGGTGAGAGCGCCGCAGCGGCGGAGCGCATCGCACTATCCGCAGCGATGCGCGCGTCCACCTCGATGCGGTCGTACCAGATCGCGAGCGGATCGCGCTGGGCGTACGCGTTCATCGCTTCGCGATAGGCGTACGCGGCGGCGATAACCGCATCTTCGGCGCGGTCGCTGCGGATGCCGACCGAAGCCGCAAAGACGACGAGGCTCGAGCAGAGCCGGAGCATATCCCATTCCCACGGCCCCGGGAGCGTCTCGTCGAAATCGACGAGATCGAAGACGAGGTTGCTCTCGGGCGTTTCGAAGATTCCGAAATTGAGCAGGTGCGCGTCGCCGCAGAGTTGCGCGCGCAGCCCGGTGACGCGCAGTGCGGCGAAATCGCTCGCCGCTATCGCCGCCGAACCACGCAGAAAGCCGAATGGGTCGCGTCGCATGCGTTGGTGGCGGATCGGCAGTAGTGCGGGGATACGCGTCGATTCCTGTCTGCGTAAGGCCGCGAGTGGATCTTCGGTACGCATTGCGTCGTCCCACGCGCAGAGTTTCGCGCGGGAGATCCGTTTTCGGAGCGCCTTCGCTGCAGTATTCATAGCGCGCCGGCGCGATCGGCGTAGGCCATCAATGCAAGCCCGGCGAGCGTCAGCGCGATCCCCCAACCGACGCTCGGCGAAGGAATCTCGCCCAAAAACGCCCAGGCGGCAACGATGCCGACGATGGGATTACTGAGGACGCCCATGCTCGCATCGCGCGCCGGTAAACGGTCGAGCACGTAGACCCAGAGCACGTATGCGAGTGCCGTCGCGATGAAGATGTTGTAGGCGAGCGCACCGATGTAGGGGAGCGTGTAATGCGTTGCGCCGTGCGGCACGAAGAACGCCGCTACTCCGAGCGCCGCTCCACCGGCGAGCATCTGCCAGGTCGTGAGTTCGATAACGTCGATCTCGGTGCGATTCGCGAGCCATTTGGTAATGACGACGCCGACCGCCCACGTGATGCCCGCAAGGAGTGCGAGCAGGTCGGCGTACCCCGCCCGCCCGAGGTGATCGAAGCCGACGATAGCGAGGATGCCGAGCATCGCTAGAACCAGTGCGACGACTTGTAACGGGTGCAGGCGTTCGCCGAGGAAAAAAACGCCGGCAACGGCGACCCAGAGCGGCATCGTATACGCGAGCGTCGAGATCGCTCCGACCCCCGAGATCGCGATTGCGGACATCACCAGCCCCATGAAGCCCGCAGTTTGAAAGAGCCCGATCCAGGTATAGGTTGCGAGGAACTGCGGCCGTACGCCGCGCCTCCGCCAAGCGCAGAGCGCGAGCAGCACGATGCCGCCGCCGATCATGCGCGAGGCTGCGAAAACCAACGGCGGTGCGTAGGCGACCGCAACCTTGAGCACGACCCAATTCAAGCCCCATGCAAACGCCAATACGACAAGCGCGAGAAACGCACGCTTCTTTTCGCGATCGGTACTTGAATGCGGTGCGTTCATCGCACGCTCGCGCGCGCGAGTCGATCGGCGATCGCCGCGCCGAGCCCGCGATTCGGCACGCGTGCAGCGTCGATACGTTCGAGCCCGAGCGCATCGAGTTCGTGCAGATATTCGAAGAAATGCGCCGCTGCTTCGGCGTCGTTTCCGGCTGGCGAGAGCACGCGCTGCGCGGCGTAGCCTTCGGCGCCCTCGTGAAAGCCGAGATAGGCGGCGTCGGCGCGTCGATCGCGCGGCGGAAGGCTCTCGATGACGCGAATCGGCGTTTGCGGCGCGTAATGCTGCAGTAATTGCCCCGGCGCTTGCGGCGTCGATCCGTCGACGGGTGCCGTCGCGTCGAGCAACGGGCCGATCTCGGCTTCGATCGCTTCGCGCGCGATCGCGCCGTGCCGCAATAGCGTCGGAACGGGATCGAACGCGACGATCGTCGATTCGATGCCGAGCGGCGTTGCGCCGCCGTCGAGGATGATCTCGACGAGTTCGCCGAGCTGTGCGCGCACGTGTTCGGCACTCGTTGGGCTCAGGCGTCCAAATGAATTCGCGCTCGGTGCGGCGATCGGCTGCCCTACGGCGGCGAGGAGCGCGCGCGCGACGGGGTGCGCGGGCATGCGCGCGGCGACGCTCTCGAGACCGGAGGTGACGATGCCCGGAATCTCGGGACGTTTTGCGAGGACGAGCGTGAGTGCGCCGGGCCAGAAACGCTGCGCGAGACGGGCGGCGAGCGGGGGCACATCGCGTGCGACGCGAGCGAGCATCTCCATATCGAGTACGTGGACGATGAGCGGATCGAACGTCGGGCGCGCCTTGATCTCGAAGATCCGTGCGACGGCGCGGGCGTCGAACGCAACGGCGCCGAGGCCATAGACGGTCTCGGTGGGAAAGGCGACGCAGGCTCCGGCTCCGAGCGCGGCGGCCGCGCTTGCAATCGCTACCGTATCCGCACGTAGAACCGACATAGCGGCGGGGTTCG
This sequence comes from Vulcanimicrobiota bacterium, assembly GCA_013044185.1. Lineage (GTDB taxonomy): Bacteria > Vulcanimicrobiota > Vulcanimicrobiia > Vulcanimicrobiales > Vulcanimicrobiaceae > JABEUX01. Next base: position 18,975 of record JABEUX010000042.1, on the reverse strand, counting down.
GCTCTTGCGAACCGAACCCCGCCGAACCTCGCCGACCGTAGCTACGCTACGGTGATTGCCACGAGCAATCGGAGACGTTGTTGTCGTACTCCCCTTGGATCTCGAAGACGCTCGTATTGAGGGTCACCTGTTGCGTGGAGACGCCCGCCGCGGGCGCGCAGAGATCGCCGATCTCGCCGCCCGAGGAGTTGTACCACGCGAGGTTATTGATCGCGACGTCGGGATCGGTAAAGGTCTCGGAGAGCTCGTGCGAGAGCGTCGAGGCCGTCGAATCGATCGTCGACCCGTTCGGCGATTGGCCGCCGTTGCTCACCGAACTCACCTGACAGCCCGAGACATCTTGGTAGGGCTCGACGGTGTAGAGGGTGTGGCCGATATCGCTGTAGTCGTTGCTACCGTGATAGGCGCAGTACTGCTGCAAGTAGCAGCCGCCGGCATTCTGGCTGCACTGCTGCACGCCGTTCGCGAGGAAGACGTTGTAGACGGCGGTATAGCCGGTGCCGTACTGCTGGGCAACGTTGTAGATGATGTTGACGATATCTTGGTCGCCGAGTTGGCTGCTGGTGTTGTAGGTCACCGGGATGTCGCCGCCGACGGTATAGGTCGCCGACTGTCCCACGTACTGATCGAGAATGTGGATCATGTTGCTGGAGAAAAAGCTGTTCTCAAAGCCCGAAATATCGCCGCCCCAGCAGCTCTCGTCGGGGCAGTTCACCAGAATGTTATAGACGCTCGCCGTTGGGACGACGGGGCCGCCGTTGTTGGTGAGGTTCATGCCCGCGGAGACGGTTTTGGTGTGGAGGCGAACCGGCTTGCCGCCACGGATCGGGGAGAAATAGGCCCCCGAGCGGGTGAGCTTCGCCATCGCGATCTTTGCCGTCGAACGCGAAACATGCATGAGCGGGAAGATTTTCGGCTTGAATGCGCTCGCAGGCGAGATAGGCTTGCTCGGGAGGGCCGAGGAACCGGCGCCGCCGCCGCAGCCGGCAACGAGGACACCGAGCGCGCACGCGGCGGCCACCGAACCGAGGCCACGCAATATGCGTGAAGATCGAACGTTCAAGGGGACTCCTTAGTGTAAATGAATGAGTGCAGTGATGCGCAGGCACGCGTGCCAACGCCCTCAGTCGGTTCCCAGCTTCGTTTAACGCTCCTGTGACAAAAAACACATAGAGGCGCCCGGTTGCTCTTTAGCGGGAGCTCTCCAGGCGATCCATGCGGCGGAGCTGAGGAAAGGCGAATGCCCACGCGATGATGACCGCGAGGGTCGCGAGCCCGCCGAGCACGACCGAGGCTTCGGCGCCGAGCCATGCGGCGGTCACTCCCGATTCGAAGGCGCCCAACTCATTGGAGGCGCCGATAAAGATGTTTTCGATCGCGCTGACGCGGCCGCGTAAGGGGTCGGGGGTACGGAGTTGCACGAGCGTCATGCGAATGACGACGCTCACCATATCGAAACCACCGATTGCGAGCAGTGCGACGAGCGAGAGCGCGAGATTCTTCGAGAGCCCGAAGACGATCGTTGCGATGCCGAATGCGGCGACGCAGAAATAGAGCGCGCGCCCGGCCCCGCGCTCGAGTGGCCGACGCGAGAGATACCACGCTACCAGCGCGGCGCCGAGCCCCGGAGCGGCGCGCATCAGGCCGAAACCGAGCGGGCCGACGTGGAGAATCGTCGTCGCAAAGATCGGCAAGAGTGCGGTCGCTCCACCGAAGAGGACGGCGAAGAGATCGAGCGAGATCGCGCCGAGAACCTCGGGTTGCTCGCGCAGATAGCGGATACCGCCGATGGGATCGAGCTCGCCGGGATCGAGATGCGGCTGCGAGCGAACGCGAAGCGATGCGTAGGCGAGCGTCGAGGCAACGTACGCGCATGCCGCCACCGCAAACGCGAATGGCGTTGAGAGCGCGATCAGCGCTCCCGCCGCCGCCGGCCCGAGAATCGTCAGCATCTGACCGATCGAATTGGTAAATGCAGAGGCACGTTGGAACGCCGACTCGTCGACGATGCCGACGAGTAGCGCGCGCTCCGCCGGCGCGCTCGTTGCGCGAGCGATGCCGCTCACGAGCAACGCCGCTCCGTACGCCCAGAGCGCGTGCGAGTGTTGCCACGCGAGGTACGCGAAGAACGCGACGCCGAGCGCTTCGCCGAAAGAACAGAGGAAGACGATTTTTCGGCGGTCGAAGCGATCGGCGAGGACGCCGGCCGGAACGGCGAGCGCGAATTGCGGAATGAAGAGCAGGAGGCCGACGAAGCCCAGCGCGAGCGCGGCATGGGTGATCGCATAGATCTGCCAACCCACGGCGACCGCCTCGATGGAGTAGGCGAGCACGCTGAACTGGCGTGCGATAAAATAACGCGTGAAGAACGGCTGCGCGAAAAGCGTCTGCACGGCTCGCTTAGAGTGCGGGGAAAATTGCGAAAAACGCGCCTAAGAGCGCGATAAAGAGGCCGCTGATCACCTCGCCGTAGCGTTCGAAACGACCGAACTGTAAACGCGCGAGCCCCGCGCTCGAGAGCAGGCAGAGCGCGAGATAGGTCAGCATCGTGCTCGCCGCAAAGACGATCGACATCGTCACCAGTTGTGCGACGCCGTAGCGCGATGCCGCGAAGAACGCCGGAATGCCCTCGATCATCGGCGAGGAACCGAGGATTACCAACAGCGCGCCGCGCGAGCGGCCGTCATCGTGCTCGTGTGCGTGCCCGTGCGCGTGCGCGCGGTCGTGTTCGCGCATTTCGCGCCAACCCGCGATGGCGATCCACAGACCGAACACCAGAAGCGCCACGCTCGAGAGAATGCCGAGCAGATGCCCGAAGCGTTGCGCCACGTACATGCCGCCGGCCCAAACGATCGTTGCGATAACGAGCGTGGAAACCGTGTGCCCGAGCCCCGCGAGTAAGGCCGCCCGCCCGACTTGCACCTGCGACCACTTGCGGCGGCGCGCTAACAGCGCGATCGGCGCCCAATGGTCGGGCACCATCGTGTGCAGAACGCCAACGACGCCGACGGCAAGAATAAGGAGGGCTTGCTGCGAGAGCATCGGCACGCGGGGTTAGCGGCGTTTCTTCAATTTCGGGGTCACGCAGGTTCCGCTCGCGCGGCAGACGACGACGGGATCGTCGAGCAGGTCGGCGGCACTCTCGTTGATATCCGCGCGGACGGCGATCACCTTGCGCGCTTCGAAGCGCATCTTTCGCGAGGTATTGCCGACCGAGGTGATCTCGCCGCTCGCTTCGATATAATCGCCGGCGTAGACCGGCGCCAGAAACTCGACGCTGTCGTAGGCGACGAAGAGCCCTTCGTCGCCGTCGAGTGCGATCAATAATTCCGTCGCAACGTCGCCGAAGAGCGCGAGCATGCGCGCGCCATCGACGAGGTTGCCGCCGTAATGTGCGTCGTGCGCGCTCATGCGCAAGCGAATCAGGCTACGCCGCCCTTGGCTCTCTTCCACAATTCCTCCAGTTCTTCGAGGGTGAGATCGGCGAGCGCGACGCCGCGTTCGGCGGCGGCACGCTCCATAAACGTGAAGCGACGATAGAATTTCTCGTTGGCATCGCGTACCGCACTCTCGGCGTCGATTCCCAAAGCGCGAGCGAGATTGACGAGGGTAAAAAACACGTCGCCGAGCTCTTCGCGAACGTGGTCGTCGTCGTTTTTGGCGCGTTGCGCCTCGGCAAGCTCGCCGAGCTCTTCGACGAGTTTATCGAGAATGCCGGAGACCCCCGGCCAATCGAAACCGACGCGTGCCGCCTTCTCTTGCATGCGTTGTCCGCGTTGCAACGCGCCGAGATGCTGCGGAATGCCGTCGAGCCGGCTCGCCCGCGCGAGCCCGGTCTTTTCCTGCGCTTTCAGGCGCTCCCAACTGCGCCATTGCGCGTCGACATCTTCGATAACGGCGTCGGCGAAAACGTGCGGATGCCGGCGCACCATCTTATTTGCGAGTGCGTCGATGACGTCGGCGACGGTAAAGGCTCCGCTCTCGCTTGCGACCTGCGCGTGGAAAACGATCTGCAGCAAGAGATCGCCGAGCTCCTCACAGAGGCCGTCGAGCCCACCTTGTTCGATCGCTTCGACAACTTCGTAGGTCTCTTCGATGAGGTAGGGGACGAGCGTGCGATGCGTCTGTTCGCGATCCCACGGGCAACCGTAGCGCAGGCGCGCCATCACTTCGACCAGCTCTGCAAAGGTATAGCGCTGCGCTTGCGGTGGTAATGGAACGAGCGCCACTTCGAGCGATGCCGCCAATGTCGCCCGCGCCATGCCGGGAATAATTTCGGTGCGCGCGCCACGCGCGTCGAGCGCTCGTTGCAGTTGTGCTAGCCCGGGGAAATCGGAGAACGGATTGCCGAGAACGGCGATCGCGAGATCGCGATCCTCGAGCCCATCGACGAAGCGGTCGATGGCGTCGCTGCTTCCCCGGACGATTGCGGCGGCGTCGTGGAGGGGCTCTGCATCGAAGGCGATCGCTCGCTGCGCGAGCGATTCGCGAAGATCGGGCGGGGCGAGAAGAAGCGTGACGCGCGAGACGCCGCTCAGCGCCTCGATTGCGCCGACGGTAAGCAACGACGGGTCGCCGGGGCCGAGCCCGATAATACGGACGAGCATAGGATCAAAAAGCTTCGCCGCAACACGAGACGAGGCCCCGGTACCAGCCCGGAGCCTCGTGAGGTTGGGATCGCCGCGCTGCGATCAGCTTTTCGACGGTGCTGCCGACGGCGGTGCCGAGGGTGCTGCCGAGGGAGCCGCTGTCGCGGTGCCGGCGGTCGCCGCGGGGGCGGGCGACGGCGGCGGGGTCGGGAAGAGCCCGGTGAAGCGCGGATCGTTCACTTGAATCGTCGCTTTGCTCTGCAGGCCCGCGATGAACGGTTGCACCAACGGCGCTTCGGCTTGTTCGCGCAACTGATCTTCGATGCGCTGATGCACCGATGCGAGCGTCGCTTTCACTGCCGGTTTGCGCGCCTGGACCTGGATGATGTGCCAACCGAAGGGTGAGTGCACCGGCGGGCTGATCGCGCCGATCTTGCCGGTCAATGCGTAGGCTTCGAACGGCTTCACCATCTGGTTCGGACCGAACCAACCGAGTTCGCCGCCTTTATCGCGGCTGCCGGGATCCTGCGAGTACTGCTTGGCGAGCGCCGAGAAGTGCTGGCCGGCTTTGAGATCGGCTTCGACCTTCTGCGCCGTCGCGAGATCGCTGACGAGAATATGGCGCGCTTTAATCTGCTCGGGGGTATCGAACTGCGCGTGGTTCTTGTTGAAGAACGATGAGATCTGCGATTCCGAGATCTGCACGTTCTTGCCGACCGCGGCATCGATGATGAGCTGCTGGCGGATGATCTGGTGCAGGTCGTGCTCGGTCAGGCCGTTCGCCGCCAGTTGGCGCTTGAACGAACCCGGCGGATAATTCGCCGCAATCTCAGCTTCGCGCGCTGCGATCTGCGCTTTCGTAATATTGATGCCGTGGCGTTGACCGTACTGGTCGAGCAGCGTCTGCAGGACGAGTTGCTGCAACACGCCGCGTGCCGTGGGGCTGGCTTCGAGTTTTTTATCGAAGGTTTGGCGGCTGATCGATTGACCGTTGACGGTCGCGACCGATCCGCCTGCGCAGGCCACGAGCGACATAGCTGCGACGATCGCAGCGGCGCCGGTGACGAGGCGACGAAAAACGAGCATAGTGGGCTCCAGTAGGATGACGGGTGAGAAAGCGCACGGAGCCGATGGCTCCGAAAGCCTCATCCGGTTAGGGTTTTAGGCCCCGTGCTCCTTCCGATAGAGGGCTCCCCTGGTGTGAAGCCGTTCGAAGCGCGCGGTGAAGTGGCGCAGCGGCGGCGCCTGCCAGACCATGCTCAGGCCCGCGATCCGTTCGCGCCGAGCGTAGAGATCCTCGCAGATCTCGCCGACGTAATCGATGTGGCTCTGCGTGTAGACCCTCCGCGGAATCGCCAGGCGGACCAACTCCATCGGGGCGGTGCGCTCCTCGCCGCTGAGCGGATCGGTCGAGCCGAACATGACCGTGCCGATCTCGACCGCCCGGATGCCGCCCTCGAGGTAGAGCTCGCCGACGAGCGCCTGCCCGGGGTACTCATGCGGGCGCAGGTGGGAGAGCATCGCGCCGGCGTCGATGTAGATGGCGTGGCCACCGGGCGGCTGCACGATAGGGATGCCGATCTCGGTGAGGCGCCGCCCCAGGTACGCCGTCGACGCGATGCGGTAGTTGAGATAATCTACCTCGAGTGCCTCGTACAGCCCGGTCGCCATCGCCTCTAAATCGCGGCCGGCGAGGCCGCCGTAGGTGGTGAATCCTTCGGTGAGGATCAGCAGCCGCGATTCCGCGCTCGCTAACGCGGCGTCGTTGCTCGCGAGAAAGCCGCCGATATTTACGAGGCCGTCCTTTTTCGCCGACATCGTGCATCCGTCGGCATACGAGAAGAGCTCGCGTGCGATCTCGCGCGGGGAACGCCCGGCATATTCGGGTTCGCGTTCGCGAATGAACCAGCAATTTTCCGCATAACGACATGCGTCGATGTAGAGTGGAATACGATGTTCGCGACAGATCGCGTGGATCGCCTTCACGTTCGCCATCGAGACCGGCTGGCCGCCGCCGGAATTATTGGTGACGGTCAGCATCACCAGCGGCACGCGTGCCGCGCCAACCTCGGCGATGAGCGCTCGTAACGCTTCGACATCCATATTCCCCTTGAAGGGGTGTTGCGTCGCAGGCGAGCGCCCCTCGGGTATCGGTAGATCGACGGCGCGTGCGCCCACGCTCTCGACGTGCGCGCGCGTGGTATCGAAGTGCGTGTTGTTCGGCACGACGTCGCCCGGTTTGCAGAGCGTCGTAAAGAGTATTCGCTCCGCCGCGCGCCCTTGATGCGTCGGCAAAACGTGTTGGAAACCGAAAATATCGCGCACCGTATCGGCGAAGCGATAAAACGAGCGCGCTCCGGCGTACGATTCGTCGCCGCGCATCATTGAAGCCCACTGGTCGGCGCTCATCGCACCGGTGCCGCTATCGGTCAATAGATCGATGAGGACGTCTTCGGCACGAAGCAAAAAGGGGTTGAAGGCAGCCTCGCGTAGGTAACCCTCGCGTTCCTCACGCGTGGTCATACGGATTGGTTCGACGGATTTAATACGAAATGGTTCGATGATCGACCGAGGCATCGTAGCTCCTTCTGCGAAGAGAGATGAAGAGATGGCAGCGACAATCGTGCAAGGCTTTTCCGGACTCCGCGCGCTCGAAGGGCACGAACTCGTTTCGGCGCCGTGGTTGCGCGTCGATCAGCGACGGATCGATGCGTTTGCCGCGTGCACCGACGATCGGCAATGGATTCACGTCGATCCGGTCCGCGCCGGAGAGGGCCCGTACGGTGGCACGATCGCGCATGGGTATCTCGTGCTCTCGCTCATCCCGGTCCTCTGGCACCGCAGTTGCCATATTCGCGAGGTGGGATCGGTCTTGAATTACGGTCTCGACCGCGTGCGTTTTCTCGCGCCCGTGCGCTCCGGGGCTCGCGTGCGCGCGCGCTTTTCGATCGCGAGCGTGCGCGCCGCCACATTCGGCCTGCGCGTCGCCCTGCATGTCGCGATCGAAGCGTACGGCAGCGACGCACCGGTCTGCGTCGCCGATGCGATTTTTTTGTATCTCGGAACGGCACCTACGCACGAACAAGAAGAGCATCCCAACGGCGCAATTCGCCGATCCGCCGATTCGCCTCGTCGGGTTCGGCGATCTTCCAGTGCTCGATAACCTCGCTTTCGATCTCTGCAAATCTGGCCGCGAGGTCGGCGCCGGAACTCTCGTCGAGTGCCTGTTCGATCGTAACGAAGATGGCCTCGTTCTCTCGCGCGATATGTTCGCGCAAATACTCGACGAAGCTCCGCAACTCGGCGAGCCCCGAGTGCCCGCGTTCCCGAGCGCGCGCGACGGCGCGCGCCAGCCCGCGCCCGGCTTCGTGCTGCTCGGTTAACAGCATCGCAAAACTGTTCAGCCACGGGTGGGCGTCGGTCGCACGGAAAAGCGCGCGCTCTTCCTTCCCGTGATGGTTGGCGTCGATGAAAATCTGAATGAAGTCCAAGAGCCCGTTCACGTATTGGGGCGACGGTTCGTTCGGCGAGGCGCAGCGTTGTTCGAAGCGATCGAAAACCTCTAGAATTCGGCGATGCTCCTCGCGAAGACCGTCGAGGGCTTCACTCACGCGGCACTCTTTTCGATGCGGCGTTTAGAAAGCAGCGCCGCACCGAGCGCACCGGCCATCTCGGGTTGCGGCGCACAGTTGATGGGCACGGCGAGCGCCTCTTGCAACGCGCGGATCATTCCCGCCTGGTAGCCCATGCCGCCGACGAGCGTCACTTCCTCTTCGATACCGATCCGTTTGACGAGCAGCACCGCACGTTCGGCGAGCGATTGGTGTACGCCGCGCAGGATATTCTCTCGCGACTCGCCCTGACTGACGTGATTGATGATCTCCGATTCCGCCAATACCGCGCAAACGCTCGATATTGCAACCGGCTCGTTGCCGTTCATCGAAAGCTCCCCGACCTCAGCGAGCTCGGTCTCGAGGTATTTCGCAGCGCGTTCGACGAAGCCGCCGGCCCCGGCAGCACATTTTTCGTTCGATTTAAATTCGCGAACCCGTCCGCCCGGAGCGATTTTCACCGCGCGCGAACTCTGTGCGCCGATATCGAGTACGCAGCGCGTCCCGGGAAAGAGCGCGGCTGCCCCGTACGCCGCGGCGGTGACTTCGGTCAGTTGGAGATCGCGCTCGGGATAGCTCGAGCGGCCAAATCCGGTCGTTGCGATATAGCGAAGGTCGCTACGCCCGGCGCCGATGGCTGCGAGCGCCTCGTCGACCGCGCGGTCGACCAGTTCGATCAACGGCGGGCGCGTGCGCGTCGCGCTAGCGAAGAGTTGTCGCCCTTCGCGGTCGATGAGTACGACTTTCGTGCTGCGCGAACCCAAATCGACGCCGGCGATAATATTCATGTTCTCTCTCCTTTACGACGCGGCCGTCGTCGACATTGCGTGTTCGAGTGCGAACACCGCAGCGCCGATCGCGCCCATATAATGTGAATCCGGGCTCACGTTGAGTGGGGCACCGAGTTTTTCTTCGAGCATCTTCACCATGCCGACGTTGAGCGAAACGCCGCCGGTAAAGGTGTAATTCGGCTTTAACCCGACGCGCCGTACCAAAGCGATCGTTCTCGCGGCGATCGCGCTGTGAATGCCGCCGAGGATATCCTCGGTTTTTTTACCCTGCGCGACGTACGACATGATATCGGATTCCACAAAGACCGTGCAGACGGTCGATAGGCGCACGGGGTTGCGCGCTTTGAGCGAGATCGCGCCGATTTCGTCGAGTGAGAGGCCGAGCGTCTCGGCGGCGGTGGAGAGAAAGCGCCCCGTCCCGGCCGCACATTTATCGTTCATGACGAAATCGACGACCTCGCCGTTCTGTACGCTGATGCCCTTCGCGTCCTGCCCGCCCATATCGATGACCGTCGCGGTGTCGGGGAAGAGCATACTCGCGCCTTTGGCGTGGCAGGTGATCTCGGTAATCTGGAGATCGCCGAAGGAAACCTTAAAACGGCCGTAGCCGGTGCCGACGACGCAAAGCACGTCTTCGCGCGCGATGCCGCCCGCCGCGAGCACCGCTTCGTAGCCCCGCTCGCCCGCTCGGGTAATGTTCGCGCCGGTATCGGTGAGGGCGCGAGCGACGATCCGTTTGTTTTCGTCGATAATAATGCACTTGGTCTGGGTCGAGCCGACATCGATGCCTGCCGCATATTTCATGCCGTCACTCCTTCACGGGTTGGGCGATGGGCGATAGATTCGAAGAACGCATCGATGCGATTGCGCATCTGCGCCTCCGAGAAATAGCGCGGATCTTCTAAATCGGATTCCACGAGTAACGTCGGTACGCCGCGTTTGGTGAAATACTCGCGCATATCACCCTGTCCGGCGGAGAAGAGGCGGCAACTCTTGACCGAATGGATCACCAACGCACTCGCGTTCCATTCTTCGAGGTAACGTTCGATCTGCTCGTAGCGTTGGAGGAAGTTGCGATTGGTAAGGTTCCACTCCAGAAGGTGACGCGCGATCGATTCCAGCGGGTGGTCGGGGTCGTGCGAAAAGCCGAACTCCCAGAGGCCGCCGACGGTAGAATAGGTCGATGCGACCGCGACGGCGTCCCAGCGCGAGAACATATCGCGAAACGCACGTAGGTGCGGCCACGGCGGCGGCCCCTCGATGACGTAGCGAAAGCGCTCTTTTTCCAGCGGCCCGATGCCGGCTTCGGCTTTGGCGAGCAATTCGGCGTAGGCGGTTTCAAAAAATTCCAGTCCCTGCGGCGTTCCGCGCAGACAATAGAGCGGCGCCATCATGGTAACGGAATCGAAATACGCATCGTAGGGCGCCGGCGTACGTTTGGTGAGGTGCTTGATTTTCGCCCACAGGTCGCCGGTCAGCGATGAAAGGCGAACCGCTTCGCGCAACTTCTCTTCGTCGAGTTTTCGCCCGGTAATCTCTTCGCAGCGCTCGATGAGGTGATGGAGCTGGCGCAGGACATACTCGATGTCCTCTTTCGACGGTTTACCCGAAGCCGAGCGAATGAACGGAATATCGAGTTGAAAGGCCGATTGCCCCGTGAATTCCGCGAGGTGCCCGAACCAGTCGAGATAGACGTTGCAACCCACATAATTGCAGAGGAGGAGCGAGGGTTCGGGGATCGTTGCAAATGGGGTCTGTCGCCCCCCGAAGTACATGCCGATATCGGCCTTGACGTAGGCGCAGTTATCCGAGGAGTAGCCCATAAATTCGGCCGATTGAATAAAGGGCAGCGACTGCTTGCGCACTGCAAGTTGCAGCGCGTTGACCTCCGGAAAGACCGGAAGAATGTCGAACGCGCGGAGCAGCTCTACCGGATTTCCACCGATCAGCAAATACGCGGCGGGGACGCCGCTGCCGTTCGCCGAGGCGGTGAGCGCGGCATAATACTCCGACATAAGCTCTTTTTGGAGATGGTGAAGCTTGCCTTGATAGTGGTTTTCGGTCATCGCACGTACTCCTAATCGAAAAGAAGGGACTCGACGAACGTCTCGATCTCGCTTTTAATCCGATCGAACATCCACATTTTTTCTTCAAACTCTAAGAAGAGATGCGGAATGCCGGCTGCTTGGAGGGCTTTACGGTAGATCGGATAGGCGAAGAGGGATGGTTCGCAAAATTTTGCACAGAGCACGATGACTGCATCGGCACGGTGCGAGCGGGCGCGCTCGACGAGCAACTCGGAGGGCGAGATACGCATGTCGTGCTTCACGGGCGACGGCAGCGAGGCATTGAGGTAGTCCTCCGCGAGCGCGAGAAGTGGATCGGCGGTATTCTCCGGAACGTTGCCGTTAAACCAGCGGCGACCGATGAGAAAATCGTCGTCCACGAGATAGCAGCCGGCATCTTCGATCGCCGCGATGAGATCGAGCGTGGGTTGTTCGCAGAACGATCCCGTGAGGACGACGCGAATGCGGTCGCGCTCGCGCCCTTCGCGGGTTGCTGCGGCGTGCAACGCATCGGCGAGCAGCTCGGCGTGCTCCTCGGGTGGAATGAGATGCCCGACCCGCACCAAGGGATAGAGTTCGCGCGTGCGCAGCAGATGCGGAGAATCGCGGCGTAGCGCGTAGAGGCGCCGAATCGTCTCCCGAACGCGATTGTAGATCCGTATCGCGGCACGGAGATCTTCGGTCGTCATCTGCTTTCCGCTCAGCTCGCCGGCAAAGCGCGCGACGCGCTCGTACTCGTCACGAAGGTACTGAGGCGCTTCTTCGGCCTCAAAATTTTGCGGGAAGTGGATATATTCCACCGGAGTCTGCGGAAAGTTCCGCGTATAGACGCTGGCGAGATTGCGAGCGGGATCGCAAATGGAATGAAAGACGACGCCGTCGAGATCCTCGAGGAGACCGGTCATTCCTTGCTCGAGCGTGCTCTTAATGATCGAGCAAATAAACGACTGAAAGCGCGAATCGGCGTGCGCGATCTCCATGCGGTTGCCGCCTCCTGCAAGCCCTACCGGCAGCACCCCGGATGCGTAAAATACCTCGGTGGGTGTGTAGACCGGAAAGCATCCGATCGCGGCGCGATTCGGCGCGGCCCGTTTCCACGCAACGGCGGGGGCGAAGCCGGGCTCTTCGATGATGCGGTCGCAATGCTCGACGAGTGCTTCGATGCTTTGCGGTAGGCTCTGCGTGCTCATAGAGCTTCCTTCCTAGTGCGAGGGGACGACGATCGTACGCAGGCCGATGCCGGCGCGCAGAAAGTCGAGGCCGCGATTGATATCTTGGAGCGAGACGCGTTCGCTCACCAGTTCTTTGATCCGAATCTGTCCGCGTCGCGCGAGTTCGATGATGCGCGGATAGTCGACCGGGCGACATCCGAGCGAGCCGCGAATCTCTAATTCGGCGAACATCACTTTACCGGCCGGAATCTCCGCGGGCTCCGAGCAAAAGCCGACGACGACGATACGCCCACCGCGCCGAACGCTCTCGATCGCCGTTCGAACCGTCTTTGGATTGCCGATCGCTTCGAAGGCGATATCGGCGCCGCCATCGGTCGCACGGCGCACCGCGCGCGCGACGTCGGGCGCATTACTCGCATCGATAACGTGGGCCGCGCCGAACTGGAGTGCAAACTCCAAGCGCTCGGGTTTCATATCGACCGCCCATACCTCGGCGCCCGCAGCGACGGCGATCTGAATGACGTTGATGCCGACGCCGCCGCACCCGATGACGACGACGCGATCCCCGGGGCGCACCTCGCCGCGATTGACGACGGCGTGGTAGGGTGTGGAGACGGCGTCGGCGATGAGGCATGCTTCTTCGAGCGGCAACTCATCGGGGAGCAGCAGGACGTCTTTCGCCGGTACTTTCAAGTATTCGGCGTAGGCACCGTCGATATGATTGCCGAGCATGAGGCCGTTCGCACAGATGTTTTCGCGTCCGCGTCGGCAGGCTTCACAGCGACCGCAGGATAGCACCGCGGGAACCAGGACGCGATCGCCGACACGGCGTTCGATCGCTCCGTCGCCGACGGCGAAGACCGTCCCCGAGGCTTCATGGCCGAGAATGAGCGGTGCCGGCGCGAAGGTGGGAACGCCGTGATCGATATAGTGCAGGTCGGTGTGGCAGAGGCCGCACGCCGCAACCTTAATAACGATCTCGCCGTGCCCGGGAACCGGCATCGGCCGTTTCTCAATTTCGAGCGGTCGATTCGGCCCGATGAAAACCGCAGCGTTCATCGGCGAGCGCGCCGAATCGCGGCGTAATCGGGCTCGCGCTTTTCAACGAAGGCGCGCATGCCTTCGGCGGTCTCCGCGCCGGCGAAATGCGATGCGAGCCATTCGCGGGCGTGACCGATGGTCGCGTACCACGACTGATCCTTCCAGTAATTCACCTGACATTGCGTATAGCTCAAGCATTGCGGGAACTTATCGAGCAATTTATTGCAGAGATCGCGGACGACCTCGTCGAGTTGTTCGTACGGTGCGACGCGATTCACGAGTCCCCAATCGAGCGCTTGCGCGGCGGTAATCGGTTCGCACAAGAAGAGCATCTCGCGCGCGCGACGATCGCCGACGATGATCGGGAGCCACTGCGTGCCGCCGCCTGCGGCGACGCTGCCGACCCGCGTACCGACCTGGCGGATCGTTGCGTGCTCGGCTGCGACCGCAAGATCGCAGGCCATATTCATCTCGTTCCCGCCGCCGACGGCCATGCCGTTGATGCGCGCGATCGTCGGTTTACCCATATTACGAATCGTGTCGAGACAATCTTGGAAGAGCACCATATACTTCCAAAATTGCTCGGGATGCTCGACGTACCGTTCGGCGTACTCTTTCACATCGCCGCCGGTGCAAAACGCCTTGCGCCCCGCACCGGTGAGCACCACGACGCCCACTTCGTCATCCCACATCGCGCGACGGAGCGCTTCGTGCAGGCGCCCCAACGTCTCGGTCGTGTAGGCGTTGTAGGCTTGCGGGCGATTGAAGGTAATCGTCGCCACGCGGTCGTCGACGGAGTAGAGAACGTCCTCTTGAGCGGTGCTCGCCTCGGTGGTCGCAGTCATCGGTATTCATCTCCTTTGGAAAGAGTATGCGCCCAAACGGGAGAGCGCTTTTCAAGGAATGCCGCTATGCCTTCGGCCCCGTCGCGGCTGGGCAAGAGCTCGTCGCGATACGCATGCATCGCGAGCGAAAGATCGTCGAACCGAATCGCGCGCTTGCACGCGCGCACGGCGACGGCGGAGAATCCGAGAAGCCGCGCGCAGAGCGCCTCCGTCGTTGCGGAGAGATCCTCGGGAGCGAGGACGCTGCCGACCAGGCCCCACGCTAGAGCGCTCTGCGCATCGATTTTTCGCCCGGTAAGGATCGCATCGAACGCGCGTTGGGTGCCGATCGCTCGCGGCAGAAGCGCGCATGCGATCGGCGGGAGTGCTGCGAGTTGTACTTCGGGGAGAGAGAAAAATGCTCGCGTCGAGCAGAGCGCGAGATCGGCGAGCAAAAGGAGTTCGAAGCCGCCGCCCATCGCCGGGGCATTCGCCGCGCAGACGATCGCCGGAGAGGCGGAGAGAAAGGCTCGCGCCATCTCTTCGAATGCCGCGAGCATCTCGGGTGCTTTTTCGGGCACGTGGTCGCCGACTTCAACCCCGGCGCAGAACGCGCGTTCGCCGGCGGCCTCGATACTGACGACGGTACAGCTCTCGCTTTCGCGAATCGCCGCAGTGAGGGCGCGAATATCGGCGATACCGAGCACGTTGAGCGGCCCGGCCTGAAGCGTGATGCGCGCGCGACGCCCTTCGCGCGCGCATGCGATGCGCTCGTTCATGAGGAAGCCTCCGCGACGAGTGCGCTGCTGCGAAATCCGCGTAGGAAGAGCTCGGTAAGCCGTTCGGCGGTCGCTTCGACGTCGCCGTCGGCCTCTTCGCGGTACCATGTGGGCGCCCAATTCAGCATGCCGAAGAGTGCGCCGGCGGCGACGCGGGCGTTGCCTTCGGCGTGCGGCTCCAACTCGGCGAGGAGATCGACGAGCGATTGAAAGTAACGGCGCCGCCGTACGCGCACGCCGCTGCTCGATTCGCGATCGAGCGCCTGCATATCGTGCAACAAGACGCGGTAGGAGCGATTGTTGGTTAATAGATAGCGAAGATGTCCGCGTACGAAGGCCGAGAGGCGTTCGTACGGGTCGGAGTAGCGCGCACTCTCGGCAGTGCCGGCTTCCAGGCGATCGAAGATGCGTTCGCAAACGAACGAGAGCGCGTGCTGTTTGCTCGGAAGATAGTAGTACAGGCCGGCGACGCTGATACACGCGGCGCGCGCGATGTCGCGCATGCTGGTGGCGTGGAATCCCTGCTGGGCGAAGAGCGACTCAGCGCTGTCGAGGATATCTTCGTGCCGTTGGTCGTAGGCCTGCACCGCTTACGCTCCTTGTTTTCGATCTCGAATCGTTCTATCGAACGTTCATTCGATTCGAATGTACGGGAATGTCGCGCGGGCGACCATAGGCAAACCTACCGATTCTTCTAGGTCAAATGAATCATGCCACGTTGGAGCGCGAGGACGACGGCCTCGGCGCGCGAGTGGGCGCCGAATTTCTGGAGCAGGTTGCCGATATGATTGCGGGCGGTCGCCGGGGCGAGTTGCAGCTCCTCGGCGATCTGGGCGGTACGGAGCCCTTGCGCGAGCAAGCGGAGAACGTCGCGCTCGCGCCCCGTCAGAGCGACCGCCGGGATCGAGGGTGGCGTTGGGCTTGGTTGGCGATCGCGCTGCATGCCCGCGGCGATGCGCTTGAGGTGGCGCGCGGCGACGCTCTCGCAGAGCAGGTGCAACGCGACCGGGCGCCCGCGCTCGTCGGGGACGACGCAGGTGACGGCGTCGAGCCAGAGATCGCTGCCGTCGGGGTGCGGAATAACGATTTCGAAGCGACGCGGGGCGCGAAATTGCGCGCAGCTCTTCTGCACCGCGCAACCGGGCATGCAGAGGTGAGAGCCCGAGGGCGTTCGACCGGCGAGTACTTCGTGGCAGGGGCGACCGAGCGCATCCTCCTCGGATCGCCCGAGCAGAGCGGCGGCGGCGCTATTCCACAGGACGATCGTTCCGTTCTCGTCGATGCCGACGAGCGCGTCGGCACTCTGCCCGAATCGTAGCGACATCGCTTACCGCGCCGAGGCGAAGAGTCGGTTGCGTTCGCGTTCGAGGCGATCGGCGGTCTCGATCGCTTCGGAGCACTCGTCGGCATATTCGCGAATCAGCTCGGCCATCTGCATGTAATCGCCGTACATGGCGTACGCACGTTGCGCCGCGGCTCGCGATTCTCGTTCGGCGTCGCCGAGCGTGGTGTTCGCCGCAGCGACGAAGCCGCCGATGCGTTCGAATGCCGCTTGCGCCGCGCGCGCGTGCTTGCCGCTCGCTTCGGCCTTGCTGACATCCGACGCGATAGCACCGGCGGTCGCTTTACTGCGCTTGTCGAGATCGGCGAGGACCGAACGAATCTCTTGCGTCGATGATTTTGTTTTATCGGCGAGCTTTCGCACCTCGGTCGCGACGACGGAGAAGCCTCGCCCGTGTTCGCCGGCGCGCGCGGCTTCGATCGCGGCGTTGAGAGCGAGGAGGTTCGTTTTATCGGAGACTGCGCGTACGACGCTGACGATATCGACGATTTGGTTCATCGACTTCGCGAATTTACCGAGCGCATCGCGGCTCTGCATCGCCATCGTCGCGAGCGCGTCGATGGTGGAAAAGAGCCGTTCGACGATGCGATCGGCATCTCCGAGCTGTGCTTGCGCCTTCGCGCAACGTTCGCCGAGCGACAAAAAGCGATCTGCGAGGCCGTTGCTGGTCTCCGACATGCCGTGCGATTGCCCCGCTAGGCTTTTAAGCGAACCCACAATTTCGGTCTGCGCGTTTTTGCCGATTCTGCCGGCGGAGGTGCGTACCACCGCCACCGAGGTGTCGATTGCATGGATGACTTCGTCGACGGAAAACGCACGCGTATGCCGCGCGTCGATGGTCGCGCGAGGGTTGCTCCACGAATGCAGCTCGCGCGAGAGCAGCGCCTGATAGATATCGGGCGAGAAGAGCGGCTCCATGCGTTCCCATACGAAGGTCGCCGCTTCGATAAATTGTTCGCGTTCGATATCGGTGAAGCGGTGGACCTCTAAATGGCGCTGAAGTTCGGAGAGCGCCTCGGCCTCTTGCTCTGCTGCAATCGAGCGATGCGTGTTGCGCGCCTCTTCGAACGCTTGCGCGAGTGCCTTGCGATCTTCGGGCGAGAGCTGGCGCAAGCGATCGGAGTTGGCGAGAACGATCTGCGTGTTGTAGGCGTGCGCGGTCAGGGTGAGATAGCGCTGCCCTTCGTAGAGTTTCGCGCCGACGATATTGGCGAGCGGATTCTCTTGCGCGTCGACATCTTTAGCGACGAGTGCATCGTGCACGCGGTTGAAGGGGATGACTTTCGGAATCGAGCCGAAGGCGTGCATGAGTGCCAGGTAGACGACCGAATCTTGAATGCGGACGCGCATGCGTTTGAGATCGTCGGGCTGCGTGACCGGGTGCAACGAATTCGTGAAGTGGCGCATGCCGTTTTCGAGAAATCCGAGCCCCGTGAGCCCGAATGGCGCGAAGGATTGCAACACGTGGCGCCCGAGCGGCCCGTCGATAACGGCGTGCGCCTCGGCCGGCGTGCCGAACACAAAGGGAAGGTCGAAGAGCTGAACGAGCGGCGAGATCGATCCGGCGACGAAGGTGGTGACGCTGACGATATCGAGTTCGCCGGAGCGCACGCGCAAGAGCTCTTCCTGTTCGGTTCCACCCTCGAATGGAACGTGCAACTCGATGCGAAGGCGCCCGGAGGTGAGTTCTTCGATGCGCTTCTGAACGTATTGGAGCGCGCGCGCCGGCGGGTAGCCGGGTGGCAGTAATGTAGCGCAGCGTAACGTCGCGCCTTCGGAGCGCTGCACCGCAGTGGAGCGCGAGAGATACGCCATCTCCGCACCGTAGTAGGAGAGGCGCTGCGTCGCAAACGCTGCTTCGAGCGCTTCGCGCCCTTCCTCGGCCATCATCGTCGAAAGCGATGCGGTGCGTTCGATCATTTTGTTCGATTGATCGCTCTGCTGTCCGCTCGCGTGCACCGCGCCGTCGATCGCGTGCGAGAGGTCGGTGGAGAGCGAGGCAACAAGTTGGATCGCTTCTTGCGCCTGGCGAGCGAGCGGCGCCGATTCCGCGGATTGCTCCGCGCTCGCACGCACCGCAGCGATCGTCGCTTCGGCTTCGCGCCGTACTTCGACGACGAGCCCGGTGATAACGGAGGTCGATTCGCCGGTGGTCTTTGCGAGCCGGCCGACCTCGCCCGCCACGACGGCGAAGCCGAGACCGTGCTTTCCGGCGCGGGCCGCCTCGATGGCGGCGTTGAGCGCGAGCAACTGCGTCTCGTCGGAGACATCTTCAACGAAGGCGGCCATGCGCCCGATCTCGCTCATCAACCGGCCGAATTCATCCATCGCTGCGGCGGTCTGCCCGGAGAGCTCCGCCAGTTGTTGGACCGAGGTGAGCAGTTCGCCGACGACCTGAACCGATTCGGCGAGCGCGCTCGTGGTGGCGTGCGCCTGCGTCTGCGCCTGTTGGAGCCGCGAGGCGGTCGTCCAGGAATCGCGGGAGAGCAGATCGGCGGTCTCGGCGAGGGCGACCATCAGGGTGGTCTGCTCCTGAGCCGTCGCGGCGATCGACTCCGAGATGCTGCGAACCGATTCAACGGCGTGCGAGATCGACTCCGAGAACTGCTCGAACGAGGGGTCGAGCGCTGGGGCCGCGGACGCATCGATCATCAGAGGGCGGAAGTTAGGAAAGCCGCGGCGGAGGGCCTGCCGAGGCCCGCTCCGTCACCCCGAGTAGGGCTTTCTGTCACCCCGAGCAGGGTTCTCTGTCACCCCGAG
>JABEUX010000200.1 GCA_013044185.1 Vulcanimicrobiota bacterium | reverse complement strand
GGAGGGCGCGCGCCGAAAGTGCTCGCGCGCGCGCTCGACGAAAGAGAGCCGGAATGATCGACCTCGTTCTTTTCGACCTCGACGATACGCTACACGACGATACCCAAGCCTGTCTCCTCGCCGGCATGGAGGCAGCCGAAGAAGTCGCGCGCGAACGGAATATCGATGCGCGGCAGCTCGCCGATGCCTACGCACGTGAAGCCGCGAGTTTTTGGCACGGAATAACCCCGGAGCAGTTGCGAACGAAGTTGGCGCGCCTGCGCGAGAGGATGTGGGAGCGGGCGCTCGCCGAGCTCGGGATCGTCGACGCCGCACTCGCGCATCGCACCGCCAATCGCTACTACCAGCTGCGTAAAAAATACTTTGCGCTCTTTCCCGGTGCGCTCGAACTTTTGGAGGAGCAGCGAGCTCGAGGACGCCGGCTCGGGATTCTCACCAACGGCTTCGCCGAGACGCACGTTGAGAAAATTGCGCTGCTCGGGCTCGCCGAAGCGGTCGACGGAACGTTTTTTGCCGACGATACCGGGCTACTCAAGCCCGACCCGGCATTCTTTCAACACGCTTGCGAACGGCTCGGCGTTCCCGCGAAGCACGCCGCGATGGTCGGCGATCGCTACGACCGCGATATCGCCGGCGCCTTGGCCGCGGGGATGACCGCGATCTGGCTCAACGTGCGCGGAGAGCGCCTGCCCGCCGACGCGCCGCCCCCGCATGCAACCGTTACTGCGTTTTCGGGGGTTGGTCGAGCGCTGGAGACTGCCGCGGCGCGGTCTCGGAACGGATAACCATGGGGCACGGACTCGATTCGATCGTTATTAAGGGCGCGCGCGAACACAATCTCAAGAACGTCGACCTGACGCTTCCGCGCAATCGGCTCATCGTCGTGACCGGGCTCTCGGGCTCCGGCAAATCCTCGCTGGCCTTCGATACGATCTACGCCGAGGGACAGCGCCGGTACGTCGAGTCGCTCTCGTCGTACGCACGTCAATTCTTAGGGCAGATGGAGAAGCCCGACGTCGATTATATCGAGGGACTCTCGCCGGCGATCTCGATCGATCAGAAATCGACCTCGCGCAACCCGCGCTCGACGGTCGGAACGGTGACCGAGATCTACGATTATTTGCGCCTGCTCTTCGCGCGCATCGGCGTTCCGCATTGCCCGAAATGCGGGCGCGCGATCACGACGCAGAGCAGCGAGCAGATCGTCGATGCCATCCTCGATCTTCCCGAAGGCACGCGCATCGTGTTGTTAGCGCCGTTGGTCCGCGGCCGCAAGGGCGAATATACCAAACTCTTCGAGGAGATCGCGAAGGAGGGCTTCGCGCGCGTTCGGGTGGACGGCGAGATGCGCGAGCTGCGCGAAAAAATCACGATCGACAAAAAGCGCAAGCACACCATCGAAGTGGTCGTCGATCGGCTCGTCAACAAGCCCGATATTCGCAAACGGCTCACCGATTCGGTAGAGACGACGTTGCGGCTCTCGACCGGCATCGTTACCGCTTCGCTCGAGGAGCCGACAAAAAAACCGCGCGAAGTGACCTTTAGCGAGGCGTTCGCATGCGTCGATTGCGGGCTCTCGTTCGAAGAGCTCGCGCCGCGTCTCTTCTCGTTCAACTCACCGTATGGTGCCTGTCCCTCCTGCAGCGGACTCGGCGAAAAAGTCGAGATCGATCCCTGGAAGGTGATCCCCGACCGCAGCAAATCGATCGCCGACGGCGCGATCGTGCCGTGGAGCAAGACGTTGGGCACGGGGCGCTTTCCCTCGATGAACGCCTACTATCTGCAGCAACTCGAGCGCGTCCTGCGCCGCTACAACGTGCGCATGACGACCCCGGTCGAGCGCTTCTCCGACGAGGTACTCGATGTCGTGCTCTACGGCACCGATCGCGAACAGGAGTTTGCCTATAAGACCCGCTCGGGAAAGACCTGGGAGTATAAGGCGACCTTCGAAGGGGTCGTGAATAATCTGCAGCGCCGCTATACCGAGACGTCGAGCGAGTACGTCAAAGAAGATATCGAAAAGTATATGGCGACCTCGGTCTGCCCCACCTGCAAAGGGGCGCGCCTGAAACCCGAAGCGCTCGCGGTGAAGATCGCCGACGTCAATATCGACGAGTTGACGCGGCTCTCCGTGGAACGTGCGGAGAGTTTTTTCGGCACCTTGAAACTGCGCGAACGCGACCTACAGATCGCGCACCAAATCATCAAGGAGATTCGCGCGCGTTTGAGCTTTCTCTCCAACGTCGGGCTCGACTATCTCACGCTCGCGCGTTCGGCGACGACGCTCTCCGGTGGTGAATCGCAGCGTATTCGTTTGGCGACGCAGATCGGCAGCGCGCTCGTCGGCGTGCTCTACATCCTCGACGAACCCTCGATCGGCTTGCACCAGCGCGACAACGATCGATTGCTCGCCACCTTGCGAACGCTACGCGATATCGGCAATACGCTCGTCGTCATCGAACACGACGAAGACACGATGCGCGCCGCCGACGTCATCGTCGATATCGGGCCGGGGGCGGGCGCCGAGGGCGGCGAGATTCTTACCGTCGGAACGCTCGACGACGTGCTCGCAAATCCGCGTTCGGAGACCGGTGCCTACTTGAGCGGACGGAAATTTATTCCGATCCCCACGCAGCGCCGTACGCCGAAGGGCTGGCTCGAGGTGCGGAAGGCGCGCGCCAACAATCTGCGCGATCTCGACCTGCGGATTCCGCTCGGCGTTTTCTGCGCGGTGACCGGAGTGAGCGGGAGCGGAAAATCATCGCTGGTCAATCAGGTGATCGTGCG
>JABEUX010000199.1 GCA_013044185.1 Vulcanimicrobiota bacterium | reverse complement strand
CTTCTCTACCCGACGAACGCTCCTGATTTTCACGGGCTCTCGGGTGTTTTTGCGCATAGCCTTCCCGATGCATGGGGCGAGATGCTCGTGCGCCGTCGCGCAGAGCGCGAGGGGATTCCCTATGCGTCGCTGACCGCGCTCGACCAGCTTGCGATCGTTGGACGGCGTGGCCCCGGAGCGCTCGTGTACGCGCCCGAGATCACACAAGAAGAAGAGGCCCGCATAGATCTCGATGCACTAGCGGCAAGCGCGACTGAAGTGCTCGACGGCCAAGAGACGGCTGCGCTCGAGCAGCTCGAACGTCTCGGCGGGTCATCGGGCGGTGCGCGCCCCAAGGTGCTCGTCGGAATGAACGCGGCCGGTCAGGTCGTTGCTGGTGATGCCGACGTGCCTGAAGGCTTCAGTCACTGGATTATCAAGTTCCGCAACTCTGCAAACGACGTCGAGGATATCGGCGCGCTTGAAGCTACCTACGCAGATATGGCGCGCGCAGCGGGATTGCCGATGAGCGCAACGCGCTTAATCGAGGGCAAGCGAGGCCGCTACTTCGCGACGGAGCGCTTCGATCGACTGGACGGGAATCGCCGACTGCATATGATTTCGGCGGCGGCGCTCCTCGAAGTGCCGTGGCACGAGCCGACGATGGGCTACGACGATCTCATGAAGTTGAGCCGAAGAATGACGGGCAGCGAAGCCGCAGTTGATGACATGTACCGGCGAATGGTCTTTAACGTCTTGGCTCACAATCGCGACGATCACGCGAATCAGCACGCGTTTTTGATGGATGAACGTGGAGGTTGGACGCTCGCACCGGCATTTGACTTGACGTATTCGCGCGGGCCCGGCACCGGCGACGACATCACGCGCAGCACGTTCGAAAAGGCGGCCAATGTGCAAGGGATCAAAGCATCACAGGCCGCCGAGATGATCGATGAGGTGAGCACGGTCGTCAACGATTTCGCCGTATTCGCGAATGCGTACGATCTAAAGAAGTCCGTTCTCAAGGAAGTCGATCGCGATCTTCAGCGCGGGCTTGCGCGCTTTATGCCGCCCTCGGTCATCAAATCGACGCCGTTTTGAGGCGCGGGGCTAGGGCTGAAGTTCCCGTACGGTATCGCTCCCTGCATCGGTGATGTAGAGAGCGTTGTTCGTCGGATCGTAGGCGAGAAAATCCGGACTAAAGTACTGGGCAATGGGACCGATGCCGTCGCTCCATCCCCTCACTCCGCCCGCGACGACCATCGCCGATGCGCTATTCGCCGTGCCGTTCCCGGGCGTCATTTGCCAAATCACCCAGTTTGTATAGTCGGTGATATAAAAATTACCGTTTGCGGAATCGTACGCAATCCCGGAGGCCTCTCCGAATTTCACGCTCGTGCCGGTTCCCTGAGCAAACCCGCACGTGCTTCCGGCGAGCGTCGTGACCGTGCCGCTATTCGCCGTCCCGTTTCCGGGCGTCACCTGGCGAACGACGCAATTGCCGTTATCAGTAACGTAGAGATCCCCATTCACCGGATCGTAGGCGATACTCGCAGGATGGTTGAAGCGCGCGGTGGTGCCGGTTCCATCCGCAAATCCGCAGGTTGTGCTTCCGGCGAGCGTCAGGACCGTCGCGCTCCCCGCTGCTCCGCTTCCGGGAATGATCTCGCGAACCATACAATTTCCGTCGTCGGTAACGTAGAGATCTCCATTCGCAGGATCGTACGCCACGCCCGCCGGGTTATAAAACTTCGCGGCCGCTCCGGTGCCGTCGGCGTATCCGCAGCCCCCTCCACCCGCGACCGTCACGACCGTGCCGCTTCCCGCCGTCCCGCTTCCCGGAGCGAGCTGACGAATTGCGCAATTCGACAGATCGGTGACGTAGATGTACCCGTTGGCGGGATCGTATGCATCGCCGATCGGGTTGTAAAAGCGCGCCGAAGCCCCGGTGCCGTCGGCGAGGCCGCAGGCCGGTGAGCCGGCGAGGGTCACGACGGTGCCGCTATTCGCGGTACCGTTCCCCGGGGTCACCGAGCGAACCGCGCAATTCGCGGTGTCGGTAACGTAGAGATCGCCGGTCGCTGAATCGTACGTGATACCTGCGACAGCATTAAAGCGAACGGAGGTGCCGGTGCCATCGAATAACCCGAGGTGGAAGGGCTTGCCGGCGATCGTCGTCGTGAGCGTTTCGAACGTGAGCGGAACCGTCGCCGAGAGCGGCGAACCCGCCGACGCGGTCGCAGGCGTCGCCGTTACTGAGAACGTCCCCGAACCAGCGGCGAGCGCACTCACGGTAAATTCGTTAGGATTCGCGGCGTTCGGCGCAACGGTGGTTCCCAAACCCGGGGTCGCACCCGTTATCGAGGCGGCGAGCGTCGGCGCACCGGGACCGATGATGATATTGCCGTCCGCGTCGAGGGGAGCGACGGAGAGCGGGATCGAGACCGCACCCGCGACCTGCAGCCCCGAGGTAACGATGCCGGATATGCCGGTGCCGCTGCCCAGAACGAACACCTGCAATGAAACGGGCACCCCTGCGAGCGTAACGTCGATTGAGTTCGTTTGATTCGCTACGATCGTTTGCGTCACCGCATTGGTGGAGAGCACGTTCCCCGTTCCGCCGAGTCCATCGTAGGTGGTGAACGTAAACGTGTGCGAGCCCGGCGTCGCGGCGATCGGGACGGTGCAGGTGAGCGCACTCAAAGGGCCGCCGACGCTGCAGTTCGGCGAGCCCGGCGTGAGGTTCTGCGCGGTCGGCGTCCCACCGTCGATCGCCACCGTTAACGATTGCGTCGAGGGCGAGACGTATGCGGGGGCCCGCGATCCCGCCGAGGTACCGGCCCTCTGCGGAATGGTAATCACGACGCGCGCATCCGTAGTTGGAAGCGCGGTTCCCGCACCGGGAAGGGCGGCCGCTCCGCCGGCGCCGGCGCTACCGCCGCAGCCGACGAGTGCGAGTGAAAGAGCGACGCTCGCGGCAAAGATCAAACGTTTCATAGCTGCACCTGTCGGATCGT
>JABEUX010000041.1 GCA_013044185.1 Vulcanimicrobiota bacterium | reverse complement strand
TTCGACGCTCTCGTGCGTGGTGTCGAGCAGAAGATCGGGGCGTTCGGGTGCTTCGTACGGTGAGGAAACCCCGGTAAAGCGTTCGAGCTCGCCGGCGCGCGCGCGGCGGTAGTGCCCTTTCACATCGCGCCTCTCCGCCGTTGCAAGATCGCAGCGCACGTAGACCTCGGCGAAGCCCGCCGCGCATGCCGCGCGCGCCTGCTCGCGATCGGCCGCGTACGGCGAGATCAGCGCGGTCAGCACGACGATCCCTGCGTCGGCGAAGAGGCCCGCAAGTGCGGCGGTGCGGCGCACGTTTTCGCGACGATCTTCCTCGGTGAAGCCGAGATCGACGTTTAACGTCGTGCGCAGCGTGTCGCCGTCGAGCACGTAGACGTGGCGCCCGCGCTCGAACAACATGCGCTCGACGCGCATCGCGATCGTCGATTTACCGGAGCTCGGCAAGCCGGTAAGCCAGAAAACATACCCGCGGTGCCCGTTACGCGCGCCGCGTTCCTCGCGCCCGACCGAGGAGCGCGCCGCAACGATATTGGTAGCGCCCTCGCCGCGTGCGGCGGCTGCGACCGCGCGCACCTTTCCGCCGGCGACGACGCGCCCTTCGTCGAGCAGAATGAAGCGCGAGACGCTCGAGGCCGGGAGCGCGGGATCGGCGGCGATCGTTTCGCGCGCAACCAACGTTACTGCAGCGACGTCGCCCGCATGCGCCTCCTGCGCGGCGCGTCCGCGCCCGTCTTCGGGATCGAAGGTTTCGTCGATCCGCGCGACCGTCACCGCGATCTCGCGCGTACCCAACCGCATGCGCAGGTTCGTGCCCGCACGCACGGGGTGCTCGCCGAGCCACAACACTGCTGCGGAGATCGCATGCCCGATCGTCGGGCCGGAATCTTCGTGCGTTGCAATCGCACCGCGATCGACGAAAATGCGCTCGTCGAGCTCGAGCGCGACTGCGGCTCCCGCCGATGCCCGCTCCACATCCTCAGGCCAGCGCACGATGCGTGCGACGCGCGCCGTCGTGCGCAACGGCCAGAATGTGAGTGCGTCGCCGCGAGCGATCTGCCCGCAATCGATGCGCCCCACGATCCAGCGCGTCGCACCGCGGCGATAGACATCCTGAACCACCATACGCAGCGGTGCGTTCTTATCGCCGTGCTGCGTTTCGATCGCTTCGATCTCGGCGAGCAACGTGCGCCCGTGCCACCAGGCCGTCGATGCGCCGGAGCGGGCGAGGTTCGCCCCTTCGCGAGCGGCGACCGGGACGATCGCGAGTGGTGCGATACCGAGCCCGCGTAGAAAGGCGTCGGCTTCGGCGGCACGCTCGAGGTATCGCGCTTGCGGCGCGGCGGAGAGATCGAGTTTATTGATCGCGATAACGACCGAGGTAAACCCGAACCACTGCAAAAAGAGCGCCTGTCGGCGCGTCTGCGCGGTAATCCCCTCTTCGGCGGAGATGACGAGAATCGCGGCATCGACCTCCGATGCGCCGCTAACCAGGTTGCGAATGAGTTCGCGGTGTCCCGGAGCATCGACGAAAACGATCTCGCGTTGCGCCGTCTTCAACCAGATGCGCGAACTATCGAGCGTGATCGCTTGGTCGCGTTCGATCTGAAACGCATCGAGCAGAAAGGAATACTCCATCGGTACGCCGCGCCGTTCGCTCGAACGTTCCATCTCCTCGAGTCTTTGCTGTGGAACGTAGCCGCAATCGACCATGAGCCGCCCGAGAATCGTCGATTTACCGGCATCGACATCCCCGAACATGACGACGCGGAGCGCGCTCACATGTACCCCCCGGTGCGCAGCCGTTCGAATGCGTCTTCGCTCTCGCCGTCCATCGCGCGCCCCGCGCGTTCGGGTTCGCGCGTCGTCTCTAATTCCGCAACGATCTTTTCAATCGTGTCGGCTTCGCTGCGAATCGGAAACGTAATATTGCTCTCGCCGAGCGAACGATAGCGTTGCCCGTTGCTCGCCAAATAGAGCGAGACGAACGGGATGCCCTCGGCTTGCGTGTAGCGCCAGATATCGCGCTCGGTCCAATGCAAGAGCGGGTGCACGCGCACGTGCGCGCCGTCGGGAATATCGGTCGAGTAGTAATCCCAGAGTTCGGGCGGTTGCCGCTGCGGATCCCAGGAACCATCGGCGTTGCGCGGGCTAAAAATTCGTTCTTTCGCGCGAATCGCTTGTTCGTCGCGCCGTATACCGAGGATGATGGCGCGGTAGCGTTCGCGTTCGAGCATCGCACGCAACCCCGCGGTTTTTCGCGCAGCATGGCGCGCCGCCGGCGGCAGGCTCTGGTCGACGCTGCTCTCGGGGGGGCAGGCTTCGTTGACGACCGGCAACGACCACTCGCGCACGAGCAGATCGCGAAAGGCGTAGACCTCCGCGAACTCCATGCCGGTATCGAGCAGCACCAACGGAAACGGGACCTCGCCGAGAAAGGCTTTGCGCACCATCCAGAGCAGCGCGGTGCTGTCTTTTCCAATCGACCACAGCATCGCTGGGTTATCGATGCGCGCAAAGGCTTCTCGAAGAATGTAGATGCTCTGCGATTCGAGCGTTGCGAGATCGTCGGGAAGTTGCGAGCGCTGCATCACAGCTCGCTCGCTTTGCGTACCCCGCTGCGAGTTCCCCCCGAGGGAGCGACGCATGCCACCAGCTCGGGGGAACGCTCGCGTGGCATGCGTTAGCCGCGGACGGTGATCTTCTTCGGCTGTGCCTTGGGGAAGGTTGCCGACGAGCCCGCGGCGGAGGGCGGGGCGTTGACTAGCAGTCATGGCAGTTCGGCCTTGGTGGTTCTCCGAACGGGGCTGTGAGGGAAGGAGCTTTCTTTTGTGAGCAATAACTAGGGCGCACGCTGGCCTCACCTATCGACGCAGTATATTTTTTGCGGCTGGGGTTCTGTGGTTCACTCACATCCGAGGAGGTCGGTCGATGCGCTACGGGAGTCGCCTGAGTTTTCTGTTTGCCGCGCTGCTAACGGCGGGGCTCGCCGGCTGCGGCGGCGGTGGCTCCGGCGGTGCCGGGCCAGCGGCAGTGCTGCCGGGAGGCCCGGGGCTCCCCTCGACGGGAGCCGCGGCGAACGCGCACGTGGTGATCTCGATTCCGAAGCCGAGCGCGAGCACCGGGCGCACCCCGGCCTACGTTTCACCGGCGACGCAGTCGATCTCCGTCGCCGTCGACGGCGGCACCCCGACGGTACAGAACCTCTCGTCAAGCTCGCCGAACTGCTCGAGTGCGGGGACGGCGTATCCAATGAACTGCACCGTTCCGGTGAGCGCCACCGCCGGCTCGCACACCCTCACCTTCATCACCTACGACCAACCGAATGCCGCCGGCAACAAGCTCTCGGCGAACAGCATCTCGGTGACCTTCGTCGCCGGGCAGAACCCGGCGATTCCCGTCGTCCTCGCCGGTGTGCCGGCCTCGTTCCAGGTGGCCTCAGCGACGACAATGTCGTCGAGCTCGATCTCCGGGAGTGCGACCACGGGCTATGGGTTCTTGATGGCGTCAACCTCAAAGATTCTCATCGTGACGCTCGATGCCGACGGCAATTACATCGTCGGCCCCGGCGCGCCGACGATCGCCGCTTCGTTGACCGGGGTAACCGCGGGCTCCGGCATTGCGATCGCCCCGGCGGGTGGCGGCAATCCGAATCTCTTCACGCTCGCATCAACCGGCGCGGGCTCGGCGGCGCTCGCACTCACCGCAACCCCGTCGGCCGCGCTCGCCGGAAGCGCGCTGAACGCGACCGTCCCGCTCTCTGCGGGGGCCTTGGTGACGACGGTCGCCGGCGAGAACGGCGCAACGGGGCTCGTCGACGGTACCGGGACGACCGCGAGGTTTAGCGGCCCTTCTGGCGACGCCTACGATTCCGCAAACGGCAACATCTACGTGGTCGATAGTTGCATGATTCGGGCAGTGACGCCGGGTAATGGAACGGCGAATAGCGCTACGGTCACCACGATCGCCGGGGATCCGGCGGCCTGCGGCCATGTCGATGGAACCGGCACTGGAGCGCAGTTCCGATTTCCCTATGGCATCGCATACGATTCGACGAACGGCGATCTCTACGTTCCAGACGGATGTTCCATTCGGCAAATAACGCCGGGGAACGGCACCGCGAACAGTGGGGTCGTCACGACGATCGCCGGTAATTACACCACCTGCGGCGAGATCGACGGCACCGGAACCGGAGCGCAACTCAACTATCCCGACGGCATCGCCTACGATGCGGCGACGCACGATCTCTACGTTACCGACGAGAGTGGCTGCACGGTTCGGCAGATCGATCCGGGCAACGGTACGCTCAATAGCGGCGTCGTTATCACGATCGCCGGCAATCCGTCGAGTTGCACGTCGACCGACGGCACCGGGGCGAGTGCGACGTTCAATAACATTGAGGGCGTTGCCGTCGATTCGGCGAACGGCGATCTCTACGTGACCGATAACTGTTCGGTCCGGCAAGTGACGACCGGGAACGGCAGTGCGAACAGCGGTGTCGTAACGACGATCGCCGGAAGCAACAGCACCTGCGGTTTCGTCGATGGTACAGGAACGGCGGCGCAGTTTGCGAGCGGCCTCAACGGCATTGATTACGACCCCACCAACGGCGATCTCTACGTCTCCGACGATGGCAATTGCAACCTGCGGCAAGTAACGCCGGGTAACGGCACCGCGAACAGCGGTGTGGTGACGACGATCGCGGGCGGCAATAGCTCGGAGTGCACGTTCGCCGACGGGCTCGGCAACATCGCTCGCTTTAATTATCCGTTTTTCCCTGCCTACGACCCGACGAACAACTCGTTGTATGTCGGCGATGATAACTACACGATCCGACAGGTGCAGCTATGAAACGTTTGATCTTTGCCGCGAGCGTCGCTCTTTCACTCGCACTCGTCGGCTGCGGCGGTAGCGCCGGCGCCGGCG